>NZ_CP009283.1:4847500-5157500 GCF_000758625.1 Paenibacillus sp. FSL R7-0273
AAGCGTAATCCGGTAAACAGCCTGAGCACGGAGCAGATTATGGACATCTACTCCGGCGGGCTGACCAACTGGAAGGAAGCAGGCGGCCGGAATGACCGGATCCGGGCCTTTCAGCGTGATGAGGGCAGCGGAAGCCAGTCCATGCTCCAAAAAATCATGCAGGACCGCACCCTGATGCAGCCTCCGTCTGAGGATGTGATGGGCCTGATGAGCGGTATTATCTCCCGGACCTCCAATTACCGTAACTACAAAAACGCTATCGGCTTCAGCTTCCTCTACTATGCCTCCCAGATGAACAGCAGCGACGAGCTTAAGCTGCTTGCAATAGACGGGATTGAGCCGAACAGAGAGAACATCAGCAGCGGAGCTTACCCGTACACAGTGAATTTTTATGCTGTAACAACAGGAACACCTTCTCCTAAGCAGCAGGAGTTCCTCGACTGGATCGTGTCTCCCGAGGGACAGGAGCTGGTGGCTAAGACCGGGTACGTGCCGGTTAACTAACTGCAGAATTTCTTTGCTTTAAAGGAAAAGGGAATTTGAAAAGGGAGTGTTCCGGATTATCCGGGAGCACTCCCTTTTTGCGCCGGACAGCCTGACGGGTGAATCTCTAATATATGTAAAAATCCGGGTAACACCTTTAATTTGGTAAATAGTAATGATAGCGCTGTTATTCTATAATCATCTCGTATTCTAGCAAATATGCCGAGAGACCCACCGGAAGGAGATGAAGCGGCGGCAGGGGATAAGCGCAAATCCGCATTCCGAAAAGCACATTCTCAGGCAAGGCAATGAACCAATGAACACCCCATCAAACTCTAGGAGGCTTTCCCATGTTCAAGTTTAAAAAGGCAGTTACAGCACTTCTTACAGCTTCAATGGCTTTTGGCATGTTTGCAGCAACGGCAGGAGCAGCAGCGACTGATTACTGGCAGAACTGGACTGACGGCGGAGGAACTGTAAACGCTGTCAATGGAACTGGAGGTAATTATAGCGTTAATTGGTCTAATACAGGTAATTTCGTGGTCGGTAAAGGCTGGAATACCGGATCGGCTAGCCGGACTATTAATTACAATGCCGGTGTATGGTCACCGTCAGGCAATGCCTATTTGACGCTCTACGGATGGACCCGCAACTCACTGATCGAATACTACGTCGTTGACAGCTGGGGAACCTACCGGCCTACCGGTACTTATAAAGGTACCGTTACGAGTGATGGCGGCACCTATGATATCTATACAACTACGCGGACTAATGCGCCGTCCATCGACGGCACCGCGACCTTCACCCAGTTCTGGAGCGTCCGGCAGTCGAAACGGGCAACCGGCAGCAACGTTGCGATTAATTTCGCTAACCATGTGAATGCCTGGAAGAGCAAGGGCATGAATCTGGGCAGCAGCTGGTCCTACCAGGTGCTGGCTACCGAAGGCTACCAGAGCAGCGGCAGCTCCAATGTAACGGTGTGGTAAGGATTTAACCACATATGGCCGAGAGCCGTCCGGTTGCCGCCGGGCGGCTTGCTGCCGGAGATACATACGGCAGCCCCAGCTCTTCTAGCCACATAAAGGAGAATGATTCATGAGCAAACTGTGGCATGTCCTCGCGATTGCCCTGACGGCCCTGCTCTGCGGTTGTTCGCAGGAGCAGTCTGCTCCTCCTAAGCCTA
The DNA here is from genome assembly GCF_000758625.1 of Paenibacillus sp. FSL R7-0273. NCBI lineage: Bacteria > Bacillati > Bacillota > Bacilli > Caryophanales > Paenibacillaceae > Paenibacillus > Paenibacillus sp. FSL R7-0273. Next base: position 4,849,167 of record NZ_CP009283.1, read on the forward strand.
CGGATGAACCTGTCCAGGAGGACAGCCTGGTATTGATACAAGGCGGAACATTTGTCAGCACCCTGACCCATTACGCTGTTCAAGGCGTCACCCTCCCTGATTTCTATATCGGCAAGTATGAGGTTACGCAGCAAGAATGGATAGATGTCATGGGTGGCAACCCATCCTTATTCAAGGGCAGCCGCCTGCCGGTGGAAATGGTCAGCTGGTATGACGCTGTGGAGTACTGCAATAAACGGAGTACTCAAGAGGGATTTGAACCTTATTATGTGATCGATACAAAGACCCGCGACCCGGCCAATAAAAGCGGGAGCGATGTGCTGAAATGGACAGTAACGCTCAACACGGACGCGGACGGCTACCGGCTGCCGACGGAGGCCGAATGGGAATATGCCGCAAGCGGCGGACAGTTAAGCCAAGGCTATACCTACAGCGGCAGCAACAATGCAGATGATGTGGCGTGGTACTGGCGGAATGCCGGCGACCGTTATTTATCGGGAGATTGGCTCTGGCCAGTCATTGAGCACAATAACAACAGCACCAAAACCGGCGGAGGCAGGAAGCCCAATGAGTACGGGCTCTATGATATGTCCGGCAATGTGCGGGAATGGTGCTGGGACTGGTACAGCGAAGCGGATGCCGAGGGCGGAGCCTACCGCATCGTAAAAGGCGGCGGCTGGATCGGTGATGTAAGCAATAACGCAGTTTCGTTTCGGGGCAAATTCGAGCCCGGCGGGTATGGGCCCGATCAGGGGCTCCGGGTGGTCCGGGCGGCCGGAGCGGAATAGCGGATACCGGAAGAAAATAAAGGAATAGACGGTTTTCTGGAGCCTGTAGCCCATAAAAGCAACATTTCAGTCTATCATTTTGTTTTCTTACTGTGTTCATTCAGTCTGAAAACGCAAAGAAATCCGCCAGGACCTCCCTGGCGGATTTCTTGTTCAATCATCAGCTTCAGTCCTGCCTGGAAGTCTGCAGTGCGGACAGCAGCCGTCTGCGCTTCTCGCGGTCCGGGTCAGTCTGCACCTGAAGGCTCGGCCCGAAGATCATCGTAGCGCGCTCGCCGGGCACGTATCCCGGCCAGCTCAGGCCGGCCGCCTCCGGGCTGCCCCGGTGCGCAAAAGCAGTCCAGGCTGCCTGCATCCGCTCTGCCAGTGCACTGAGCTCAGGGCTGACGGACACGCCGTACTGATGCAGCAAATCTATCGTGTTGAACACGTAATAGATTTCTGCACCGTGCACCGCCTTGTCCAGCAGCGGATGGCCGGGGATGGTCCAGTCGAACCGGTACATCCAGACCGGCGCATGCTCCAGCTGCCGCTCCGCAAAGGCAATCGAGCTGTCCCAGAAGTACAGGTCGGTCATCATCTCCGCCTGCCCCTCCCAGTTATGCGGATAATGGCTGGCGAGCTCCGCCAAATTATCCACACCCAGCATCAGCTCAAGCGCCTTGAGCGACTGGTCAAAGCCTGCCCCCTCGCGGTCGCCCCGGAAGAACAGATGGCCTTCATGCAGATTCGTGCCGATCATCAGCGGAATGCCGGCGGCCGCGCCTCCGGCTATGGCCTCAGCCGGCTCCACCGGCAGGGTTGCCGGGTCAATCAGCGGCTGGAACAGCAGGCTGAGCGAATTGCCGGCCACCTTATAAACCATCCGGGCCGCAGCTGCCAGAATATCCTCTGCAGGAGCCGCCTGCAGAGAAGCGGTATCACCGCCAAGCTCTGCCAGGAAGGCCGCTGCAATCTGTGCGCCGGCCTCCGGCTTCATTGTCTGCGCTGCACCGCTCTGCATAATGGCACCGGTGAACAGGCCCTTCGCAGCCGGCATCGCCAGCAGCGCGGCAATACTCATGCTGCCGGCGGATTCACCGAACACCGTTACCTGCTCCGGATTCCCCCCGAAGCCGGCGATATTATCCTTCACCCACTGCAGGGCAGCAATCTGGTCCAGCAGGCCAAGATTTGATTCATATTCTCCGAGCGGTGACAGATGCAAAAAGCCAAACGGCCCCAGCCGGTAATTGACGGTTACCACAATCACCCGGCCGGCATCAGCCATCCTTGTCCCGTCGAACATCGGCTGGCTGCCTGCCCCCGTCAGAAAGGTCCCGCCGTGAATCCAGACCATCACCGGCAGAGGCTTCTGCTCTCCGGCCGGTGCCCAGACGTTCAAATACAGGCAGTCCTCCGAGAAGACCGGCTGCGTACCGCCGAACCGGATGCTGCTTGAGCTCGGCGGCTGATGTGCCGCCGGGCCGAATTCCACCGCATCCCTGACCAAATCCCAGGGCTCAGGCGGCTGCGGGGCGCGGAAGCGCAGCTCCCCGACTGGCGGCGCCGCAAACGGGATGCCGCGCCAGATGTTCACTCCGCCGCTGTGCGTCCCCTGCACTTTTCCGTAAATTGTATGAGCCACGGGTCTGTTCATCTAACAATCATCCTCTCACGCTATTCCTTGGCAGGCTGTTCCTGCTCCACTTCTTTTGCAGCTTCAACTCTGTATAGCCCGGAACGGAACCGGAACCACTGAAAAATATGGGTAACGACAACTTTGAGCACGGCATACCCCGGAACAGCCAGAATGATACCGAGCACACCGAACATTTTACCGGCAAATATGATCACAAAAATAATAGTAATCGGGTGAATCTTCAGCGATTTGCCCATGATCTGCGGCGAGATAAATTTCCCTTCAATAAGCTGGACAGCAGTCCAGACAAAAATCATCTTCAGCAGCATGAACGGGGAGGTGACCAGTGCCACAATCAGGGCTGGAGTAATCGCAATGGCCGGACCCAGATAAGGGACAACTGCGGTACACGCCGCAACAATAGCAAGCACCAGTGAATACTCAAGGCCGATGATCAGATAGCCTATGTACAACAATGCGCCAATACAGCAGCTGACAATGATCTGCCCGCGGATGTAAGAAGCCACCTGGCTGTTCATTTCCTTCATAACGAGACGGGTCTGCGGCTGGAGGGCGTTTGGGATAAACCGCATCAGATAATCCGGCAGGCGCTTACCGTCACGCAGCAGATAGAACAGGATAAACGGTGTAGTCACCACAGCCAGAACGACCTCCGTCAGGGCACCGACAAAATTACCGACACCGCTTGCCGCACCATTAAGGAATGAGGTGGCCCAAGTGGTTGCTCTGCTCATCAAGTCTCCAAAATCAAGGCTTGTGCCCACACCCACATTTTCCTGAATCCGCCCGAACAGCTCGCTGCCGGTCAGATTAATGAACTCATCCTGGATCTGCTCGCTGTATCTTGGAAAATTATCGATCAAACCAATAAGCTGTGTGCGGATAATCGGAATTACGGTCAGCAGAATAAGCGTGACAATCCCGGCAATAGCCAAGTACAGAATGACTATACCGTAAGCCCGTTTGATTCTGCTCCTGGACTCCATCCGGTCTACTAGCGGATTCAGCAGATAATAGGCAATTCCCGACAGCAGCAGCGGTGCTGCCACCGTATGGAGCAATGCCGACACCGGCTTAAATATAAACGGAACCTTGGAAAACACAAGAATGTTAATGCCGATCAGCAGTACAATCAGTAATGTTACAACAAATCTGTTATTCAGAAAAAATCGCTTAAACCGTTCGGGCCATACCTGCAGCCTCTCCATCTCCCTGGCTCCCCCCTGCAACAATCCTTCATCTAATAGTGTGATAAAATGCACTTGCTATAAGCATAGTCAACGCAGGCCCTGCAAGTCAAATATTCACCTTTAACCCTTAACTTATCACTTCTTCTTCTTCCCCTTGGTACCCCTGGCAGAAGCCGCGGTGAACTGGCCGTCATACGTATAAACGATATTGTCCTCCAGCCGCTCTCCCTCCAGCAGCCTACGCACAAGCGCTTTACCTGATTTCGGGGTCATCTCCCGGTACCATACCCCATCGGGATATGAGATCACAACACAGGCATCGGAGCATCTCCCGTTGCAGCGGGTTACAGTTGTATGAATAAGGCCTCCGGCTCCCTGCTTGTCAATTTCGTCTTCGATTGCTTCGGCTACTTCCTCGCCCTTGTTCTTTCTGCAGCTGCTGCCGTTACAGATCAGCAGGTGGCTTACCGTTCCTTGCAGGTTCCAGGTCGTCACAGGCAATCCCCCTCTTATTACTCCATTTTACCCTGATCTCGGATTATTCTAAACTTTACGTATCTGCCGGAGGATCGTCAATAGCCAAAAAACTTGCTATACTCTAATTGAGAACTATTATCATATGAAATGAGGGAATATGAAAATGACCGATCTTCCTTCCGGCAGCCCTTTCCCGCATTCAGCAGGCTTCCAGATCCCCAGCCGGATCGTTAATCTGTCCGGACTATCGGCAGGCAGCGGGCCGGGTGACCCGGCACCTTACTCTATCCTGATGATCGTATCCGGCGGCAGCGGCATTATTGATATAGAAGGTACTGAGCATATCCTCTCCACAGGTGCAATGCTGTGCTGCAAAAGCAGCCTGCCGTTCTCTCTGAATGCCCAGTACAGTCTCCAGGGGGTATGGATTGAATATTACGCGGCACTCCCGCCGGAGCAGGAAGACATAAGCCCCTTAAACAGCAGCAGGCTGCACAGCGAAGCCCCCGCAGCACTCTGCAGCCTGGCCTGCAGGCTGCTGCAGAAATGGAATGAGCCGTCAGAGGACAACCCGTTTGCTGTCCAGCTGCTGTTCACTGAGCTGCTGGCCGGCCTCTACAGCCTGCTGGCTCGAATTCTGCATCCGCAGGAGCACTGGCTTGACCGTGTTCTGCAATACATAGATGAACATTACAATGAGGATCTGACCAGAGCACAGCTGGCCGAGCTGGCCGGGGTCAGCCCGGAGCATTTCTCAAGGACCTTCCGCAAGGCCACCGGCCGCTCCTTCAGTGAGCATTTGACCCTGCAGCGGATCCGCCGGGTCCAGCAGCGCCTGCTGACTGAATCACAGAGCCTCAGCACGCTGGCACTTGAGGTGGGCTACAGCGAGGGTACTTATCTCAGCCGTAAATTCAAGCAGGTGGTGGGCGTTTCACCTGCTGCCTATCACCGCAAGGCCAAAAGGATTGCCTCGCTGAATTTCAATCATACCGCCAGTCTTAGGGCGCTGGAAATTCTGCCTGAGCTGGGTGTATATTCCGGCTGGATGAAACAGCTTGAGCTTGTGCCGGCCTACCCCGGACTGCGGGCAGAAGGTACCAACGGCACTGATCTGTACCGTTCGGTAGCCGCTGCGAAGCCCGATGTCATTATCAGCTATGCGCTGCCCGGAGAACGTGAGCAGCTTCTGCCGGTGGCTCCGGTCATTGAGCTGCCTTATATGCAGATGGGCTGGCGGGAGCAGTTCACAGCCATCGCGGATATCACCGGCCGCAGGCTCCAGGCTGAAGCCTGGCTCAGCCGGTATGATGAGCTGTGCTGCCGTTCCAACCGGGAGCTGGACCGGCTGATCGGCCCGCGCGGGACCGCCGTTGCCTGGGAGGTTGGCGGAGCGGCAGCCTACTGCTACAGCAGCAGCTATGGACACGGGTCCCAGATCCTTTACGGTGATCTCGGGTTCAGTCCGCCTGCCGCCTTACTTGAGCAAGGCCTGCTCGGTAACGGGTATCTTGAGGCTCCAATGGAAAGCCTGCCGGATTATAACGCAGACCATATCTTCATTACCAGCGGCCCTTCTACGCCTGCCGGACACGAGCGCTTCAGCCGCATGCTGCATTCTCCGCGCTGGCAGGCGCTTGCTGCCGTCCGTAACAATCGGGTTTATCTTGTGGACCAGACGGAGATGTTTTATGGCTTTGATCCCCTGTCTTCACTGGCACAGCTGAATACGCTAATGCAAACGATAAGATCACAAATTTACATGGAGCGTGATCACATCCGGCCATAGTCTTCACGGGCCATAATCTGTAAAGTGTAAATGAGAATGATAATCAATATACATAAGGGGGCAATAACTTTGAATGACCGGCAGTACGGCAGCACACACCGCAAAACACGAAAATACTGGATCCTCTTTCCTCTGCTGCTGACCCTGGCCCTTGTAGCATCGGCCTGCGGAAATAGCACCACAGCTAACGAAACAGCCCATTCAGGGGACAGCGTCACTGCCACCGCATCCCCGGTGCCGGCAGCAACGGCTGCACCTGATGCCTTCAAAACCGTTACAACCGTCAACGGTGAAATCGAAATACCTGCGGAGCCGAAACGCATCGTAGCCGAAGAATATCTCGGCAGCCTCATTGCCCTGGGAACGATTCCCGTCGGAGCGCCGGGTCTGACGCTGGAAAACGTCTATTTTAAAGAAGCGCTTGCCGGTGTTGCAGATACCGGAACCTACGGAAAGATGTCTCCGGAGAATATTATTGCACTGGAGCCTGATTTGATTATCTCAGGTATGGCCGACAGCTATGAAACACTGAGCCAGATTGCTCCGACAGTCATTGTTCCTTACGGTGACCTGAAGAATGCCCATGAGGAGCTGACTTATTTCGGGGAGCTGCTGGGCAAGGAGCAGGAAGCCAAAGACTGGCTGGCCGACTATGATACACGTATTGCCGCAGCCAAAGCTAAAGTTGACGCTGCTATTCCGGCCGAGGCCTCCTTCAGTATTCTGGAGCATGCCGAAAAGTCTACCTGGGCTTACGGCGACAACTTTGGCCGCGGCGGACAGGCTGTCTACCAGGCGCTTGGACGCAAGCCTCCGGCAGCAGTAGCGGAAGAGATTATGGAGAAGCAGTGGGCGGAAATTTCTACAGAGCTGCTGCACAGCTACGCGGGTGATTACCTCATCGTAACAGACAACAACCTCACTGCTGATGATTTTAAAAAGGATCCGGTCTGGGGCAGTCTGCCTGCGGTCAAAAATGGTCAGCTTTATGTATGGAAGGAAGAGCGCTCCTGGTATTATGATCCGATTGCCGTCCTCTCCCAGACTGAAGAGCTGGCTGACTGGCTCACTTCAGCACAATAACAATACACGGCTAACAGGTCTTTACTGGCTTGCTGGCCGTGTTTTTTTGAGAGACTGCCTCTTCTATGACGCTTCTTACTTAACTGAAGGCAAGGTGACTACCTTTTCCGGCAAATGGGGATAATACCTTTGTCTGCCGCTCTGGCAGCAGGAGGAGGATAGTTAGACATGAAAATCATCGCGGTTTATCTGGTGCTCGCCCTTTTGACGATGGGGATGATTGTTGGCGTGGATATGCTTGGCGGAACCCCCATGGCCCGTTCCCTGCACTCCCTGAGTACCGTATTTGCCACCACAACGCTGCAGGAAGCCTTCTGTATGATTGTCTTTGCAGCCCTGCCGGTTCTTGTTGCCGCAGCAGATCTATTCAAACCCCGTAAGCCCACACGCAAATAAGTCTACCGGTACCAGCCGAACCGCCGCCGGATATGATGCACGACAAACAGCAGAACCGGAATCACCGCACACAGGAGGGGCAGGATGTTCTCCAGAAATACCTTGCCGTCATTCATATGCAGCGGAAAATTCTCGGCACTTACAAACGAGCTGTAAAGCACCACCGACCCCACTGGAATAACGAGCCTCCGGGGCTCTTTGACATGAAATAAATCGGCCGCAATCGAGACCGCCGCATAGCAGTAAATGGACATTTTGAAAAAGACCCCGATAATCAGCGTCAGAATGACCAGAGCGTCAAGCCGCTGCAGAAAATTAGCCACATTAACGAGCGTAATGGTCGTAAACATCGGAAAGGTGGTCCGGCTGTAAATATCCTCACCCAGCACCGACATTTCCACCGCATGCGTAAAGCTGAGCAGAATGGAGCTCAGAGCAATGGCACCGGCGCCGGTTTTACGGATTTTATTTTTCGAATTAAAATGCGGCAGAATTGCCGTAAAGCAAACCAGCTCCCCGTACGGGAAAATCCAGATGTTCGGATATGCTGATTTCAGTGCCTCCACCCACTCCCCGGGATGAATCGGAAACAGATTCTTGAACTGCACCAGGCCGGCTATAATCACCACGAAATTCGCAATCATTCCCATAAAGACAATCAGCCAGAAATAGATTTCTGCCGTTCTTGAGAACACCTCGATTCCCTGATACAGGATGTACATAACCGCAATAACCATAATCGAGTTGATAATAAAAATCGGTGTCCGGTCATACGACGAGGAGATCAGCAGATCACCGGCCTCACGCAGATTCCGCGAGCCGTTGTAGGTCAAGACTGGCAGGTACAGCAGGCTGAGCGGCCAGCCGATCCATTTACCGAGAATTTTCCGCGTATACCCGCTGATTACGAGATCCGGAAACTGGCGGTACAGGTAGGCGTACACAAGATACAGAAGGATGCCGCCGGGCAGCGCCAGCAGGATGGAGATCCATACCGCATGCCCGCTCTCCAGGCCGATAGGCACAACCACCGCCGTCCCCAGCTCAAACAGAACGATCATCGCAAATAATTGAAACGGTCCAATGACTTCCTTACGCATACTACGCCCCCGTTCCTAACCCGGCTTTATTTTTTGGCAGGAATGTACGGCTTGAGCCGCATTCCGGTACTGCGGATGTAGGCATCCACCTTGAGATCCAGCTCCCCTTCGGCAAAAGCGGCACTCCAGTCCTCCTTCACCGTTTCCCAAGACTGCGGATGGATCCGCTTCAGCTCATTGCCAAAGTTAAAAATATCTGTTTTCATGTCCTGTGCAGCCTTAACCGCCTGTCTGACCTCAGCTGCTGTTTTCTCTGCCATTTCTTTTTGCAGCTCCTGAAGCTCGTCCTCCTTGCTCAGATCGACAAATCCCCCGGTTTCATTGATGATTCCTTCTTCACTGATATGGACATGAAAAACCGGCTTGCCCTCCTGCAGCTCCACCTTCACACGGGTTTTGGAATAAAAGATATTGACGGCAATATCCTCCTCCATATCCGGCGAATCAATATTAATACTGGTTTCATTGATTTTATCCAGCACCCATTGTGTTCCTCTAGACTGGGGACCATTCAGCCAGCCAATCAGCTTTCCCTCCTTGAAGACCCCCAGCCCGCTCATCAGTGATCCGACCATCGGATCAGACTGCTCCAGACTGCTTTTTTTCTCCCCCTCTGCGGCATCCCCTACAATCTCTACACCGTTAACTGTAAAATCGCTTTCCCCGGTTATTCCGTTAATCACTTCAAACACCGTGACTTTCCGGTTCTCGCCCCATACTCTGGAGGTGTTCTGCATTTTTTTCAGGAGTCCCATCGACGGCATGCTCTCCAGCGTGGTCAGAAGCTTCAGAACCGAAGCTGCATCCGTGCCCTTGGAGACGAGCACCGCCGAATTCAGCCGCAGCTCATGGGACCGTTCAAAAATATCAAAGACGCTGGTAATTCCCTTCTCCGCCAGAGACTCTCCGATCAGCACCAGCTGGGTATGGGCAAAAAAGAGCTGCCGGGTTGCCCGCCGCGACGCTTTGCGGAGCGCTCCAAAGATCGTCCGGTCTGTTGCCGAGACGACGATAATCGGCGGTTGATTACTGGCAGATCCCGTTGTCTGTGCGGAAGAGGACGGGTTAATGATCTGAAAGGTCACCCGGTAGCCCTGCTTTCCGTCCAGGCTATCCAGTCCGATCCCGCTGACAATGGCCAGCTCATTCAGCTCCCGGCTGTTCCAGCAGCCGCTCAGCACCAGGGAGCAGCCCAGAACGGCTGCAAGCAGCAGCGCGAGTTTAGCTTTCATGGCGGTTGTCCCGGCTGAGCTGTGCGGTAGTTCCCGGCACCTTGCTGTTCTTACTTATCAGGCGGCGCCGGGTCTTCATGAAATGCAGCGGAGTCCGCAGAAAGATATCCTTTTGATCACCCGAAGCAAATGGGGCTACTGGCGACATGTACGGCACACCCATCGAACGCAGACTGCACAGATGGGCGACGAGCATAAGCCCAATAATGGCAATTCCGTACAGTCCTATATAAGCCGCAACAAAAGTAATAATGAAGCGGAGGATTCGGATGGACAGTGCCATATTGAAGGCTGGCGTGGCAAAGCTGGATATCCCCGTCAGCGAAACGACAATGACCATGGCCGGCGAGACGATACCCGCCTGAACCGCTGCCTGCCCCAGCACAAGACCGCCAATTATAGAGACCGTCTGGCCGATCTGCGAGGGCATACGGATACCGGCTTCGCGAATTATTTCGAAAGTAACCTCCAGCAGCAGCACTTCAATAACAACCGGGAACGGCACCCCCTCACGCTGGGAGGCAAAGTTAATCAGCAGCGGCGTCGGAATCATCTCCTGGTGAAAGTTAAGCGCAGCGACAAAGATCGCCGGCCCGAACAGCGATACCAGCAGACAGATAAACCGCAGCACCCGGATAATCGAAGAAATATCATACCGCTGGTAGTAGTCCTCAACCGTATGGAAAAACATAAAAAAGGTAGCCGGAAGAATCAGCACAAACGGAGTGCCATCCACAAAAATGGCGATTCTCCCCTCCAGCAGATTTCCGGCCACACTATCCGGACGTTCAGTGTTATAAAGCGTAGGAAACGGCGAATAATTGTTTTCTTCAATCAGCTGCTCAATATAGCCGGATTCCAGAATGGAATCCACATGGATATCCGCCAGCTTTTTTCTGATCTGCTGCAGCGTCTCTTCCTTCGCCAGGCCATGAATATGTACAATAGACACATCCGTTTTGGTTACGGCACCAATGGTCAGGGTCTCAATCCAGAGATTCGGATTCTTGATCCGTTTGCGCACAAGCGAAAGATTGGTCCCCAGCGATTCCGTAAAGCTGTCCTTGGGACCGCGGATATTGACCTGTGTAGTTGCTTCAGTAACTGATCTGCCTTCACCGCCGCTTGTGCTTACGCTGATTCCCTTCCCCAGGCCGTCAAAAAGGATCATCGTATCCCCGGAGAGCAGCCCCTCCAGCAGACTGTTCTGATCCTCTACTATCTTTTCCTTACCGATGTTCTGGGCTTTTTCCTTGGCATAAGCAAAGGCCTCTTCAGCAGCCGGCTCTATACCCTGCCGCAAAGAGTCAAATGACAAGGCATGTGTAATATAATCTTCTACAAGCTCTTTATCGATAAGACCGTTGATATACAATGTTTTTACACGGATATCTTGAAACGGTGATTCATAGGCGCGCACAATCAGATCCGGGCTGTTCCCCAGCCTGTCACAGATCTGCTTAATATTATCTTCAAGCTTCAAATAGATGGGCGGTCCCTGCTCCTTACTGTTGTTGAGCTCCCCCGGTTTGGATTCTGTTGTCTGATTCGGCATGCTTAGCACCTCCCCTCATACTATTTGCCTGTGAAACTTTTTTTATGCAGCTTATGGAATGAGCGGGATTGTAAGCAAAAAATAAGGCTGCCGGCCTGTAGAACATCCTACAGGCCGGCAGCCCAAGTAACTATAAATCTATAATGGGAAGTACAGCCGGAAAACAGGCTGTCTTCTAGTGATCATCACTTACGCCCAGCGCCTTGTTCTTCTCCTTGAACCGGTCATTGTGCGAGGATACATAAGCATACTTAGGTGCATCCGGGTCCATGAACAGCTTGGCGCTGTTCAGTGCCAGCACCGCATCCGTAAACGTTCCGGCAATCAGGCGCACCTTGCTGTCATAATCAACAAAATCTCCGGCGGCAAAAATGCCGGGCAGGTTCGTTTCCAGCCGGGGACTGACCTTGGCCCACCATTCGCCCATCTCGATGCCCCAGTCACGCAGCGGTCCAAAGTCGCTCTTGAGGCCGTGATTTACAATAACCGCATCCACTGCAAACTGCTCGCTCTCGCCTGAATCGGCATGAGCAATGGTCACCTGGTCAATCGTTTCACCGTTGCTGCTGTGCAGCTGGCTTACCGTATACGGTGTCCGGACCTTAACTGAGGATGCCTTCATGCGGGAGATATTCTTCTCATGTCCGCCGAACTGGTCTCTTCTGTGAACAATTGTAACGCTCGCTGCAATCTTCTCCAGCTCATTAGCCCAATCTACCGCTGAATCGCCGCCGCCGGAGATCAGCACATGCTTATCGCGGAAGGTCTCCAGCTCCTGTACGGTATAGTGCAGGTTCGTTACCTCGTAACGGTCAGCCCCTTCAATCTCCAGCTTGGCCATCTGCAGAATACCGTAGCCAATGGCCAGAATGATGGTCCGGGTCCAGTGCTGCTCTCCTGTAGCCGAGGTCAGAATAAATGTGCCGTCTTCCTGGCGGGCCTGATTGACAATCTGCTGCCCGAGCACAATGGTCGGCTCGAATGTTCGCGCCTGCTCCTCCAGCCGGGTGATCAGATCACCGCAGAGGGTCGGGGTAACGCCACCCACATCCCAGATCATTTTCTCGGGATAGATCAGCATTCTTCCGCCCAGCTCTTCCTTGGCTTCGATCAGCTTCGTCTTCAAATCTCTCATCCCGCTGTAAAAAGCTGTATACATTCCGGCAGGTCCCCCGCCGATTATCGTCACATCATATAATTCCAGTTCCTGATCACTCATTGATATCCCCTCCGGTTAGATGTTGGTCAAGCCGTCTATGACTTCGTACGTGCCAGCAGATACAGAAAATATGGTGCGCCGATGACGGCGACGACGATGCCGGTCGGAATCTCCGACGGCTGCAGAATCCAGCGGCCGATAGTGTCGGCCGTGATTACCAGCAGAGCGCCCAGCAGAGCTGAGGCCGGCAGCATGAGCTGATGCTTGGGACCGACCAGGCGGCGTGCCAGATGCGGTCCGACGAGGCCGACAAAGCCGATCCCGCCGCTGACGGCAACACTGGCTGCCGCCAGGCCGACAGCAGCGGCCAGCAGCTTGAACTGCTCTTTGTTGACATTGGCTCCCAGGCCAACCGCTGTCTGCTCACCCAGGTTAAGCACATTCATTACCCGTGCCTTGTAGATGACATAGGGTACCAGAATAACAATCCAGGGCAGAAGAGACAGGACAAACTTCCAGCTGGTCCCCCAGATGCTGCCCGCCAGCCAGGTCGCAACGAACTGGTATTTGTCGGGATCGAGGCGCAGCGTGAGTACAATCATCGCGGCGCTGATTCCGGCAGCAACAGCTACACCGGTAAGCAGCAGGCGGATCGGCTTGATGCCCTCATGCCGTTTGTAAGCCAGCACATAGATCAGGGCCGCAGTCAGCCCTGCACCGACAAATGCGATAACCGGAAGAAAAAAGACCGGGGCCGCATTGGTTGTCGGATAGAAGGAAACCATCAGCATGACCATCAGTCCGGCACCGGCATTAATGCCAAGGATACCCGGATCAGCCAGGTCATTGCGGAACACCCCCTGCATAACAGCCCCGGAAACAGCCAGCCCGGCACCGATAAGCAGCGAGATGACGATGCGCGGCAGCCGGAAATCAAACAGAATCAATTCCTGCTTATCCGTGCCCTTCCCCAGCATCGTGTTCAGCAGCTCCAGCGGAGTTAAGCGTATGTATCCCGTATTCACACTAATAATAAAGGCAATCACGATCAGCACAAAAATCGTTGCCAGAATAAACAGCCCTCGTCTGCGTCTGGCCGATTCATAGGACATCATGGTTGTCGTTCTCTGCATGCTCACAGCTCCCTTCTTTCCTTGCGGGCCAGATACAGGAAGAAAGGCACGCCGATCAGCGCAATGATCGCGCCAAATGGAGTCTCATGCTTGGGAATAATCATTCTCGCCGTCAGATCGGCAAAGATCGCAAGCAGACTGCCGAGTACTGCCGAGCAGGGAATAATCCACTTATAATCCACACCGACCAGATAACGCGTCAGATGGGGTATAATCAAGCCGATAAAGCCCACCGCCCCGACTACGGATACGGAAGCTCCGGCCAGAATCAGCACGATCAATGCCCCTGCCAGCTTGACCAGCCCTGTACGCTGTCCAAGTCCTCTTGCGACATCCTCACCAAGACTAAGCATGGATATCGATCTGGACAGGATGATTGCACCGATAATCGCTCCGCCAATCCACGGAAACATGATCTTGAGCTGGAACCATTTCGTTCCGGCTACCCCTCCGGCATACCAGAAGGCCAGATCTTGTCCAATGTTAAAATACAGCGCAATCCCTTCACTGAGCGCAGAGAGCAGCGCACTGAAGGCCGCACCGGCCAGCACCAGCCTGGCAGGCGTCAATCCGCCCCTGGATAAGGAGCCGATCCCATAGACAATACCTGCTCCCATACCCGCGCCTATAAAGGAATACATGATCACGTACATAAAAGGAAGCTGCGGGAAAAAGGCAAAGCATACAGCGAGCGCAAATCCTGCGCCTGAGTTAATCCCCATAAGGCCCGAGTCCGCAAGCGGATTACGGGTCATCCCCTGCATAATAGCGCCTGCAACGGCAAAGCTTGCCCCGACCATCGCAGCGCCGAGCACCCGCGGCATGCGCAGCTCGCGGATTATCTGATGATCCGTCAGATCCGGATTAAATTGAAATACAGCGGTCCATACCACCGACAGCTTGATATCCGCCGCTCCAAACGATACTGAAACTGCAATACCGAATACCAAGGCAATCAGTCCGCCGATCAGGATCAGCGTCGCCGCCCACGGGCGTGAACGAAACTTCACAGGATCCGCAGAGCGGATCTGCCCCTTGCCGGCAGTTGCCTGTTGATTCATGAATCTCACCCATTCTTCTGAAATTGATTCTCATTATCATTATAATATTGTAAGATAGATTGCCATGGTTTGGCAATGGACAAATCCAATCTTCCTTCCAAAAAAGTCTATTGCCAGCTTTTCTTTATTTCAGCGCACAGAAAAGCCCCGCCGTTCTCCGCTGGACCAGAGAACGGCGGGGCTTACTGCAGCAGATAAACCTCAGACATTTTGCAGCGTGCCGCCGAATATTTTGCGGATCAAGCCCTGCATTTTGCCGATATGGGGGACAAACCGGCTTTTATCATACACATAGCCTGACTGGGTTACCAGCTGAGAATAGACCAGGAACAGCTGCGCAGCCAGCTGCCGGTCAATCTGCTGCTCCTGCCGGATCAGCAGCTCCGCCTCCTCCATGGCAGCATATAACCGGGCAAATGCCGGTTCATTAATGACTTTTCGGCGTAACGGCCCCATGATATCGGTTACAATTCCCTGAATAGACACGGTAAGTGCCTGAATCCTCTCATCCATCAAGCATTCCTCCTGCAGCAGCCGGGTAGATGAAGACTACTACCATTGTATGTTGGCCCCAGCCCGTGCAGACCTTTGCACCCGGTTTACCCTATCCCTTTATCGTTATCTTGTATACTCCTCATACTCGCTCCTGCCGCTGCGTCTGCTGCTCAGGTGTCTGTCATGCATGTACTCGTCATTCCGCAGTTTATAAATTGCCCCCATGCCGCCGAACACGAACAGCAGCAGAATAATCAGCGAATAGGCGTAATTGAACTCCCCGATATAAAAGCATACCCCAATGGATACGATGAGCAGAAGCAATAAACTCAGTCCGATTCTGGACAATATTTTTTTCATCCGCGTTACCTCCGTTTTTTTATCTACGTAGCTTATTAAGTCTCTAACCATACCATTTTCAGCTCGAGAGGTCTGTCGAATACTGTAAATGTTGCAGCATACTTCTCGTATACCTGCGCGAATACAACAGATAGAACACCAGCTGAAGGAGAATAGCAACGGCTCCCGTGATCAGGGCTGTTAATAGAATCAGACCGGCGTCAGCCGGATCCGGAGCCTCCAGATTAATAAGGATACTGCAGAAAAAGCATCCCGCCATCAGCGCCCCAAGCCCATATGGCAGAAAAAAGATCAGCCTTAGCGGACGTTTCATCTGCTGCACCGCTTCCCGCGAGGTTATCCCGATCCGGTTCAGCTTCCGGTATTTGCGCTGCTCTGCTTCAAGCCCGCTTAATAGGCCGAAATGCAGTACCACGCAGGATGACACATAAAAAATCAGTCCAACAAAGCCCATCACAGTGAGGCCAAATATGCCGGACTGCTTCCATTCCTTATACTCATGAATCCTGGAGCTCGTTTTGAACGCAAATTCCTCGAGTGAAGCCTGATTGTACCAGGGCTCAGTATGCTCACGGTTATACGCAGCCAGTGTATCATTCAGCTCCCGGTCCACAGCTCCGGTCTGCTGCCAGTCGGCAAATTGCAGAAGATGTATCTGCCCCAGCCCGTTTTGGATGTCTGCCCGGAGGACTTCATAATCGGCCGGGTTCACAATCAGGAAATGGTCGCCCATGACCGGTATCAGATTGAACAGCATCCGTTCCACCGTACCGGCCGAAACCAGATGCAGCTTGCCGGAGGCTGCCTCAGCATCATAATCGGCTAACGGCTGGTTAATCCGGCTATATCCATCGTTCTCCGGTACAAGAAACAGATTCAGAAAGCTTCCGCGCTCCACCTGATAATCTGTGCCGGCTACCGCATTAAGCTGTTCGGAGGAGAGGAATTTCGGGTGAGGCATATTTAGCACCCCCAGCGTCTGTGACGACACAAGCGGCGTCCGGGATGAGCCGGTTATCCTTTGCAGGGTCTGCTCAGGGATGGCATTCTTGCCGTATAGCTCTGCATAAGCAATGCTGTACGGATTACTGACTGAGGCATTATTCCAGGAACGGATATAGATATCTAACATTAGGCTGCTCAAAAAAATGGCCATCGTCATCAGCAGCGTAATCAAAAAGCTGATATTCCGGAAACGGATAATCGTATGCCTGAGGCCTGAGATAAACAGCATATTCCGGTAATTCCGTGGCGACCGGCGCTCCTGTGCAGCTCTTGCTCCTGCCCATGCCCCGAGACCCGTAAGCAGCAGATAGAGGGCCGGCCAGCAGAGCAGCAGAGTACACTGAAATATCCATTCAGCTCTCACCAACCAGCCGGCTAACAGGCAGGCTATCAGCAGCAGAGCACCGGCCATGCCCGCGAGTTTACCGCGTAGCAGCGGTCGCTCCGCAGTTCTGGCGGATTTCAGCAGTGCAAGAATGCCAGGCTGGAGAGCGGAGAGCACACTGACGGCAATAACCAGCAGGTGGAGAACGGCAAAGAATAGTGCTGTCTGCACATAGCTCTCCTTTGAAAAGGTCACTGAAATACTGCCCAGATCAATAATCCGGGTCAGCAGCAAATAGAATAATTTCATAAACAGGCTCCCTGCGAGAAAGCCCGCAGCCATGGAGCCCAAGGCAAGCAGAGCATTCTCCATTAGAATCAGCCTGCAGATATTACCGCGAGTCATTCCCAGCACCATAAAAAGACCGAATTCGGCTTTGCGTGACTTCATCAATGCAGACTGCGCATACAGCAGGAAAAGCACCGAAAATACAATCAGTGCCCATCTGGGCGCCACCAGATTACTGCTGATTCTGCCGTTTAACAGGGACGGGTCATTAAAGCCGGGATTGGTGTACAGGGAATTAAAGGTGAACAGAAGCATTACGGCAAAGCTGCTGCACAAAAAATACAGCAGGTACCTGCGGAAATTGGCCCGGAACATCCGCAGCAGCATACGGTTAAAAGTCATCTTCTACGCCCCCTGTCAAAGCGAGGCTGTCCAGAATCGTGCCCAGGAAGGCTTTTCGTGATGCCCCCTTTTCTCTGCTGAGCTCATGGTTGACCGTCCCGTCTTTGATGAAGACAACCCTTCTGCTGCAGCTTGCGGCAAAAGGGTCATGGGTCACCATAACAATGGTTACCTGCTGATTCTTGTTCAAACCGGATAACGTCCGCATTACCGTCTCTGCTGATTTGGAATCCAGATTACCGGTAGGCTCGTCAGCAAATACAATTTCCGGGCCGTTAATAATCGCCCGTGCAATCGCAGCCCGCTGCTGCTGTCCTCCGGACACGGTGTACGGATACTTATCCTGGGCTTCTTCGAGCCCGAACCGGCTTAGCAGCTCCGCTGTCCTGGCTTCAATCTCCTCCGGCTCCTGCTCTTCCAGCACCAGCGGCAGCATAATATTATCCCGCAGGGTCAGACTGTCCAGCAGATTATAATCCTGGAACACAAACCCCATCCTTTGCCGCCGCAGCAGCGCCAGCTGATCCTTCTTCATGCTGCTCAGGCTGCTGCCTGCCAGCTGGACCGAGCCGCTGTACTCTGTATCAATGCCGCTCAGAATATGGAGCAGCGTCGTCTTCCCGCTTCCCGACGGCCCCATAACGGCCACGAATTCCCCGCTGTCCACATGAAAGTTGAGCCCGTTCAGTGCCGGGAACAGATTGTTTTTGCCCTTGCCTTTATATTGTTTTACGAGATTCTGCACGGTCAGTATCACCATATCGTTGCATCCTGTCTGTAGCGGATTTGGAGCATAGCGGTGTTTGAATGACCTCACTATTCGCGCTCCAAACCTACTATAAATCTAAAAACAGGAAGAATATGTATTATATTTCACAGGGGGAGGGCTTCAACCCGTTAGGCAATCCACATAGCTGCATTTTGTACAACTAGTCCGGCCCATTTTCGCAGAAAAAGCAATATAACTGCACTCCATGCAACTAAAATCAGCATATTCCCGCATATCTCCAGCGTTCACTGAAAATAGCTGCAAAAAGTACAACTAAACCCGGTTTTATCTGAAAAAGGACGGATTTAAGTGTACAGAGTGCAGCTATTTCCGATAAACTACTTAACTGCTGCCCCAACCTAAAATATCTTTTCAGCCGCTCTCACCCAGCCGCACACTATAGCTTTTATACCCGCCCTCACCGATTTCCAGGCAGTTCATCTGCTCGCCGTAGGCGCAGCCGCCGTCAATGCCGATTTTGTCACCGTGCGGGCTGAACCAGATGCCGGGGTTATCGTGGAACTCGAAGGTTGAGGTGTGGCCGAACACAACGGTTTTGCTGGTGCTTGTTACCGGATGCTTGTAGAACGGCTCCCTGATCCAGATAAAATCATAATCCTTCTGCGTTCTCCAGTCCGCCAGCGCCGGATCGATCCCCGCATGCACGAACAAATGGTCCTCCGTCTCATGATACAGCGGCAGCGAGCCCAAAAAATCCAGATGCTGCTTATATGCCTGCCTGATCCAGTGCTTAATCCGGATATACTCCGCCCAGCCCAGATCCTGCTGCACAAAATCCGCGTCAGCCCCCACGTAGCTCGCCAGCGTGTAAAACCCGCCGTTGTTCAGCCAATGCAGGTCGAGCTTGTCCTCATCGTCGCTGAGCAGCGCGTCACAGGCCATTTTATCATGATTGCCCTTCAGTACAATTGCCCTATATTCCGCATGGAGGGACATCACCTGCTCCACTATGGCCCTGCTGTTTGGCCCCCGGTCCACATAATCGCCGATGAGCACCAGCTTGTCCCGGTCAGGGACGTAGTCCGCTTTTCGCAAAAGCGCGTTAAATTCCTTGTAACAGCCATGAATGTCGCTGACCACTAAGGTTCTGATGATCTTCTCCTCCCTCCCGGTACCTATCAGAACCTTATTATAGCATCAAAAGCTACATACGCACGGGTCTTTGCGCCAGGCTGTCCCACCGCCACGGTACCGAATGGCCTTGCAGATGCAGTCCGCCGTACCACACATCAATACCCTGCGCCGTCACCCGGTCCTTTTTACCGTCCAGCACCTGTCCGCCAAGTGTAGTAGCCGTTACTTTCCGGTTCAGAAAATCCGTCACCTGCCGGAAATCCCAATGGTCCGCTGCCTCTGCACCGTCAATGTACAGCAGCGGGTTCGGCCCCTGCACCATGCCCCGCAGATACAGCCAATATTCCAGGTCGCCCATCCCCAGCACATGCAGCTCATCTGTCACTTGCCGGAACAGCTTCAGTGGAGTGTCAGCTCCGCCGCGCACCTTGAGCAAGGTTGTCTGCTCCACTATGCCCAGTCCGTTCTCCACAGAGGGCAGACGTGACAGATGGGCCTGGAAGGCAGTATAGGCAAAAGGGAGCGCGGATGCTGCCAGCTGATCTTTTCTCAGCTCAAGCAGGTCTGCCATTTGTTCCGGGTCTGCAGCGGCATAAGCCTGCCACAGCTCACTGCCCAGCTCAAGCTCATCAGGTCCGATGCTCCGCCATGTCCCGTTCAACGTACTAAGCTGCTCCGGAGTCAGCTGACCAAGACCATGAAACAGCCCGATTCCGGGAAATTCCCCAATGCAGAGCAGGCTGAGCCTGGTGCGGCCAAGTCTCCGTCCCTTGAACCAGTGCAGCAGATAAGCCAGCATGCTCTGGTCGAACAGGTCATGCTCGAACCACAGCACCACCTCCTCGTAGCTGCTGTAATCCTGCAGCCTCTTTTCCTGCTCCTTACAGCCTGCGATGTATTCTGCTGACGGGATGCCCATGGACTGCTCCAGTACTTTTGCCCGGAAGGCGCGCTCTTGGTCACCTGCGGAATTCATAACATTCGGCCCTGCCGAGTATACCTCTCTCCAAACCAGCACATCCCCCTGCACGATGCCCTGCTTCAGCATGTTACCTACACTATCTCCGTTAACGATATGCAGCATGTTCCTGCCTCCTTCATATAAGCTGTTGAACACGGAAGCCAGGTCGATGACAGGAAGTGCTCCGCGGAGCTTGCGCCGGGCATCGAAGAGCCGTTTTTTGAGCGCGGACAGCGGAATATCGAGGTATGCAGAGATTTCCTGCAGCGAATAGCCGTAAAAATAGAACAGCTGAAGCGGCACCCGCAGCCGGTCACTCAGCTCAGCCACCGATTGGTGCAGAATGCGCGCGCCCTCTTTTTGCTCGGCCAGCTCTGCTACACTTTGCGTTTCCTCCGAAAGCTGCAGCGCCTCTTCCAAAGGAAGACCGGAGTGGCGTTTGCGCCGTAGCGTCCGCTGGCATTGTCTGATCACAATTGTTTTGAACCATCCCGGGAACGCTGCCGGCTGCTCAAGCCTGCCGATATGGGTATAGGCCTCAATAAATGCCTCCTGGACGGCATCCTCCGCCAAATGCACATCCCTCAGCCTGTCATACGCCACCGCAAACGCCATCCCGCGAAAATACGCCGTCAGCCGCCCGAACGCCTCCCCATCCCCTTGCTGTGCTTCCTCAATCCACCGCGTTTCCATGCCTGCCGGACCTCTTTTCACATGTTCTTATCTATAAGTGCCGTTTAGAGGCTACAAGGTTACCTTGTGTTGAATAAATGTAGCATATGGAGTGTGATGGGCAAAATGGGGAGGATGGGTGCGGGCCGAGGGGTTACCGTACTAGCAGATCCGGAGAATGGGATATGTATCATTTCGAATTGATTTTAAGTATTGTTGGGACAGGTGTATAGTTATCTGCTAGGTTATACCTCCATATGGCTTCAACCTCAGGCCCTCCGATGTTAATACCTAAAAAGGACGGATCGATAAAGATTTCCTGCTGATTTAACAAAACTATTTTCAAGGCGTCGCATATGAGCTCCTCAGCCTTATTTTCCATATTGTATAATACAATTTCCGCTACCTTATTATCAGTCAAAGGGTTGTTAAAGACAAAATTGCCGATTCTTGCTTTTGCCAAAATGACATCTTCCAGATCAACTTCGAATTGAATACTATTCACTGCCGTGAGTGCCAATTTCGAATACTGCTCAATCGTTTCCATTTTAATCAACACTTCCCCAAATTCGAAAAAAAGGCGGTCCATTAAGGTAACGAATTCAGCTAGCCCTGTTTCCTCCAAGTCTACAACGCCTACTGAAAAAATCTCATGCAGATGGTGGTTTTTCATTATAGTTTGTATTTGATCAATTTGCATGTAAAGCCTCCCTAATCTGCCGCTCCAGCTCCGACTCCTCTTCCTCAGAATCTTTAGCTGTGACCATGTACACATTATTATGTATAATCTCTGCAACCTCTGCATCAAAATAAGCTTCTTCAAACCTTCCAAGCAGCTCCTCCCGCTCATCGGCCAAATCCTGAGAATCCTCAAACTCGTACACATGCAGGGTTTGGTAGGTAAGAGGAAAAATAAGTGTTACTTGTGCTGCAGCAGCTGGGCAAATGATTGTGGCAGGGTTCGCGGTACTTGCTTCAGTAAAAATAAGTTTGTGTTCAGCCAGCAGCTTGGTGACATCGTTTAGGCTCATGTGTGCCTCCTCGGCCGGTTGGGTCGATTGACAGGAGGTTAGCAGGAACAAGAGCAGAATACATAGACTGCATAGGGGAATATTTTTATTGCTCATTATTTTCAAACTACCTCTCCACATCAAAATAAAGAACATTCCGCTTCTGGTCAAAATAAAAATTGCCCGTGTAGCTGGAGCTCTTAATATAGGCATCAAAATCATCGCTGCTGCTCCAATGCTGAAGCTTGCCTTTAAAATCATACTGCAGCTCAGGAATAATTAGCGCACTCTCCCAGTTGAAGTCCTGTTTAAGCGCAGCAGAAGCAGCCTGGCTCAAAAACACATACCCTCTCATCCAATAATTAGTCGGTCCAAAATCACCGCCAATACTGCTTCCGCTCCAATAAACTTTATCAATGCCTGCCAGGTTGGGAAACCGCTCGCTGACTGGTTTGATGTCTGTCCTATAACTAATCTCAGCCTGGCCCGAGGAATAACCGGAGTACAGCGAAATGCCGATAAGCAGAACCAGTATAATACTTAGCGAGATCAGCTTTTGCATCGTGTGAACTTTTATATTCACTTTCTCTGCCTCCTTTTATTCGAATAGGTTATGC
The DNA here is from genome assembly GCF_000758625.1 of Paenibacillus sp. FSL R7-0273. Taxonomy (NCBI): domain Bacteria; kingdom Bacillati; phylum Bacillota; class Bacilli; order Caryophanales; family Paenibacillaceae; genus Paenibacillus; species Paenibacillus sp. FSL R7-0273. The sequence continues at coordinate 4,871,771 of NZ_CP009283.1, forward strand.
CCCACCATCAATATCGTGTATTAGACTAAGCAGCATCCCCCTGACACGCTCATGATCCTCCAGATCCGCTGAAATTGTGGGATAATGATTCAAACTATTCTGGATAAAAGCATACGCTGGATAGCGCTCAAAAAAGCTCTTTTGCAAAAGCTTCAGCTGCCTCACAGGAATCTCGGGAATGGAGTTATGCATAACATAACTGACCGTTCCAGCGATTAGCGCACAATATTCATTAAAGTCCGCGTTGAACGATTCCTCTTTTAAATGTGCAAAGGCTTCTGCAAAATCCTCCTTCAAGCGTGCTGAGTCCCGGTAAGGAAAAGGGCGGTGTAAACTCTTATAAAGCAGTGCCAGTTCTTTGATGGTTGCTGATTGGTCTGACATACTATACTCCTCTCTAAATCCCCATACACGCGGCTCCTCCAGTAAAAGCCAGCCATTAACCTCATCAAATCCGCTGACAGTAGCTTCAACTAACAAGCCTTTGTGTATATTGCGGTGCCCGGCATGTGCAGCACATTCGTCATAACCGGCAAGTCCAAGCGCTTTAGTATCCGGAATGCTCACAATAACCCCATGCGGATATAGAACTTCTAGATAACTAAATATTGTGGTGCCCCGTGTAAAGGTACGTTTGGTTTCGAGCCAATCCGGCAGTTGCTCCTTGATGAGTTCATTCCAGACTGCCTCGAATGCGGCTTTAGGGATGGGCTCAAGTTCAGGATCGTCCAAAGACAATTCTCCCTCAGCCAGAAAAAAGTCATCTTTTTTCACATTAGAAATCCTGCTCGCCTTGCCCTCTTCCAAAAGCATTTGTCTATAGACTACGCCCTTGTCATCTGCTTCGAAATACCATTTTTGCCCGTCTGAATACAGCAGCAAATAGATCATGCCAGCCCCGCTTCAGCGTCTATTTCAAGTAGCTCTCCAAACATCTGCTCAAAATAGACTCTGCGCTCATCTAAATTAAGCATTTCAGGATCAAAGTTGATCCGCACCACCGCTGATTCACAGTCCAATGCTTCAACAGCTTCTTCGTCCAGAGAAATTTCGATTGAGCCTGGTTTAAGCAGTACCTTTTCAATTCCGCCATATTGTGACTGTGACTCATCGTTGTAAGTAATATGGATTTTATCAAAACCCAGCTCCAGGTCCTGTTCATCGGGATGCATTGTTTGTTGGAGGAGGATATACTCTTCGGGCTCATACTGGTCGTCAGCGAAGCCTATCATTAGAACATCATTCTCGTCATCAGCCTGTGCGTATATAAAGTTCGCAGTAAATGTGATCATCTTCGCCGCCTCCGCAGTTCCATTTTATTCAAATAAAAATTTACCTGTAAATAATTTCAACATCCATACAGGATAACCCTTCTCTTGTACGGATTTGTAGTCAGATTATGGTGAATGAAGGTAAATGTAAGCGAAAAAAGAGCAGCGTTCCTATAATTAAGGAAAACACTGCTCTGGTTATGTCCAAATCCTATTAATTATTTCGTTCAGTCTCCAACCTCTTTCTAATAAAATCTGCACATTCCTTCACCAGTTCATGCAGCTGATCCGGGTTCGTGCATCTTTTTTCCAGTGCTGGCTTTTGCCAATCGTAATTTTTGATGACAACAACTTTAAAAAATCTCCGGTACCAGCCAACGTCCAGTGTATAAGACTCTGCTCGATAGGCCACCTGAAAGATGTCCTCCTGATCTAGAAATTTAGTTCCGTCATAAGTAATAATTCCCGGGGAAAAGTCTATATCATCAAACATGCGTGTGTGGCTCCTTTGGATTTGGTAGTGGTTAATTCATTCTGTCTAACGCAGTCATAACAGTATCTTGCACTGACAGATGAGTCTTACTTTCCAGTGTTAACAGCCGTAAAAGCACATTGATCGTTTGCCGGAAGCTGATCACACTTGAACCTATTTCCCCGTGTGCCCCGGTATGAATAGCAATTGTTCCTGAGGGCAGCAGGAAAGCGGAATCTTTAGTTACCGTATGTATTTCATCGAACATTGCAACAATATATTCCTTCGGAATTCCCCTTCTGACTACCTCTGGCTGTATAGCAATTACATCTTTAATGATCGCATCATCGCTGTAGCCTATCCCGGCTTGAACCACCAGTTCGCCAGAATCTGACGGAAAATATGTAATCCCGATACAGGCGTAATTACTCACCATCCGGGCAGCTAGCACGAGCTCTACTGTGAGTATGGAATGCTTTTTACATGTATAGTTTATCAAAGGGAAAGCGCGCTCAATCCTCTCCCTCACTGGGTACGGGGCAAATGGGGGTTCATCCAGCCAAACTCGGGCACGTCGATAACGGCCAAGGTCGTGAAAGTTCATCAGCATTAGGGGTTCCTCCGGGATGTTGTTATACATGCACATAGAAAGGGCCATCCCTATCATAAACGATGATTTTACCGGTGTCTGTGCTATGCGAAGGCTCAATCGCATGTTTTCTCTTTCAACTATTCTGGCTGGGCTGTACACGGGCAGAAGATGAGGAGTGTCTTGCAACATGGGTACTACAAGCAGATTCTAACGGACCCACACGCTCTTATTTTCGCTAAAACCAACCTTTAGTAGCTTCAACGGACTCAGATGCTCTTATCTGCGGTGATTTACGCCAAGAACGTCGGTTTGGGAGGAAATAGCGGCGCTGGGGTCCGTTAGAAATCTGAAAGGTGCTCCAGAGTGAAAATAAGGGCTGTACGGTCCGTTAGCGGCCTCCGGCACCTTCTTCAGCTGCTGGAGCATCCAGCTCAATAGTGCGGATGCAGCACAGGTTCCGCGTTGAATTCGGTTACTAAAGCGCCTAACCGCAGTATTGACTCCTCTCCAAGTTCCAAAAGCAAAAAAAACCGCCCCTCCCGAGGCGGTTTAAACCGTACCGTATACTGCACCCGTCACATCATTCCCCATACCTTGCTCCAAGCATCATACTGCGCACCCGGTTTTACACTTACTGGTTACTCTCAATACTTACGTTACTTACTACTCTTATCCTAACTGCCCGGCATTGGCGCTTACTTCTGCACTTGACCTAAACGCTTATGCTACTTACTACTCTCGTCCCGGCTGCTCCGCCATTGACGCTCACTTCTACCCTTGACCTAATCACACTCGGCCTTTCCAGATACTTGTTACTCATGTCCTTACACTCTCAGTCTTGCGCTTCCTAGCCACACAGTGATCGTTCTTACGTTGTTACACGCACAAGAATCACCTGTACTCACTGTCCCAATCCTGCACTCACTTTTACTTTCGCTCTTACCATTGTTCCTGCGTGACTCCCAATCCGCTACGCTCCCTGCCCATCTTACTGGGCAATCTGCTCCCGGATGTTCGCGAGGATCTTTTTCTCCAGCCTCGATACCTGCACCTGCGAGATGCCGAGGCGGCTGGCGACTTCGGACTGGGTCTGGTCGCGGTAGTAGCGCAGGTAGACAATCAGGCGCTCGCGTTCGGTGAGCGCGCCTATGGCTTCGCTCAGCGCGAGCTTGTCGAACCAGCGCTCCTGCGACTCGTCGGCGATCTGGTCGATCAGGGTGATCGGGTCGCCGTCGTTCTCGAACACGGTCTCGTGGATCGAGGTCGGCGGCTTGTTCGCCTCCTGGGCAAACACGATTTCTTCCGGTGTTACACCAAGCGCCTCCGCAACCTCACCGATGGTCGGCAGGCGGTCCAGCGTTTTGGACATCTCGTCCTTCATCTTACGCACCTTGTTGGCCATCTCCTTGAGGGAGCGGCTGACCTTCAGGGTTCCATCGTCGCGCAGGAAGCGCTGGATCTCGCCGATAATCATCGGCACGGCGTAGGTGGAGAACTTGACCTCATAGCTGAGGTCAAATTTGTCGACGGACTTGAGCAGTCCGATACAACCGATCTGGAACAAATCATCCGGCTCGTATCCGCGGTTCATAAACCGCTGCACCACCGACCAGACGAGCCGGATGTTGCAGCTTACGAGCGTGTCGCGGGCCAGGTTATCCCCGGCCTGACTGAGCGCGATAAGACGTTTGACCTCCGCATCGTCCAAATAGGTCGGCGGAGCTTTTTTTGATTCAGCTTCCATGGCTCCAACCCCTAATTGTATAAAGCTTTTTTGGAGACGATTGTTTTCTTCATGGAGATAGAAGTGCCCCGGCCCGGCTCGCTGGTTACTTCGAAACCATCCATGAAGTTCTCCATAATGGTAAAGCCCATTCCCGACCGCTCCAGCTCCGGCTTGGACGTGTACAGCGGCTGCTGTGCCAGCTCCAGATCCTCAATCCCGTTGCCCTGATCCTCAATGGTCAGATGGACGGTTTCATGCTCGATTCTGGCCGAGATACTGACAAGCCCTTCCGGGTTGCTGTCATAGCCGTGAATAATACAGTTGGTGACCGCTTCTGATACAACCGTCTTCAGGTCATTCAGTTCATCCATAGTCGGATCAAGCCGCGAGACGAAGGCCGCTACGACGACACGCGCGAACGATTCGTTCTCCGAGAGGGCGGCAAACTGGACACTCATGAAGTTACCAGCTTCACTCTTTGTCATAACGCAACCTCCAAATCCGAGAGCGCTGCGCTCTCGTCGTCATATAGGGACATGATTTTGAACAGGCCCGACATTTCCAGCAGCCGCTTCACCGGTGCGGTTGCATCGCAGACTGCCATTTTACCGCCCTTGCTGCGGATCAGCTTGTACCTTCCTAGAATGACACCGAGACCCGAGCTGTCCATGAACTGCAGCTCCTTCAGGCTGAGAATCAGATGCTCGACCTGGCCCCGCATAATGGCTTCATCCATTTCCATCCGAACATAATCGGCTGCGTGATGATCCAGCTCTCCATACAAACGGACAACCAGCACACCCCGGTGATGCTCCATCTCCACATGGGAATTCATACTTGCCACTCTCCTCTTCGTTGCTTTCAAACCGCCCTGTAACCATTGCTTTCCCCTACAAGGACAAGGTTTTCTACACGGCAAAGAGTGATTCCTGCCTCGCGACAAAACTAGAAGAAAACCCCCATGAATCTACAGAAGTCACAGGGGGAATCTACAAAATACACGCTATATTAATCAATCGTAAACAGCGAGCCTGCAGTCCGCTTGAACAGCTTCCACCAGCCGGCCTTAGCCACATCCTCGCCTGCTTTCAGCTCATACTCCTTGATGACGCTTGTGCCCTGGTAGACAACCAGCTTCCCGATGGTCTGATCTGCGGCGACCGGCGCCTTGATATCCTCCTGCAGCACGACCTCGTTGCGGATGCCTTCCTGGGTAACGCCCTTCTTGAGCAGCACGCTGTACGTTTCCTTGGCGGTGACCGGCAGCTCCTTTTTAACGCCTTTTTCAATCTTCAGGGTGCCGATGGCATCTCCGGATTTATAGATCGTATGCATCTTATACTGGGAAAAGAGATAGTCGAACATGCCCGACACCTCGCTGTTTCGCGTCTTGGTGTTCGGTTCCCCCAGCACCACGGCAACGGCGCGCAGCCCGTCTCTGGCCGCAGTGGCCGAGAGGCAGAACTTGGCTTCGGACGTATATCCGGTCTTCAGGCCGTCTGCACCGGTATAAAAACGCACCAGCTTGTTCGTGTTAACCAGCCAGAACGGCTTCTCCGTATCCTTGCGCAGATAGTCCTGGTAGGAGCCGGTATATTTGATGATCCGTTCATGCTTCAGGAGCTCCCGGCTGATGACGGCAATGTCATGAGCGGATGAATAATGGTTCTCCGCAGGCAGCCCGTTACAGTTGGCAAAGTGGGTATCCTTCAGGCCCAGCTCCTCCGCTTTGCTGTTCATCATGTCGACAAAGGCGCTCTCTGATCCGGCAATCTTCTCCGCCATCGCCACAGAGGCATCATTACCGGAAGCCATTGCGATGCCCTTGAGCATCTCATCGACGCTCATCTCTTCACCGGGCTCCAGAAAAATCTGCGAACCGCCCATCGAGGCGGCATATTCACTGGTCCGCACCATGTCGGTCAATTGCAGACGGCCTTCATCCAGCGCCTCCACCGTAAGCAGCATCGTCATAATTTTGGTGATGCTTGCCGGCGGCAGCTTGTCGTGACTGTTTTTTTCGTAAATGATTGTGCCGGTCCCCGCATCCATCAGGATGGCAGAGCGCGCATTCGGGGCGAGATCTGCAGCAGCGGCGGTATTGCCGGTGCCTTTAGCCTTTTCCTCCGCTGCAGCACCTCCGGCCGCTCCCAGTACGGAAACAGCGATACACAGCATAAGCGTTAACATACGTATTTTTCTCAAAATAGTTCCCCTCCTGAACATTACCTTCATTTCACAGGTACTGTATTCCAGTCTGGTCAGAAAGGCAGGAAATTATTCCAGTTTTCTATATAAAAAAAGGGCCTTCCCTGCGTCCTCACGGATTCTGCAGAGAAAGCCCCTTTGCTGTTCACTCCAGGCAAGACCAGGAGCATTAGCCCCCGATTGCCATTGCGCTGAAAATAACCGGTCCAACCACAGTTGCAGTAGAATTGGCATCTTGATTCTCAACGATCAGCTGATAGTTTTGCGTACCTGCCGGCACGTTGATGTCTACCATGTGCAGGGAGATAATACCGTGATCATTAAAGAGATCTTCATATTCTACACGAGCATAAAAAATCTCCGAGCCTGCACGCCAGATGCGCACAAGGATGTTCGGCGTATCGAGCAGCACATTCACACCAATCGTCGCCTTGAGTTCAACCTTGTTCGGAAAATGCGCCGGTACCGCCGGGTCAATATACACCCCTACTCCAGCGATCTGTACACCTGCAGGGGAAATTGGAACCGGAATGTTAACACCGTTAGTAATGGGGGTAACCACATGAGCATTGTAATCCAAAAGTGTTTTTACCACAATCTATCACTCCTTTTCATAGGTATGCTTCAGTATATGAAGACTATGAAAAAGAGCTTGTGCATATCTATTGATAGATTTGCCTAAATCTGTAGCAGATTCATCTACGGGCAGCACTGTATTCTACAGCCGGCAGGCTGCTGCCGCGTCCAAGGTAGAGCCTGGACACAGGCGGATAACGCCCTGCCCATTTGGCCGCCAGCAGCGGCAGCACTACGCCGACCAGTGTAAACGGGATTAGCCCGTAATCTGTACCAAGCAGCACCTTGAGGCTGTAATTCAGCGGCAGATGCAGATACATAATCGCGATTGTGTTGCGCCCCAGTCTGCCCATGAAGCCGAGCGGAAGCCGTTTAGACAATTGGTATACAGCAGCGCAGATAGTCAGCGAGATCAGCAGCGGCACCGCCAGATCCAGCAGCAGCGCATCGTAATCCTTATATTTCATATCAAGGCTGTAGCTGATGAATCCGCTGCGTTCCAGCCATAGCACAAGTGCACACAGCGGCAGCAGCAGCAGCAGCACGTAAGCACGGCTGATCAGCGCAGGAATGGCTTTTTTACCGTAAAATCCGATCGCATAATAAGTTACGGCGAGCAGGGCAACGTCGATGTTCCAGGGGAGGTTAAAGCTCTTTAGCGGCGTCAGTGCGATCAGATGAGATAGAAGGTACGCGGAGGCGATCAGAAGGATTTGGGTGCGGCGGCTGTATCTGACAATGTAACCAAAGAGCAGCTGTGTGAACAGGAGACAGGTGATGAACCAGAATACCCCGTAAGGTCCCGTCAGGGTCAAGCCCCCGTAGAGCAGCCTCGCGATATTTTCCAGGAATCCGGTGAAGTTGAGGGTATACAGCAGCATCCCGGCCGCAATCAGTAATCCGTAGGCAAAATAGGGTGTCATCAGCCCCTTCGTCCGCTTCACTGCCCAGCCGGTGTACCGCTCAGGCTCAATTGGCTTAAACACCAGACCGCTCAGCAGAAAGAACAGCGGCATCCGGAACCAGGACAGATAGTGGTTGGCACCGGCATCGCCGGAATGTCCCATCACTACAAAAATAATGCTGAAGCCCTTGGCGGCATCAATCCATAACTCACGTCGTTTTTCCACTTTTCCCTTCCAACTCCTCCCAATCCAGTTTTATTTTTAATATAATTATAGAATGATTGAATTACTTGTTCAAATTTTAATGAATATTTTCATGCAGTTTCAGAAAGTTAACTTCAGTTAACAACCTGTTATATACAAAAAAATGAGGCGTTGAGCCTAGAACCGGGACTTTTACCGTTATTTTCACGCCTCGGCTCACTTTCCGGGCTAACAACGGGACTTTTACCGTTATTTTCACGCCTCGGCCCACTTTCCGGGCTAACAACGGGACTTTTACCGTTATTTTCACGCCTCGGCTCACTTTCCAGGCTAACCTCCACAGCCCCCTAAAGAAGTTGGAGTCCTCCCCCACAAAAATGTAGACTAGATACAGGAGGAGGATGAACGGTATGGGACACTTAACAGGAACAAGAGAGAAGGCCGCGCAAGAGGTGTTGTCTGGCATTAAGGCAGCGGTGGTTGCCCGAAAGTATGGAGTGACCCCATCGACGGTGAATCAGTGGGTGAGAGATTACCGGGAAGCCCATGGGGAACAAGATCATCCGTATCCCCAAGATCAGGTGGAGGAACTGAAACGCCTGCTGGATGTCGAGCAGAAATACGAGAAGGCTGTGAAGATCCTCGGTGAAAAGGAGCTAGAGATTGAGATTTTGCGTGAACTGCTAAAAAAGCCAACCCCTGCTTATCCGAAAAAATCGAGGTAGCCGATATGTTCATTAAGCAGGGGAATAAAGCAGCGTTGGTACTACGTCTCGTGGGGCTAGCAGAGTCTACGTATTACGACCGTAAGAAACGCAAGTCACAGGATGCCCAGGCCGTACCTCAGGGGCGCGGAAGACCCGTACCCGGCTATTCCCTGACCGAGTCTGGAGAGAAGATTAGCGACGGGCAGATCCAGGAAATGCTTCTGGAACTGGTCGCTGGAGAAGAGCACGTGTACGGGTACAAGCTCCTGGCCAAGTGCTTATGGAACCAGCACAGCCTTAAGCTCAATCACAAGAAAAGCTACCGGCTGTGTCAGGCGCTGGAGATCCTGCAGCCCCAGCGTCACAAGCGCTTTAAGCATCCCCGGAAGCTGCCGGAGAACCGGGTTATTACCGGAGCGGGTCAGCTCTGGCAGATGGACATTAAGTACGGGTACGTGGCGGGCCGGGACCGGCATTTCTTCGTCCTGAGCATTATCGATGTGTTTACCCGTGTCATCGTCGGCTACCACCGCGGATCGTCGTGTGAGGCCAAGCACGCCTGCCAGACGCTGGGACGCGCCATGGAGCAGCACTGCGCCCAGGACAGTGCACGCCCGGTGATCCGCACCGACAACGGCCCACAGTTCGTCAGCCACCTGTTTGGTGACATGTGTGAAAGCTGGGAAATGACTCATGAACGCATTCCGCCTCGAACACCGGATTTAAATGCTTTTATTGAATCGTTCCACAGTAATATTGATCGGGATTTGTTCCGTAAAGAGGCATTCGAAACGTTCGACGAGGCCTATGAAGCCGTGGACCGGTACATGGATTTCTACAACAACCGGAGAATGCACACCAGCCTTCGCAACATGCCACCGGTTGAATTTTCAGAGTGGGTCATGGGCCTAGAAGACCGGTCCGCCTTCTTCTGGCCGAGGAAAAAAGCGAAATAAAGAGCATAGCTACGACAAGTACCGGTTTTATACTGAGGACTCCGGGATAAGGGGGTCTCACCGTAACAACGGGACTTTTACCGTTATTTTCACGCCTTGGCTCACTTTCCGGGCTAACAACGGGACTTTTACCGTTATTTTCACGCCTCGGCCCACTTTCCGGGCTAACACGGCTAATCGGGAGCTATACCTTTGCCTGTAATCTATGTACGTCCGGTCCGTTAAGCAATAGGAAGCATGAAACGTTCTGTGCCCTCATTCATTCTCTGCCGGTAAAACAAATCATGTCACGAAACGATGCTCTGGGCTTGTTATATAGGTATCAGACCATAGGAGGTGAAAAGCGTGCAATTAACCGTCCCCGGGGAAGCGGACGAAAGGAAGCTGATGATTGAGCAGGCTGTAGAAGCTGTGAAGGCAGGTAACAAGCAGTCCTACGAGACTATTATTAAGCTGTTTGAACGGCAGATGTATACTTACTGTTTTTATATTCTCAAGAATCATACGGAAACAGAAGATGCTGTCCAGGAGATCTTTATCCGTGCCTATGCAAACCTTCACCGCTATAGCAGCAGAACTTCCTTTTCAGCCTGGATTTACAAGCTGGCCTATCATCATTTAATGAATTTGAAGCATAAAAAGGGCCGCTGGCTCAGGCTGATTGAGCATTACAAGGAGCAGCAGAGGCAGCAGCAGGTTCCATTAACCGATTCGATTACTCAGGAGCTGCTGATCTATCTAACCATAGAGGAACGTCATATCCTGCTTCTAAAAGCTGTAGAGCAATACACCTTTGAAGAGATTGGCGGGATTATGGGAATCGGGGCAGCTACAGTCCGCAAAAAATATGAACGGCTGCGCAAAAAGCTGATAGAACGCGCAGACCAAAAAGGAGCGAGGGTCCATGGGACAATATCAGGAGCAAACAAACCATTCTGAAATGGATGTTATTGAACAAAGAATCCGCGAGTCTGTTGTACCCAAGCGGGAATTGAGCACTTACATTATGCATAAGATCGGGGAGAGCGAGATGAATAGAACAACCGCAAGAGCTTCAAATTCCAAATCCAGATTCCTTAAGAAAACAGCAATTGCCGCGTCCGTGGCTGTAGTGCTTGGCGCAGGTACTATCGGTGCAGGTTTTGTATCGCCGGTAATGGCAGAAACGCTGAAGAAAATTCCGGGCATCAGCCTTATTTATCAAGGTACAAGCCCGCAATCGGTAGATCTGGCGATTGCCCGGGGGATATTATCAGAGCCTGAGAAAAGTGTTACCCACGGCGGAAATACACTGAAGCTGACCAATCTGCTCTATGACGGTACACGGCTGTCCCTCCTGCTGGAGTATGAAGGCGGGTTGGACCTTGCCGAGCGAAGTTTAGGGGCTATCATTGAACCTCCGGTATTCCTGGCAGACGGACAGCCAATCAAATTTACCAAAGGGATGTTAGGCGATGTCCCTTATCATGACAATACTTACCGCGCGGAGCTGACACATGGCCTCGATTTACCTGACGAATTTGCGCTCACTATTCAGGCCAAGATGAAGCAGGTGGATGAAATCTTTGAATTCAACGTACCTGTAAAGCTGACTGATAACGCAATAGCGGTTAAACCAGACATTACCAGGTCGAATGGATCGTTTAGTTATACAGTCGATGAGCTGCTGGTAACCCCGGTGTCCACGCGTTTAATTTTACACAGTCAGGGCGAGGTCCCTCATTCTAATGAGCAAACAGGTGAATATAGCGCCAGCAAAGTGTATTACGAGCTTGTAGATGATCAGGGGAATTCTCTTGACCCGAACATCTTCGGCTTTTATAACAGCAAACCGGGGTCATCAGATCAGGTCAATGAGCTGTATGCCCCATTTGCCGCTGCAACAAAGTCCGTAACCATTAAACCCTTTACGCTAACCGTTAAGAATGATGATCACAGCATTGTCGGGCAAAAGAAAGACAGTAACGGCAACCTGCTGCCCGGAATCCATAATCAGGGAGAACGGACTTACCTGCAGGATCTTGAAGTCACAGTTCCGCTCCAGCCTTAATTCTATAAAAAATGAAGCAGCGGCAGCCGGACTTATTAAGTCTCAGGCTGCCGCTGCTGTTCAGCTATTCTTCCTGTACGGAAGCGAAAGGCAGTGTAACGCCTTTTATTGTCTGGCTGAATCCTGCCACTGTGCATCCACCGGCGGAAGCTCATCTCCAGCGGTGAGATAGATCCGGTCTACCCGGAGCTGGGATTCGCAGGCCAGTATGGACAGCGTGTGCTCACCTGAGCTGATCTCCAGATCAGAGATATGGCACCAGTAATACACTTGAGCGGTATTGTAGGTATGCAGCACTCCGCCGCCGAACTGCTCCGTCAACGGCTGTACAGCACCGTCAAGTGCCAGGTAGCAGGAATCGGACCGGAAGTTATGATGTCTGACCAGCAGCCATGCGTGATAGACGCCCGGAGTATGGACGCTGATCCGGTAATGCATGCCTGGTGCGGCAGCAGGCTCCTCCCACTTTAAGCCGGCGTCAGCTACATGCATGGCGAAGCCGGTTCTGCCGTTCGTTTCAGCCTGCAGGTGGCTCCAGGTCAGGCTGTTATCCTCTGCGGCAGGCGTCAGATATGCATGCTCCGAGTCCGCAAGGGCGTATTCGGCCTCAATGGCGATTACACCGTCCTTCTCAGTAAAGCTGCCTGAACCGAAGGCTTCAACAATATTCTTTTCATCCGTACGCTTCCACAGCCTATCATAACGCGCATCCCCCAGTCTTGTCTGAGGTTGAGGACTGCACTTCTGGAAGATCAGATCAAACCGTTCCTCAAAAAAGGCTCTGTCCGTGTACAGGACCGACGGCAGCGTCACCTCTTCCTTCTGCGTACTGTAAAACCCGCTGCACAGCGCCTCTACTTCCTTCCAGTCCACCTGCGGACTCTCCGCGCCGTTGCCGGCAGCCTGCTGCTGGCCCGAAGCGCTGGTTGCCGGACCCAGATTAGATTCAACTCTCTCACCGGTATACAGCACCAGCTTGGAGAGGGTTACATAATTATCAGCAGTGTACAGCTTGAGCGTATGTGCCCCGGCCTCCATATACGGCAGCTTCACCAGCAGCTTTTCCCCGTTATCCATAATGCTCTGCTGCCAGCTGCCCTTCCATTCATCTTTCGTATCCGACTCTACCAGCACCGGCTCTCCATCATCTATACCTGCACCGAAGCGGATTCTGCCTGTTGAATTGAGTGTCAGGAAACGGTGAATTTCCAGAACGTATTCTCCGCCCTGCTCCACGTAAATGTCATACCCTACGGATGCATTGTCCTGCAGCGCTCCTTCCGGAGGCTGACCTACGGGATGCCAGGCCATTATTGCAGTTCCCTCGTATCTGGCCAGACCCTGAACCGGTAACCAGGCGGACTGCAGCTCTCCGGCGTGATCAGCTGAACTGGAGCTGTGATGATAGCCGTCAGCCGGAATGGACACATATCCGTCTGCTTCTATATATCCGGCGAAACCCTCCGGAATGGCCGGAGCCCCTTCAACCTCCACCTTAATAGAGCTGACAGCGCCGTTTCTGTGATCACGGATAACGATGAGACCACCTTTACCGGCATGGGCCGCGGGCTCATGGACCGTAACCAGAATCCGCTGCTCGGTCTGCAGGGTCCCTTCCGTCTCGGATAAGCCGATCCAGTCCGCCCCCTCCTGAACCTCCAGCGTATAAGGAATGCTGCCCGCTCCCTGGTTGCCGAGCTCAATCCACTTCTCCCGCCGGCCGTAGACCGAGAAGCGCAGTGACTCCTCCCCGTTCCAGAGGTCCGTCCGCAGGCTGCTTCCCGAGATTTGCAGAGCCGGCTTCCGCACCGGGTACAGCGCAGTCGGCGGAGGCGGGAAGCTTTCGGGAGTAAGCATGCCTTCCCATTTGCCGCCGCTCAGCTTACGGTCATAGAAATGCAGCATCCGCCGCTTATTGTCCAGCATCTCCGCCGAAAGCTCCGAATACCGGTCTGCCGCCTGCATGTTGCCGCGTTCATAGGACAGCACACTGCGGTCGGCATAATAAAACTCATGGTTGGTGTAGTAGGAGGCATGGATTTTCATCAGAAGCAGCTGGAAAAAGGCGGCCTGCTCCTTCTGCGGCAGACTGTGCAGAATGGCATTGCCCCGTCTGTAAAGGTCCTCCAGCAGCAGCAGCCTGCGGCCTGCCTCATCCCCGTAGGCAGTCTGCGAGAATACACCGGGCTGCATATGCTCGATTTTGCGTACATTTGTCGCCTGGGCAAAGGCTGTATACAGCTCTGCAGCCTCGGCTCCGTGTCCGCCGGAGAAGTTGGAGTTAATCCAATGCTCTGTGAATGCCTGCGGGTCCTTCGTTATACCTTCCGCTTTACCCGCCTCCCAGCCGTACCGTACAAAATACTCCAGGTCCTGCTCCACCGGCTTCAAGCCGCCGACATTCAGCACCCATACTTTGCGGATGCCCGATTCCCAGGATTTCTTCAGCTCATTTCCCGTCTGCGCGAGCGGGATGGAATTGATGAACAGGTAGCTCATCCCCGTACCCGGAGCGGCCCAGTAGGAGCCATGGAAATACAGCCCGTTCCCGCCGCTGCGGCTGCGTTCGGCTGCCGAAGGATAACGGCGCATATGGCCGAAATTGTCGTTCGCCCAGATCAGGGTCAGATCCTCCGGCAGCTCCAGCCCCTGGTCATACAGCGACAATACCTCTTTATAGGGTACGAAGGTCTGCAGGGCCGCCAGCCCCTTTTCCTCACCCAGCACCTCTAAAAGCAGCTGCCGCTGATCACGGACCACCTGTCCGAGCAGCTTGACCTTGGCCTCCTTCTTCTGCTCCTTGCTCAGGGAATCGTCCTCATCGATAGCCCGGGTATGGAAGCCCGAATCATGTATGCCCCGCATCCCCATGGTGAAGCAGACCTCGTAATTCCGGTTCTGCTCGATGCTTTCCCGCCAGTATTCCTGGAGAATCTCCCGGTTACGGCCTTCAATGGAATAATCGTATTCGGCATCTGTGTAGCCCTTACTTTCAAGCCAAGGCGTCCACTCATTCTGGTTGCTGCGCAGCAGCATGTCACAGTGGGAGGTGCCGACAACAACACCCATCCGCTCCGCCAGCGCACCATTCTCCGGATTGCCGTTAAAATAATTGACGTGCATCGCCGGCCAGATGTAGTTCGCCTTCAGGCGGAGCAGCAGCTCGAAGATATGGCTGTAGGCCACCGGCCCGATCGTCCCGTCCGGTGTATGCAGCCTGGCCCAGTCCTCCAGCTCCTCTTCATCGTTGAGGAAAATGCCCCGGTACTGCACAGAAGGCCAGTCAGCCTTGCTAAAATCTGCAGGCACATTATACGAGCTCTTAGTCTTAACCGGGACATCACCCCAGTAATGCCAAGGGGATACACCAATTGCCTCGCACAGATCATAGATGCCAAAGATCGTTCCCCGGCGGTCGGTTCCTACAATGTAGAACACGCCTTCTGCGGCCTGCTGGAGAAAAGCTTCCCAGCGCAAAGCCCCTGCTTCTTCCTTTAACAGCGCCAAGGACAGCTCAGGATTCTGCACAGCAGCAGGAATCTGCCCGTCCTGCTCCAGTGTTGCAATAATGATGGCGCATTCATGAACCTCGCCGGAAAGGACAGCCTTACAGCCGAAGACCCGGCCGATGTCTGTAATCAGATTAGCTGCGGCGATTTGCACGGCGCTATTTTCCTGTTCAGACACGTAGATATGTACCGGCTTGCTGCCTGTGAACAGCTCCAGACGGTTATCTGTTAAATGGACTGTGTTCAAATATATCAACCTCCTATGTGCAGGCTGCACGGTTAGCTGCCTGCTTTCTGTGGGTTAACTATACCTCAACATATGACAACAAATCTTTTAATATATTGCTTTTATCGAAGTTTGTTATACTATCTTGCTGTCAAAAGACAAAAGCAGCCTTCTCCCCTGAACGGGGAGAAAAGCTGCTCTCTTTGATGCGGGCCAGCTGTATATCATAGCCGCTTTAATATAAATGGCAGGACACCTGATGGCCCGTGTCCAGCGCACGCAGCGCCGGTGCCTCGGACTTGCATCTGTCCATGGCATACGGACAGCGAGGATGGAAGGCGCAGCCGCTTGGCGGTGTCTCAGGGTTCGGCACGTCGCCGGTCAGGACGATCCGCTGCTCTTTCTGGCCCGGATTCGGCACAGGGACAGCGGACATCAGCGCTTGCGTGTACGGATGCAGCGGCTTCGCGAACAGCTCCCTGGTCGGGGCCAGCTCGACAACCCGGCCAAGATACATTACGGCCACGCGGTCGCTGATAAATTTCACGACCGACAGGTCATGGGAAATGAACATATAGGTAAGGCCGTACTGCTCCTGCAAATCCTGCATCAGATTCAGCACCTGGGCCTGGATGGATACATCCAGCGCCGATACCGGCTCGTCGCAGACAATGAATTTCGGATTCAGCGCAAGCGCCCGGGCAATCCCGATCCGCTGCCGCTGGCCGCCGGAAAATTCATGGGGAAAGCGGTGGGCCTGATAGGGGGACAGGCCCACCACCTCCATCAGCTGCTCGACGCGGCTTTTCAGCTCGCCGGAGGAGGACGCGGAGCCATGGGTCCGCAGCGGCTCCTCCAGGATACGCTGGACAGTCCAGCGCGGGTCAAGCGAAGCATAAGGGTCCTGGAATACCATTTGCATATCAGTCCGGAAGCGGCGCAGCTGCTCCGTGTTCAGGCTGCGCACATCCGTACCGTTAAACATAATCTCGCCTTCAGTCGGTTCAATCAGCCGCAGGATGGCCCGGCCGGTCGTAGACTTGCCGCAGCCGGACTCGCCGACAACAGCCAGCGTTTCACCCTGCTCGACGGATAAAGTGATCCCGTCCACCGCTTTGACAGCGCCGACCTGCTTCGAGAAGAAGCCTTTGCGAATCGGGTAATGCTTTTTCAGATTGCGGACCTCAAGTAATGTGCTCATATGACTCCCTCCTCCTGCAAAAGACACCTGCAGGTATGGCCAGGCTGGATTTCGACCAGCTCCGGGCGTTCCGTCAGGCAGCGCTCAACCGCAACCGGACAGCGCGGCGCAAACCGGCAGCCCGCCGGCAGATTAGCCGGATTCGGCACCTGGCCGGGAATCGAGGTCAGGCGGTCGCTGTCTCCGGCAAGCTGGGGCAGCGAAGCCAGCAGCCCCCGGGTATACGGATGCAGCGGCGTATTGTACAAGGTGGCGACATCTGTCTCTTCAACGATCTGGCCGGCATACATAATGACAACCCGGTCGCACATCTCGGCAACGACGCCGAGGTCATGGGTGATCATCAGGATGGACATGCCTTCCTTCTCCTGCAGCTCGCGCATCAGATCGAGAATCTGCGCCTGAATCGTTACGTCGAGCGCCGTCGTCGGCTCATCGGCGATCAGCAGCTGGGGATTACAGACCATTGCCATCGCGATCATCACGCGCTGGCGCATCCCGCCGGAGAGCTGGTGGGCATACTGCTCGGCAATCTTTTCCGGACGGGGAATACCGACCTTGCGCAGCATTTCAATTGCCCGTTCGTTCGCTTCTTTTCTGCCCAGCTTCAGATGGTAGCGGGCCGATTCAGAAATTTGCCGGCCGATCTTGAATACCGGATTGAGTGAGGTCATCGGCTCCTGAAAAATCATCGCAATCCGGTTACCGCGGATATTACGCACCTCTTTTGCGGGCATCTCCAGCATATCCTTACCCTCAAAACGGATCTGGCCGGAGGCGATCCGGCTGATCCGCTTAGGCAGGAGCTGCATGATCGACAGCGAGGTAATGCTTTTTCCGCAGCCGGATTCACCTACAATGCCAAGCGTCTCCCCCTTGCGCACTGACAGACTGATGCCGTCCACCGCGCGGATTGTACCTGCCGCTGTTTTGAACTCGGTGCATAGCCCTGATACTTCCAGCAGTTCTGCCATGATTGCCCCTCCTTTATTTCTGTATCTTGCTTATAATAAAATTCCGTATAGATTAAACTGATGTCTTTATGTTTTGGGATTGCCGTGACTCCAGAGAATGTTTGGACTTCCGGCCGCTGTTGTCTGCAGATTTCCTGATTTAATCCGCTGTTCGCGGTTGAAATCCGCAGACAAAGGCGGTCGCTCACGCTCCTCCAGTTCCAAAATTCCCCTCCGCCACTTTTCCCTTAATTTAAATTTTTAAGTTCAATCTATACGCTCATTATTCGCTTTCTTCCACACCCAGATATTTAAGAGCAGTGAGCGCATAGACTTTGGCGCACTGGATGATCTGCCAGACCGGCGCTTTTTCATTGAAGTTATGGATGGTTGACAGCTCGGCCGGTCCGTATTGCAGCACGGGAATGTTATGGGTCCGGAAATGACGCGCATCGCTTGAAGCCCATTGCAGTACACCGTAGGCTTCCTCTCCGCTGACTTCGCAGATGCTCTGTACCAGATCGCTGACAACCGGCTCCTCGGGAGCTGTCCAGTTGGCGTTGCCCTGGAAGCCGAAGCCTTTTACCTCGGATTCAATGCCAGCTTCAAGCAGCAGGGACCGGGCACGGTCCAGCACATCACGGTAATCTACACCGAACGGTACTCGGGAATCGACTTGGATCGTGCAGCGGTCCGCCACAACGTTCACTTTGGTTCCGCCCTGAATCGTCCCGATGTTCACTGTTACATGATCGAACACCTGGTAAGCAACTTCACCGTATTCTTCGCGCTGCTTCACATAGTCCTGCGAGATGCGGATGATCTCCTTGACTTCCTCCGGAATATCCGGCTTGATGTCCCACAGGCGCTGCAGCGCCTCGATTCCTTTGGCAGCCTTAACGATCGCGCTATCCCCGACGACCGGTGACAGGCTGCCGTGGCCCGGCGTGCCTTCAACAGTGAATTCGAACCAGCAGCTGCCCTTCTGCCCGATAGTCGGATTCAGCGGACCGGACGGCTCGGCGATAACCGCTGCCGTTCCAGAGATCAGCCCGCGCTCCAGCACCCACGGCACACCCAGATGGCCGCCTGTTTCCTCGTCCGGCACGATCAGCAGTGACAGGTCGCCTTTTAGCGGAACACCCAGCTTGGCCAGCAGGGTTGTTGCGTAGATCAGTCCGGCTAGCCCGGCCTTCATATCGGAAGCGCCTCTGCCGAGCAGATAACCGTCAACAATATCGCCGCAGAACGGATCAAACTCCCAGCGGGAGCGGTCACCGGCAGGAACAACGTCGGTGTGGCCGCAGAAAATGAGATTTTTGCCGGACGGCTCATCTGCTCCCGAACTCAGAGTAGAAACGAGATTAAGCATCGTATCGGTCGCCGGATGAATGCTCGTGTCGATCCCGGCCTCTTTTAAATAGCTGATAATAAAAGCACTGATGTCGCGCGAATCGCCCGGCGGGTTCTCCGAAGGAAAACGGATTAGCTGTGAGCACAGCTCCAGTAGCTGGTCCTGCTCATCGTCAATCGCCTGCAGTATCTTGCTTTTCCAGTCTGTCATTGCCTGTTGCGCTCCTTTAGGTCCTCCTTGCTGACACTCGGGGCCAGGGAGGATTATATGAATTTGTGAAATTGAGCAAGCAGAAACGGCTGTACCGCCCTTTATAGGACGGTACCGTTTCAGCCAACCTTCTTATTGTTCAAACGACAGCGGGTAGAAGCGGATTACTTCATCCGGATAGAACGCATAGCCGCTGATCTTATTGCTCATGCCGACAATGCGGTTATATTCGTACAGGTACGCCCAAGGCGCTTCGGTTGTAATAATCTCCTGTGCCTGCTCGTAGAGCGTTGTCCGTTTGGCAGCATCTGTCTCAACGTTTGCTTCTTCCCACAGCTTGTCTACTTCTGCATTACTGTAGTTGATGTAGTTAGAAGAGCCTTTGCCATAGAGCAGGAAGCCGAGGTGGTAGCCAGGGTCATTAACAAACGATGTCCATTTCGAGATGTAAGAGGTCAGGTTATTTGTTTTCTGCTGCTCCAGGAACTGGGCACGGGCCAGCTTGTTGATGTTCATCGTTACACCGATTTTGGCCAGCTCAGCCTGAATCAGTACCGCATCATCCTCCCAGTCGTCGAAGCCGGAGCCCAGCGTGAAGTCAAAGGTAAAGCCGTCAGCATATCCGGCTTCAGCCAGCAGCTCTTTTGCTTTATCAAGGTTATGCTCGTAGACGAAGCCTGCATCGGTGAAGCCCGGCGTGTTGCTCGCTACAGAGCTTTTCATCTGCTTGGCTTGTCCGTACATAACGCCGCTCAGCAGCTCATCGTAAGGGATGGCGTAATTGATCGCCTGGCGGACTTTTACGTTGTCAAAAGGCTTCACGTTGTTGTTCATTGCGAAGAACAGAATCCGGTTGCTTGCATTGGAAGCGACCGTCAGGTCCGTGTTGCTCTGGAGGGAAGCTACGTCCTTAGGAGGAATCTCGATCGCCATGTCCACATCACCTTTATCGAGCAGCAGCACACGGTTGGAGGCTTCCTTGGTGAACTTCATAGTAACCTTGCTGAGGCTTGGCGCACCCTGCCAGTAGGACTCGTTAGCGGTAAAGACCGCTTCTGTTGCCGGGTCCCATTTCTCAAGCGTGAACGGGCCGGAGCCTGCTGCATTGGTCTTGAGGTAGTCGGCCCCCTGTGCTTCTACAGTCTTTTGATCCACAATGGAGAAGGTGTACATGGCGATGATCTGCAGGAAATTATGATTGGCGTTAGTCAGTGTAACTTCAACGGTGGAATCATCCACTACAGCTACGGATTTAATTGCGGCCATTCCATAAAGGAAGCTGCCGGAGCTTGAGTTCGCTACACGGTCAAAAGAGTACGCAACCGCCTCGGCATCCACCGGATTACCGCTTTGAAACGTCACGCCCTGCTTCAGCTTGAATGTGTATACAGTATTGTCATCCGATACTTCCCAGCTCTCAGCCAGCATCGGCTGGATGTCTTCGGTGTTGGCGATGTTAGCGCCGTCTTCGGTTTTGATGCCGTAGGTGACCAGCTGATCATATGCGGCAAGCACGAGAGTATCGGAGGTAAGGTCATTGGCTTCTGCCGGATCAAGCGTAGTGCCGCCTTCGGAATAGGCAACCGTCAGGTTGCTTTTGACAGCAGCAGCCGTTCCTGTGTTCCCTGTAGCCGCTGTGGAAGCGGGATTCGTAGGATTGGCGCTGCTTGCGCAGCCGGCGAGCATAATGGAAAAAGCGACGAGCGTGGACATCAGTTTGAATCTTTTCATCAGTAGTTCCTCCCTTTTCTATATCCTGCCTGCAAAATAACACGGGTGCTGCTTGCGATCATACGCCGCTGGCGGCCGGGTAGTGCACCATGCCATGGGCTTCCCTGATCTATATTTACCGGGATTCTGCGGAGGAAGGAGACCTAGCCCCCTCCTCTGCTTTATTTGCCCGAACGCAACCGCGGGTCAAGCACATCTCGGAAGCCGTCACCGAGCAGGTTAAAGCCTAAGATTGAAGTGGCAATGGACAGTCCCGGAAAAGTAACCAGCCACCATTGCCCGGAAATAATGTATTCCCGGCCTTCGGAGATCATCGCGCCCCACTCGGCTATCGGCGGCTTAACGCCAAGCCCGAGAAAGCTGAGACTGGAGGCTGTCAGGATGGCAAAGCCCATCCCGAGCGTTGCCTGCACCATCAGTGGTGCAAGGGCATTCGGCAAAATGTGGCGGTACAGGATGACTGTATTTTTCACGCCGATTGCCCGGCTTGCTTCAATATACTCCTTCTCGCGGAGTGAGACCGTCTGCCCGAACATCAGCCGGGCAAATTCCGGAATGCCGACGATCCCGACGGCAATCATCGCACTGGTCAGGCCGGCTCCGATCGAAGCGGCAATCGCCATGGACAGGACCAGCGACGGGAAGGACAGCAGGATGTCCATCAGGCGCATAATAATGGTACCGGTGCGGCCGCCATAGTAAGCGGCAATTCCGCCGAGCGGCACACCGATTACGAAGGAGATGCCGACCGCAATCAGACCGGTCCAGATACTGATTCTGGCTCCGTAGAGCACCCGGCTGAGAATATCCCGGCCGAAATTGTCGGTTCCGAACCAGTGGCTGGCCGAAGGCGCCTGAAGCTTGTTCGCCATATTGGTCGCATAAGGATCATGCGGGGCAATCCACGGGGCGATAATGGCGATGACCGTCCAGATTAGAATAAAGGTCAGCCCGATGGCGGCAAGCCGGTTACGCAGCAGCAGGGACCATAAGGTTCTGGGCTTGGCCGCAGCTGCCGGCTTCGCCGGTTTACCCTGTGATGAATGCGATGAATGCGATGAATGTGCTGCAGTGCTCAACGTAAATCTCCTCCTTCCTCACAAGCGGTGCTATTCATAGCGGATCCGTGGATCAATGAAGCCGTAGATCAGATCGACAGCCAGGTTAATTGCACAATAGAGCACGGCACTGACCAGGGTAAACGCTTGGATCGGCGCATAATCCGCAGCCAGAATGGAATCCGTAACGTAACCGCCGATTCCCGGCCAGGAGAAGATCGTCTCCGTAATAACCGCTCCCCCCATCAGAAAGCCGAACTGCAGTCCGAGTACAGTTAATGTAGGAATCAGCGCATTAACCAGTGCATGCTTGTACACGACAGCTGATTCACGCAAGCCTTTGGCCCGTGCAGTGCGGACAAAATCCTGATCCACCACCTCCAGCATGCTGGAGCGGGTCATACGGGCCACAATGGCCATGGTGCCGGTGCTGAGGCAGATCGCCGGGAGCAGAAGGTGGGCCAGACTGCTTTTTAAAGCGATGATGTCTCCGGACAGGATACTGTCCAGCACGTACAATCCCGTCAGATGCACTGGAGGGTTGAGATCGCCGCTAATGCGGCCCATCGGTGCCGGCGCCCAGCCGAGGATGGAATAAAAGATATAAATGAACATGAGGCCCAGCCAGAAAATCGGCACACAGGCTCCGATCAGTGAGAACACCCGGGAGATATGATCCAGAACCGATTCCTTTTTGGTAGCAGCTACAATCCCGACGGGGATAGCCACCAGAATCGCGATCAGTATGCTGGCCAGTGTCAGTTCAATTGTGGCCGGAAAACGTGTGGCCAAATCGCTGGCTACCGAATGCCCGGTATGGTATGCGTAGCCGATATCCCCTTTGAGCAGCTGCCCGATGTAGGAAAAGAACTGAATATACAGCGGCTTGTCCAGCCCCATATCCTGGCGGATCTTGTCCACAATTTCATCCGGGGCTTGCTCCCCCGCCAGCATAATAGCAGGATCACCAGGCAGTACTCTTGAAAGGATGAAGGTGATGACGATAATTCCGAGCAGGGTCGGAACCATCTGTGCCAGTCTTTTTAATGTGTAAGCAAACAATGAATCAACCCCCTTACGGCATCAGTCGCAATGCTGCTCTGAGCCTTATCTTTGTGGCGGAACCAAAGTTCCATGTCAGGTACTGTGCTGTTTCAATGTATCTTTAGTGGTTGTGCTAATTCTACATAGATTTCAACGCCTGCTCTACGTCCCGTTTAACTAAAAAAAAGCACAACCATTTGTCGGTTGTGCACTACTGCAACGCGAGAACGTCACTTTTCCTAACATCATATTCCATATAAATCCCAGCGCCGCCTATTTTTCCTGCAGATAGTAGTAGATCAGGCACAAATGGCAGACAAACTGCTCACGCGGATCATTCAGATCAAACCCTGTTATGTCACGGATCCGCTCCAGCCGGTATTTAACCGAATTGCGGTGTATGTACAAGCTGTTGGCGGTATCAATCAGACTTCCCCGGCACTCCAGATAATGATAGAACGTCAGCAGCATGTTGCTGTCATGCTCCTGGTCATACTGCAGCAGCTTGCCCAGCTTGCGCTCGAACAGGCGCTCAAAGCCCGGTCCGCCAAGCCCTTCGAGCAGGTGATACACTTCCATCTCCTCGTAGCGGGTGACGCTGCCCGTGCCCTGCCCCAGCCGTCTTGAGACAGACAGCGCCTTACGCGCTTCGTTGTAGCTGGTATAAATGTCCCACAGGTATTCCGGGGTGCCGACGCCGGTCCGGTAATTGGTGAGGCCGTTGCTTTTGTCAAGCAGCCAGCCCTCCAGCGTCTTGGACCACGATTCCTGTATATCTTCAGCGGCGGTAAGCTTACGTCCCTCCTGCGTCGGCAGGAACAGCACAGCTCTGCTGGAACGGTACTCGGCATGGGGGGCGACGCCGCGTTTCTTCGCTTCCTGTTCCAGCAGACGGTTCACCGTCTCCTCGCTGGGGGCCGTCTCCCCCTCAATGACTGCTACCTCCCATTTGTGCTCAGGGTTCATACCCAGCTGCCTTGCCCGACGCTCCACCTCATGGCGCGTAGGCAGCGGCGGGGTCAGCAGCTCATCGATGAAATTGCCGCGCAGCCGGAATTCCGTATCCTCGGCGACCTTTCGGCGCATCAGCTCAAGCGCGAACACCAGCCGGGCCTGTTCAATCCCCACTTCCTCCATGTCATCCAGCCGTTCCTTATCCACCAGCAGCTTGGCTACCGTACGCCGGTCCACATGGATACTCCAGTTCAGCGGCACAGACTCCTGCTGCCATTCATAATCTGCCGGGGAGGAGACGATAATCTTCCGCTCCGGATCAACCAGCGCCACCGGTGCCTTCAGAAACTCTGCCACATTGTCGGTTACCGCCTGGATGCCGCTATTCTCCAGTACCATCGTTGTCAGAGTGCGGTAGACCTCCTCCGCCCGGCGAAGCAGCATCGCCTGTCTGCCGAGCAGCAGCTCCGTTACGGGCTGGGTGATGTCCGTATAGGGTATCTCCGGGGGAATCTCCACAATCGGCAGACCGCAATCATTGCTGGCATCAATTGCACTTTGCGGAATCTCCTTCAGGAACCGGGCCGGCTTAATCGCCAGTGCCGCCGCGCCCAGATTATCCAGCGTATAGATCAGCTCCGCCAGCAGCGAAGGGTCATGACGGATGGAGTAGGCAGTTGTCAGCAGCATAACCCCTTCGCTGATCCAGCCTTTCAGGTCAGGAACCTCCATGATGTCTACAAACCGGACCACCCGGTCCAGCCCCTGCTCACCGCTCACTACCCTCGCCTTGCCGAGCACGGACAGCTGCATTAGTTCTCTTAATGTTATTCCACGTGTCTTCAACGCCTCTGCCTCCCTCTGCTGTCTACAGTATTTCATGATTTTTCCTGAAATATGCCACACTATTCATCATGCGCCCATTGCGCAATTCGTCACGCTAGTGTACCAGACATCTGCCGTTTACCACAGGAAAATATAGCAAATTGCAGAGACTTTCCGTCTGTAAAGGCGTAGCGGCGGCGCGGAGCGGGCCATTGGGCGGATTCAAGGGCATTTATGCCTTTCATTTTGGCCGGCCAGGCTATTTCGGCGGATTCAAGGGCATTTTTGCCCTTCATTTCAGCCGGCTAAGCCTTTTCGGCGGATTCAAGGGCATTTTTGCCCTTCATTTCGGCCGGCTAAGCTATTTCGGCAGATTCAAGGGCATTTTTGCCCTTCACTTCGGCCGGCTAGGCTATTCCGCGGATTCAGAGGCATTTTTGCCTTTCATTTCAGCCGGTTAGGCCTTTTCGGCGGTAATGAGTCACCGGTAGCTTTACCACTAACGCTAAAGCCGCCAAGAAACTCCCGGGTAGCAGAGTGGGACAAGCTAATAGTTACTTGAAGTCCTCATATCCCAATTCTTTTCAGTAACCGGCCGTTCTGCCCTGCCCCTCACCCCAGGAAGCTAATTATTACGATCACAGCGCTATCTCTCCTAACCTTTTGCCCCGCTTCAACGTCCTGTTCTCCTCCACCCGCCATAGCAAGTTAAGTTACTCTAATAGCTCTCCAAGCTTGCTCAACACAGAAACTCAAATTTGTCTGACAACAAAAAAGCGTCCCCCGACAATCATTCCGGGGGACGGCTTAACTACAAGCTGCGGAGCTAAAGCATCAGCAGCCAATATGCTTACATAGCGAGTGTTTCACCAGACCATTCCTATACTTTACACAACGTGTATTCTTGGTCTTCGCATTGAGCATGCACGCAGAACCCACTTGGTACGCATTAGGTACGCATTAGGTACGCATTAGGCATGCATTTAGCAAACGCTTGGCACGCATTCGGCACGCACCCGCATTCGCTTGCTACTAACTCCGCACGCACCAGGTATGCACTCAGCACACACTTAGTATACTTACTCGGCACGTATTCGACACACATTTGTTACTCACTACGCACACACGGCACACACCCAGCACACACTTGGCACGCACACACGGCACACACCCAGCACGCACCCAGCACACACTTGGCATGCACTCAGCACGTACTAGCACTCCCCCGGCACTCACTATGCACGCATTAGATACGCATTAGGCACTATTTAGCAAGACATGAATACGGCTCAATCAGCGCCGCACAATGTCCGGCAGGGATGCGGCAGAGGCCGCGGCTGCGCCGAGAGACAGAATCGGGTCGAATGCGCGGATGCCGAGCTTCTCCTCCAGCTCGGCGGCAAGCCCGATGGTGGCGAAGCCGGTACACGCCAGCACCAGCGCATCGGCTCCGCGCTCGACGAGCCGCGCTGCTCCGGCAAGGGCACCGGCCCGCCCGGCTGGCGTACCGAGGTCCAGCGTCGTCGTTACGCCGTCCGGGCGGTCCATGCCGATATAGGCATCACCCAGAATACTGCGGATGAACGGCGGAACCTCCGTAAGGATCGTCAGAACGCCAATCCTGCTGCTGCAGGTCAGTGCAAGATGGGCAGCGCAGGAGCCAGCGCCAAATACTGGAACCTTAACGGCTGCCCTTGCTTCCAGCAGCGCAGGGTCAGCAGCACAGCTGATGCCGATTGCTGTACAGCCCTCTGCTTCAAGCTGCCGGGCAAGCTCAATGATCTTCGGCACCGACTCTGCCTCCGTCTCCTCATTGTATACACCCCGGGGCTGATCCGGAATACAGCGGCTGAGCACCGGCAGGCCGAACCGTTGCTCAACCAGCGCACCGTGCAGCCGGACTGCCGGCTCGTCCTCCAGCGTAATCACACGTATCATTCCAAGCATCCTTATCCCCCCTGATTAGACTGCAACAGTCCATCTATTTCAATGCTGCCATTTAAGCATCCTAACAGTCCATCTTTCAGCTGTTTACGTTCACATATCCATACCATGTCTGTTCAGCTGATCACGTCCGCACATACACACAGCCTGTATTTTCTGCTACTTACGTTCACGCTGAACCTGCGATCTACCATATCCACTATGCAGCAGCACCGCCTACAAAAGCTCTCCGGCACGCATTATAAGCTTACCGTCAATATAAACATCCGGCTTCATTACCACAGCATCAATGTGGACTCCCGCCGCAACAGTTCCCCCGAAGGTATTATTGCTGCCAAAGGCTACATGGATCGTCCCGTAGACCTTCTCATCCTCCAGCACCACACCGGTAATTCTCGCCTTATTGTTTGTTCCGATGCCGAATTCCCCGAGCAGGCGCCCGTCCCCTGCACCAAGCATCTCCAGCAGCTTGTCCCCGCCGTCGCCTTCGGCCGCAGTCAGACGGCCCTGCTCAACGGTCAGCACCAGCGGGCTGTTCAGTGCACCGATTCCGGCGATGGAGCCGTCCACCTTGATCTGCCCTGCCGCAGTGCCTTCCAGCGGCGCAATATAAGCTTCTCCGGATGGCAGGTTGCCGGATTCGCCCGGATTCAAATATAATCCGGTGCTCAGCACACCGTCTCTGCCGTCAATGGAGAAGCTGAGGCTGAGCCCCTCCTTCTCCACCCGGACCTCACGGCCTGCGGACAGCAGCCCAGCTACCTGCTCAGTCAGCTCCTTGACCTGGCCGTAGTCGGCGGTAATCGCCCCGTGGCTGAACATATCATCAGTCATCCCCGGCATGGTCGCCACCCGGGTTCCTGCAGCAGCAGCCTGCTTGCGGGCCGCCGTATGTGTCATCGAATGTGTCGTAATGCATACCGCCACATCCGCCTTAGCCATCGCTTCGGCAACCGGAGCAGGCGGCTCTTCACCGGATCTGCTGCGCGGCTGCATGATCAGCAGCATCGATTCGGCTCCGAGCCGCTTGCCTGCCTCGTAGACGGATTCGGCAAGCTCACGCTTGTCATCATCGGCTACAACTGCCAGCAGCTCGCCGCTGCCGAGCCCCAGACAATCCTTCAGGACATTCATGCTGATTACTATTCTTGCTTCACTCATCTTAAGTTCCTCCTGATTACACCATTTCTGCTATCAGCTTGCCCATCAGGGCATTCGACAGTACTGCGGGCACGCCTGCGGAGGCTGCCCACTGTCTATGCTGCTCCACATAGCCCATACAGTCAAGTACTATGACATCTGCCTCGCCCCGCAGCCGCTCCGCAGCAGCACGGAAATCCTTTTCCGTTCCCGTATACGGGGAAGCCGCGGCAAAGGGAATGCTTCCGCCCGAAGCAGCGAATTTAACTCTCATGCTCTCCTCCTGCTCCGGCAGCGGGCCGATTAGCCCCAGCCGGCGTCCGCCCAGCATAGCCCGCACAACAGGTGGAATGATCCGGTCCGGCTCTATTAAATGGGCCCGGGCTGCGTGCAGTCCGGGGAATACACCGGTACAGGCCAGCAGAATCGTAGTGATTCCCGCGCCCTCCATGGCATCAATCTTCCCCTGCAGCACCGATACGATCCGTTCCCGTGAAATCACTGCCGCCGAGCCGTCCGCCATGCGGGTAGTAAGCACGTACTCCCCGGCCTGCGGGCTAAAAAGCTTACCAACCTGCTCAGCGGTATAGCCGTCCAGCACACCTGCCTGCACCAGCTCTGCCTGCCCCTTCAGATATTGTTCGATTATCGGGGCCACATCAGACCTCGGCGCCTGTCCGATCGTGATCAAGCCGATTTGCTTCAAGCTGTTCCCTCCTGTCGTTTTCTGTGATTGTTTCCGCTCTGTGCCGGTGTCCGCACTATAATATACAAATGGCGCTGAACCGCTTCAGCGCCACCGTCTCCTATAATGTTAAATAGATGCCATTGCCGGCTTGCCCAGCGTCTGCAGGACATTCATCGGGCCGTACAGCTCCATAATCCGTGCGAACTCCTCTTCGTTATAGAAGGAGCAGGTTCCCTGCGTCACCTCTTTGGCCGTTTCAATCGCAAAACGAACCGCCTGGGCAATATCCACCTCATGGCTTGCCCCGGTGCCGCAGCCCGGAACCATAGATTGGGCTGTAATGGCCAGGCCGACAACCGGTGCCGATGTGGCAACCGCAGGCTGCAGGATCGAATTGATATGGTACAGGCCGTTGCCGTAAGGGGTGATATCCTGGGTCGTCACCGGGAAAGTAACCGGATATTGGCCGGTCGTCATCTCCTTGATCCGCAGCAGATCCTCGCTGACCCGGAGAATGTAGCCTTCCTTCACAGTAGGCGAGATAGCAATGCCTTTATGGTTCACCACGCGGTTGCCCTTGGTTGTGTCGATTGACAGGACCGCTTCCATCTCTGGCAGCACCTCATGCTCGTTCATCTGCAGAATATCCACCGGAGAATCCATGAAATCCACCGGCTCATGCGGCAGCGTCGGAGCATCCGGGCAAATATGCGTCGTAATGAGCACGTCTCCTTTTAAAACATCCCCCTTAGCCTGCATATCCGCCAGCTTGAGCGCCGCAGCAACTGCCGCAACCGCCCCGTCAGCATCAGAGACGATTCCAATCCGGCTGGGCCTGGCGCCGATTCCGCCAAGACGTCCGACAATACCGAATGTAGGCGCAGTGCCTCCGCCAAGCTTGCCGCTGCTGCCCGGAACAGTGATTTTGACAAATTCGGTGCTGCCCTTTTCACCCTCCACCTTTCTTACCTCCACGGCAATCCCCGGATAAGCAGAAAAAAGCTGTTTGACCTGCTCCCCGTTTACATAAGCGCTGTCCATAATGTTCATTACCGTAATCGTTTGCTGAAGTGCCATATCAATTCCTCCCCGGATGTCATTCTCTAAGATAGTAATGTTAGAATTTATACTAGCTTAAATGCCGAAATGTCCACAATGTACCGCCCTGCCAAAACTATCGCCGGTTTCTTGTCCTTTGCAGATAAACCTTACGTCACGCGTATGCTCTCTTACCGGCCGTAGACGTTTTATACAAGAACTCGGCATACCTTTTCAGGTACAGCCGTGATATGGTAGCTTAAGAAGCATATGGACAGCAATTATTCCTTCCTAATAAATCAGGTGTCTGGAGGTCATTTCATGCAACATCAACAGCTGGAGGCCGCTATGAAATCCGAAGCGGAGGCTGCAGCATTCTCAGGAGCCTTTCTTGTAAAAAATACCACCAAAACCGCCATAACCGGCGCGTTCGGATACGCCAATAAAGCAGACATAACCCCCAACCGGACTGACACACGCTTCGGCATTGCCTCAGGCTGCAAGCTGTTCACTGCGATTGCTGTCTGCCAGATCATTGAGCAGGGCAAGCTCTCGCTCGAAGACAAGGTCTTGGATGTGCTGGACCGGACCGTTTTCCCTCAGTTCAGTCCGGATTTCACCGTGCATCAGCTGCTGACGCACAGCTCCGGTATTCCGGATTATTTTGATGAGGAGACGATGGAGGATTTCGCGGAGCTCTGGAAAACCCGGCCGATGTATCTGCTGCGGGGGCCCCGGGATTTTGTGCCGATGTTCAGCGGACTGCCGATGCTGTCCCCGCCGGGCACCAGGTTCCACTACAATAACGCCGGTTACATTATGCTCGGACTGCTGATTGAGAAGCTTAGCGGATTAACCTTTACCGGTTATGTGGAGCAGCAGATTTTTGCAAAGTGCGGAATGAACCATTCAGGATACTTTACACTGGACGCTCTCCCCGGCAATACGGCCCTGGGCTACATTGTGAAGGAGGACGGCACGCAGACCACGAATATCTACTCCATTCCGGTAAAAGGGGGCGCTGACGGCGGCGCGTTCGTGACCGCTCCGGATATGCTGCTGCTGTGGGAGGGGCTGCTTCAGCACAGGCTGCTGGGGCCTGAAATGACCGCCCTGCTGCTGACGCCGCATATTCACGAAGATCAGGACGATTACTATGGCTACGGCGTGTGGATTACGAAGCGTGACGGCGGTGTGTATAAATATCATGTGATGGGCTATGATCCCGGGGTATCCTTCCACTCCGCCCACTATCCGGTCAGCGGAACTACCGCTGTAGTCCTTTGCAACGAGAGCCGGGGAGCTTACCGGATGCAGCAGGCTGTGGAAAATTGGCTGAACAGCGGAAGAGAAGGCTGAGGTGTCTGCATTGTGAAAAACAAAGTGGTAATGGCCATCATGATTCTTTCACTTATCACGTCTTTATTGACCTTTGCGCAATCCTACTATCGAACTGCGGAGGGTCAAGGGTCTGCTGACCGGCAGATCCGCAACAGAATATTTGATCTGTCCGGACGGCAGATGAAGGAAGCCATCGCAATCGGGCAACAGGAGCCGGAGGCAATCACGGAATTCCGTTCCGGGCAAAGCCTCCCCATACTCGAAAATTCGATGACCGGTCCGCAGCCGGCAGTCAACGTGAATACGCCCTTTTACTATATTGCGATGATGTCTCACAATGCTTATAGTCAAGGCCGAAAGTATACACTCAGCGAGGCCAAAAAGCTCAATAAACAATTTTCCGGCCTAGGGCAGCTGGGGTTCAGCGTAAAGGCTTCCGGAGATAACGCCCGTTTCACTGAACGTGTCACCATAACGCTGAAGCAGGGTTCAACTGTAATGCAGCCTGACAGCATCACCGGAAAGGATGAACGGGCTGATGAAGACAGTGCTGTGGCCGGACACACAGGCTACTCCAAAATCCTGATCCCTTATTTCGATACAAGCAGGATCGATTTCAGCAGACCCGCCGAATTGATCTATCTGGATGAAGATCAGCAATTGGCGGCGGCCTATCAGGTGGATTTTGCGAAAATAAAATAAAAAACTGCCGGGCAGCCGCCCGGCAGTCTGAACGTACGGGATCATTGTTATCCTGTACGTTTGTTTTAAATTTCAGCCTAGTACCGTGTAACGCCGTCCTTGGTCACCAGTGCGAACACCAGCGGCTGCGGCGGAACCGGCTCAGCAGAGATGCGGTAAGCCTCCAGCACCTTGGCTTCCGCTTCCTGCACCTTGCTTTCGCCCGCATTGTTCACATGCAGCACAGCCAGCGTGTCGCCAGCGGCTACAGCATCACCGACCTTGAGGGACAGCTGGATGCCGACAGCCAGGTCGATCTGCGATTCCTTGGTTTCGCGGCCTGCACCGAGCAGCATGGCAGCTACGCCAATCTCCTCAGCCTGGATGCTCTCCACGTAGCCTGCCGAAGCAGCCTTCACTTCGATGAAGCGGCCCGCCGACGGCAGCGTGTCCGGTGCTTCCACCTGCGTAACATCCCCGCCCTGCGCGGATACAATCTGCTTGAACTTCTCAAGAGCGCTGCCGTCCTCGATGTGCGACAGCAGAATTGAGCGTGCCTCTGCTTCATCCTTAGCCTTACCGCCCAGCACCAGCATCTGGCTGCCCAGAATGAGGCAGACCTCCTGCAGGTCCTTCGGCCCCTGGCCCTTCAGCGTCTCGATGCCTTCCTTGATCTCCAGCGCGTTGCCGATGCCGAAGCCCAGCGGCTGGTCCATATCACTGATGACGGCCACTGTGTTGCGGCCGAGATGCGTGCCGATATCGACCATGGCCTGCGCCAGAGCGATTGAATCATCCAGCGTTTTCATGAAGGCCCCGCTGCCGGTTTTGACGTCAAGCACGATGGCGTCTGCACCGGCGGCGATTTTTTTGCTCATGACGGAGCTTGCGATCAGCGGAATGGATTCCACCGTCGCGGTCACGTCACGAAGTGCATACAGCTTCTTATCGGCCGGGGTAATGTTGCCGGACTGTCCGATAACGGCCGCGCCGATCTCCCCGACCTGAGCGAAGAATTGCTCACGGCCCATCTCCACCGAGAAGCCGGAGATCGACTCCAGCTTGTCGAGCGTACCGCCGGTATGTCCCAGCCCGCGGCCGGACATTTTGGCGACCGGTACTCCGGCTGCCGCCACCAGCGGCGCAAGCACCACAGTCGTCTTGTCGCCGACGCCGCCGGTGGAGTGCTTGTCCACCTTAATACCGGCGATCGGGCTAAGATCCACCTGGTCCCCGGACATTGCCATCTCCAGTGTCAGATCGCCGGTTTCCCGCGCGTTCATTCCCCGGAAGTACACAGCCATAGCCCAGGCGGAAATCTGGTAATCCGGAATCTCACCTTTGCTGTAGCCCTGGATCAGGAAAGCAATTTCTTCACGGCTCAGCTCACCGCCGTCTCTTTTTTTCTGAATCAGATCAACTGCACGCATTATATTTGCACCCCACGGATAAAGGCTCTTACGAGCCCGGTAGATTTAGTTTACAGCTAAAACAGAATGCGCCGGTAACGGCTCAGCCTACATCTTAGGGATAAAGGCCAGCACCAGCTTCAAAAAGCGCTCGCGCACACGCTCTGCCGTCTCCATAACCTCGGCATGGTTCAGCGGCTGGTCCAGGATACCGGCAGCCATGTTGGTAATACAGGAGATGCCCAGCACCTCAAGGCCTGCATGACGGGCTACAATGGTCTCCGAAACAGTAGACATCCCTACAGCGTCCGCGCCCAGAACACGCAGCATCACAATCTCGGCAGGTGTTTCATAGTTAGGACCAAGCAGGCCGGCATAGACGCCTTCCTTGAACTCAAAATTCTGCGCTGCCGCAGCTTCCTTAGCTACTGCGATCAGACGAGGACTGTAAGCAGCCGACATGTCCGGGAAACGTACGCCGAGCGCGTTATCGTTCGGTCCGATCAGCGGATTGCGGCCGGTCAGGTTGAGATGGTCGGTAATCAGCATCAGATCGCCCGGGGTATAGTCCTTGTTCACACCGCCGGCGGCGTTGGTCACGAGCAGGCTAGTTACACCCAGCTCCTTCATGACCCGTACCGGGAAAGCCGTTGTTTCCGGACCGTAGCCTTCATACATGTGGAAGCGGCCCTTCATCATCACTACCCGGCGCCCTTCGATCAGGCCGATCAGCAGCTCGCCTTCGTGTCCTTCAACCGTCGATACCGGAAAATGCGGAATTTCGTTATACGGAATAACTACTTCATCTGTAATCAGATCTGCCAGCACACCGAGTCCGGAGCCGAGAATCAGTCCGATTTCCGGCGCTACTGTGCATTGGTCTTTAATATAGGCTACTGCCTCTTGAATATGGTTTTGAGTTACTGCCATGGTTTGTTGCCTCCTTGAGGGTATGCCCGGAGTGCTCCGGGCTGGGTTCTATTTCAGTTCTGCCAAAAAGCTTGTCCCGTACTGCGGCGCCTTCGCCCCGAAATTGTCGGCAAGCGTTGCCGCCACATCCGAGAAGGTCTGGCGGATGCCCAGGCTGCCTGGATTCTTGAACCGCGGGCTATATACAAGCAGCGGCACATATTCACGTGTATGATCCGTTCCGCTGTGGACCGGGTCGTTGCCGTGGTCAGCGGAAATAATCAGCAAATCGTCTTCGCCCAGGGTGGAGAGCAGCTCAGGAATGGCCTCATCAAAGACCTCCAGCGCACGTCCGTATCCTTCCGGATCACGGCGGTGGCCGTACAGGGAATCAAAGTCCACCAGATTGGTGAACAGGAAGCCGTCAAAGGGCTTGCGCAGCTCATCAATCGTGATCTGGATGCCGTGCTCATTGCTCTTGGTCGGATACGAGGCGGTAACCCCTTCCCCGGTGAAAATATCATTGATTTTACCGACGGCAATGACATCCTTGCCGATATCCTGCAGCTCGTTCATTACCGTAGGCTCAGGGGGCTTAACGGCATAGTCATGACGGTTAGGAGTGCGCTTGAAGTCTCCCGGCTCGCCGACATACGGGCGGGCAATAACGCGGCCGACCGAGAATTCCGGAGCCATCGTCAGCTCACGGGCGATTTTGCAGGCACTGTACAGCTCCTCAAGCGGAATCACATCCTCATGGGCGGCGAGCTGGAACACGCTGTCTGCCGAGGTGTACACAATCCAGGCTCCGGTCTTCATCTGCTCTTCGCCGTATTCAACCAGAATTTCGGTGCCGGAGGCCGGTTTGTTGCCGATGACCTTGCGGCCGGTTGCCGCTTCGAATTTCTCAATCAGCTCTGCCGGGAAGCCGTCCGGATAGACGTTAAAAGGAACCTCGATCTTCAGTCCCATCAGCTCCCAGTGTCCGGTCATCGTATCCTTGCCTACGGATACCTCCTGCATCTTACCGTAATAACCGGTTGGCTCGGCCACCGGCTCAAGCGGCGGCAGGGCCGCAATATTAGCCAGTCCCAGCTTCTGCAGGTTAGGCAGCTTCAGGCCGGGCACTCTCTCCAGAATATGGCCCAGCGTATGTGACCCTTTATCTCCAAAACTTTCGGCATCCGGTGCTTCACCGATACCTACACTATCAAGCACAATAAATCCGATCCGTTTAAATGAGGACATTACATCATTCACTCCTTCTCAGTATGCATAACCTGGGGGTTGTAAGGAAAACAGGAAGAAACGGCTCTACCTTCTTCCGCAGGGCTAAGCCCGGGGAAGCCCGCGGACCAGAAGAGCCCGCTTGCAGGTACCCGTTTTTCGCCGAAAGAACCATCCGGACCTGTTTTGATCCGGCCATTCTTTCAGTATGATTCCATCATAACTATCTTACTCATAAAAAGCATCTTTTTAAGCCCGCGGATGATGATTCTCATAGACTTCCTTCATATTTTTGCGGGCGATGCCGCTGTACACCTGGGTTGTTGAAATATCGGCATGCCCCAGCATTTGCTGGACCGACCGTAGATCGGCGCCGCCCTCAAGCAGATGCGCAGCAAACGAATGCCTTAAGGTGTGCGGGGTAATATCCTGCTCAATCCGGGCTTCCCGCGCGTATTTTTTGATGATTTTCCAGAAGCCCTGACGGGTCAGGCGTCCGCCAAGACTGTTCAGGAAGAGCGCCGGCTCGTCCCTGCTGCTGCGCAGCAGCTTGTCCCGCATGCCGTCCATATATCCTGCCACACTGTCTGCAGCAATTGTGCCGATCGGGATGATCCGCTCCTTGCCGGAGGCTGAGCTGCAGCGGGCGAATTTTAGCCCGGTCTGCACATCGCCTACGTCCAGCGAGATCAGCTCGGAGACCCGGATGCCTGTTGCGTACAGCAGCTCCAGCATCGCTTTATCCCGCATTCCCTGCGGGCTGGTCCCGTCGGGAGCAGCCAGGAGCCGCTCCACTTCCCCGATGCTGAGGATCATGGGCGGCTTCTTGCTGGGCTTTATTTTGTCCATATCCAGCGTCGGGTCCTGCTTAATCTGCCAGGTTTTCAGCAAATAATGAAAAAAAGCACGCAGCGACACCGTACTCCGGTTAACGGTAGCCGCCGCCCGTCCTGCCCCCCGGAGCTGGGCATGATACTGGAGCAGATGCGACCTTCTTATTTCATCCGGCGAAGCAATCCCGCGTCCGGCAGCAAATTCCAGGAACTGCGTAACATCCCGTCCGTAAGATTCAAGCGTGCTCGGAGACAAGCCCTTATCCTCGGTAAGATACTGCATAAAAGGCTGCAAATGCGACTTCATTCACTCACGCTCCCGTCTGCTCAGGCTGCTGTTCGCGGCTATGCAGCATTTAGGCATATGATTTGTTAAAAATTTGATCTATACGGCTACATTCGACACACTTCTAGCATTTTCCTGCTTGCCCCGGTATCACTCACCGTACCAGTAATAGAGCCGCAGCCGTTCGCCCGCACTGAACTCCCCGCTGTTATGCGGAGCCGTCTGAAACGCCCTGACGGCCGAGCCCTCCGGAATTTCATAGTGATCCACCGGGCTGATCCAGCCGCCGATCCAGTTCAGCGCATAATACAGCAGACAGCTAAAAGCGACCAGCAGGGTCATAAAATACAACCGGCGCACGGTTTTGGGTATCGATACGATCATAGGGCTACCTCCCGCTTCATATTGACTCGTCCTACACTTTATGCGCAGGCCTGACGGGTTATGTATAAAGGCTTACACTTTGAAAAAGCCCCCTCCGGCGTACCGGAGAGAGCTTGTGCGGTAATTCCTCATCTATAAGCTTTATTCGGGAGCGCTGCCGTCCGCTGCATTTTTGTCCTTACAACGGTGGCAAATCCCGTGAAAATCAAGTCTATGATCAAGCACCGTAAAATTAAATTCGTTCTCAAGCCGCTCTTCCAGCGGTCCCAGCCAATCCTCACGGATCTCGTCCATGGAGCCGCACTGTACGCAGATCAGATGATGATGGTGATGCTTGGCCGTATCCGTACGCAGATCGTAACGGGCAACGCCGTCTCCGAAATTGATTTTCTCCACGACATGAAGCTCGCTGAGCAATTCCAGGGTACGATATACGGTGGCGAGACCGATCTCGGGAGCCTTTTCCTTTACAAGCATAAACACATCTTCCGCGCTTAAATGATCCTCTTCGTTCTCCAGCAGCACTCTTAAGGTTGCTTCCCGTTGGGGTGTAAGCTTATATCCTTGGGATTGTAGCTGTTGTTTAATCTTGTCTATCCGGGCTTCCACCTGTCTCCCTCCCCCTTGGAAAATTACCGCACCGGGCATAAAACCACTTCTATATTATAGGGGGAGTCCCTTTGAGAAGTCAAACTCTTTTAGAATCATTTTAAATTAGGTATATTCACACAAAAAAAGGGGCCCCGCCAGAGTCCGGCAGGGCCAAGTTCTATTATAAGGGGGTCATGGGATTACTATAATCCGTGAAGCTTAAGATAGGATGAAAAAGAGATAAAGGTTTGCTGAAATGGTACCGGGAAGGAATGGTAACTGGGGTTTGCTAGGGGTTTGCTAGGAGCTTGATAGGAGCACTAAGGAGCACGAATAGCTTGAAGCTGCTGTGCTTTTACAAGATATTTTACAAGATAATGGGAATATACTTGAGGTTGCGTATTACATCCGGAGCAAGGCGGTGAAGTCTGTCAGCATGCAGCGAATCAAAAAAGCCATAAATGCCATCTTAGTTTTCCTGGGCATCTTTAGCGGTCTGAGCTACATACTCAGAGAGGTTATTTTCGGGAATATAAGCTCGTTCGGAGCTGTTACTAATGTTGTCCAGATGGCCAGCCTGGGGATCATTATTCTGTTAAGCTTGCTGTTTACGGCATGGGTGATTAATGAGCGGAATTGACCTGTCCGGGTATTTAGCTCGAATGTATCCACTTACATTACTCATACCTAGTCTGAATTCTAAATTAGTTGGAAAAAGCTCAGCTAATCCTGTCACTTTCGGGAAAAACCTGATTTTCGGCCGATGTAAGCGGATTCTTTCCACCTAATTGATGATTTGCGGGAGAAAAAGCTGAATTAGCGGTTGTTTTTCCACCTAAATCTCTTATGAGGCATTGCAGTAACCCCGAGGAGTTTAAGGAAGACCAAGCAACGTAAGCTAACCCTGTATATGAAAAATAAAACCAGCCTGTCCGGGCATTACCCGGCTGGCTGGTTTGTTTACAGCTGTAAATTTGATTCTGGCGATTACAGCGAGACTAGCATCGGCGTGACCCACCGCATCATGGCGGGCGTGACCCAGGCCTCGAATCCGGAAACACCGAGAACCAGTACGGCCATGCCCAGGGACAGCAGCGTATACGTCACGAACGGTCTGGTCACCGGTGTCCGTCTACCCCCGAGCACCCGGCTGCGGATCATCAGCAGGGAGAAGGCAATGGCAGCCGCGCTGCTGACCAGCAGCACCGGAATCAGCACCAGATTATGCGGGGCGACGGAGACAAGCGCGAACAGCATGCCGTGCCAGGAATACTCGCTGACCATACAGCCTACGGTGAAGCCGATCAGCACGCCTTTGAGAAAATCAAGAATGAGAATCCCCGGCAGCCCGATCACCGATAAGCCCAGAATCCAGATCAGCCCCACCCATTTCAGGTTCAGTGCGGCGATGCTCCAGAAGGAATCCGGCGCTGCCGGCAGCCCCTGCTGGTCCACGGTCACAAAGAAATTTCCGAGATAATCCCCCAGCTCCTGCTGCTGATCGAGTGTCAGGCTGCTGACAATCAGCGCCCCGAACACAACCCCGACCAGAAATAATACCGCTACAAAAATATAAAGAGGCGTCTGTTCCTTGATCATCAGCCGTAAACTGCGCATCGGGACGTTCTCCTTTCAGGTCACATGTTACACCATATGAGGAAACGTCCCGCTCTATGACTTGTCCTTTATGAGACTATGAAACGAACTGCTAACTTCGTGTCCGGTCCACCTTGCCGTAGGTCCCCCCGCCGCCGGAAGTCAGCGCAAGCCCTCCGCTGCGGGCCAGCACGATCTGCGCTGCCAGCTCAGGCCCGGTCACCGCCGCCAGTTCAGCCTCGCCGGCCCGGTGCAGAATATTCATCTCGGTGCCAAACGCCGCCAGCAGCGCATTCATCTTCGCCTTGCCCAGCCCCGGGATAAACTCCAGCGGAACCTGGTAATGGTAAGGCGGACGGTAATCCGGAACAAGCGGCTGCTCCCGGTCGGCAATGTGCAGGATACGGTCAAATACTCCCTGTACAAGCTTGGTGCTTCCGCAGTAAGGGCAACGCTCGGAGGTGGCGGCAGCTTCATCGATAATGCTGCCGCAGCCCGCACAGTAACTCCGGTGATATTTACCGAGCCGCGGATTGAGCCCAAAGTTGGCGCTCACCCTCCGCCCCTCCCGGCGTGCAAGCGCCAGCCGGAATTCGTTAAACGAAGGGGCGGCTAGTTCGAGCACATTGTATTCGCGGCCGATTTTGCCGAGGGAATGGGCATCCGAATTGGTCAGGAACGAGTAGCGGTCCAGCTCCGAGATGTAGCCGGCCATTTCCGAATCGGCGCTCAGGCCAAGCTCAACAGCGGCGATCTGCTCCAGGTCAAACAGCTCGGCCATCCGCTCTGCGGAACAGCCGTACAGCCCTTTATGCGGAGTGAAGATATGTGCCGGAATCAGCAGACCTCCCCGTCCGCATATCTCCTCCTGCAGCACGCGTGAAGGAGCATACAGCCGCTGGGAGCTGAGATTAATGTTGCGCATATGCCGGCTCATCCAGGCGCTGAAATCCTCCATCACCGCAAGGTTAGGCATAAAGGCCAGTACATGACATTCCTTCCGGCCCGGCTCACGGATTTCAATTTCGGTCCCGAGCAGAATCGTCGTTCCCCGGTAAGCAACCCCGCCGCCGTCTGCTTCAGTCATCTCACCGGACATCAGCAAATCACGGATATCCTGCATTACGCCGGGCGAGTGGCTGTCAATGATCCCGATCAGCTCGATTCCTTTGCGCTCCGCCGCTTCCCTGGCGATATTGGCAAAGGTAAGGTCGCGGCTGCCGCTGATTTTTACAGCATTTCCTGCAGAGGTTCTGCCGATGTGGACATGCAGGTCGCAGTAAAAGCTGTGCAGCTCAGGCGTTAGTGCCATTGCCCTGTCAGTGTATAGAGGTGCCATGCGTAGACGGCCATCATCGTTTTGGCATCGGCAATCCGTCCGTCCGCAATGTACTGGTACGCTTCCTCAAGCGTCAGCTCGGACACCTCCAGGAATTCATCCTCATCCAGCGCCATATCGCCCGGCTGGGCATTCTCCGTCACATACAGATGAATAATTTCATCCGCAAAGCCCGGCGAGGTATAAAAGGATTTCAGCAGCTTAAGCTCACCGCTATGAAAGCCGGTCTCCTCCTGCAGCTCACGCCCCGCGGCTTCCAGCGGGTCCTCCCCCTTGTCCAGCTTTCCGGCCGGAATCTCCACCTCTGTACGGTGCATCGGCTGGCGGTACTGCTCTACAACCAGCATTTTATTGTTATTCAGCGCAAGTACCGCAACAGCTCCCGGATGCTTTACAACCTCGCGGGTAGCGCTGTTGCCGTCCGGCAGCTTCACGGTGTCTACCTGCAGGCTGATGATTTTACCTTCAAAAATCGGCTGCGTGGACAAAGTCTCTTCATCGAGTGCAGGATTGCTGTGCTTTTCAAAATTTTTCATAGATTCATGGTCTCCTTTGGCTGAGTTCTGCATAGGGTGTATTATAGCAAACTTAAGGGGAAAGAAGGAATGCAAGCATGAATGACATCCTTATCCGTACCAGCAGATCAGCCGTTACAGCCGTTGGCAAGCCTGAGCAGATTAAAGCCGTTATTGCAGAATGGATTGAGCGGTACGGGCGCGACATGCCCTTGTCCTACGTCCTGCTGCTGCAGGCAGACACCCGGCTGAATCCGCCGAAAGCAGGCTGACTGCATCCCTTCTTCACCCGCCGGTAATAAGAAGGAGCTGCTCCGGCTTTTTGCGGAAACAGCTCCTTCTTTCATCTGTACAGCCGCCTGAGGCGGACAGGCTTACGCTTGTACGCTTTCTTTTACAATCGCTACAACGAGCTCAGCCGCCTTAACGATATCGTCAGCCTTGATCCGTTCTTTGGTGGTGTGGATATGCTCGTACCCGATGGCCAGGTTAACTGTAGGCACCTTGAGGCCGTTGAATACATTAGCGTCACTGCCGCCCCCTGAAGGGAACAGGCGTGTTGTCAGACCAAGGGAGGTAATCGCACGGTCCGCCAGCTGCACCACAGGATCATTTTCATTAAAGCTGAAGGCCGGATAAATAATCTCACTGCGGAATTCGCATTCCGCACCGTATTCACGGACCGTTGTTTCGAGCGCTTCACGCATCGAGGCAATCTGCAGCTCCACCTTTTCCTGCACGATACTGCGCGCCTCAGCATCCAGCTGCACATGGTCACAGACGACATTAGTCGGACCGCCGCCGGCAAATTTGCCGATGTTGGCTGTCGTTTCCTTATCGATCCGGCCCAGCTTCATTGCGGAAATCGCCTTGCCTGCCACCTGAATCGCGCTGATCCCGTCCTCAGGATTCACACCGGCATGAGCGGATTTGCCAAAAATCTGCATCGTGATTCTGGCCTGCGTAGGAGCCGCAACAGCAATTGCGCCGATTTCGCCGTTAGAATCGAGGGCAAAGCCCATATCTGCATCCAGATGGCTCGGGTCCATCGCACGTGCACCAAGCAGCCCTGACTCCTCGCCTGCTGTGATTACGAACTGGAGCTGTCCGTGCGGGATTTTTTGCTCCTGGATCACACGGATCGCTTCAAACAGGGCCGCCAGACCCGCTTTATCGTCAGCGCCGAGAATGGTCGTGCCGTCACTGGTAATCCAGCCGTCTTCCCCGAGGGTTGGCTTAATATTCTGCCCTGGAACAACGGTATCCATGTGGCAGGTGAACAGCAGCTTCGGTGCTGCAGCACCGCTGTCTGCCGCCCACGTTACAAACAGGTTGCCGGCTCCGTGTCCGGTACGCTCCATGGAATCATCCTCGATGGCTGTCAGTCCCAGCGCGCTGAATTTTGCTTTTAGCACGTCGGCAATCTGCCGTTCATTTCCGGTCTCGCTGTCCACACGGACAAGCTCCATGAATTCCTCAATCAATCGGTCTCTTACTATCACTGGACTTCCCTCTCTTTCGCAGATACGTTACAATAGTCTTAACTTACACTAATCCTAAAGGAGTCACACATGAATCGTCAAAAATGGTTCCGCATCGTTATCTATATCATGCTGATCGCAATGATCGCCTCAACCCTGCTGATGGTAGTCGAGCCTTTCCTGGCCGGTTAAAAAAAGCTTAATAACAGCGTCCGGCACTTGCCGGACGCTGTTTGCTGTGTCACGGCGCTTATGCAGCCGCTGATTAATAGAGCTTGGTATCCGGAGTATAACCCTCCAAATTATCTTTGACGCGCTGCAGGAAGCGCCCGCAGATGACACCGTCCAGAATCCGGTGATCCAGCGACAGGCAGATGTTTGCCATGGAGCGCACCGCAATCATGTCGTTGATGACGACCGGCTTTTTGACAATGGATTCAAACGTCAGAATGGCCGCCTGCGGGTAGTTGATAATCGGATAGGACAGGATGGAGCCGAACGACCCTGTATTGTTGACTGTAAAGGTGCCGCCCTGCATGTCATCCAGGCGCAGCTTGCCTTCACGGGTCTTCTGGGCCAGCTCGTCGATCTCGCGTGCGAGGCCCGCGATATTCTTCTGGTCCGCTTTTTTGATCACCGGTGTCATTACAGAATCCTCTGTGCCGACCGCCAGCGCAATGTTGATGTCGCGTTTGACGATGATTTTGTCAACGGCCCAGACGGAGTTCATGATCGGATAGTCTTTAATTGCACTGACTACCGCCTTCATCATAAAGGCCAGATAGGTCAGGTTGATGCCTTCCTTGCGCTTGAACTCATCCTTCAGCTTGTTGCGCAGGACAACCAGATTGGTCACATCCACTTCAATCATCGTCCAGGCATGCGGAATCTCCGAGACGCTCTGGCGCATTCTGGTCGCAATGGTGTTACGGATCGGCGTTACGTCGATCAGGTACTCGGAGCTGCTGCCCAGTCCGCCTTCGACCTCAATCGTCGGAATGCGCGGGGATTCACTCAGGTGAAGCCCGGAGTTGCGCACAGGCTCCTGCTGCTCCTGCGACTGGACCGCTTGAAGCGCAGGCTGCTGCGCTTCAGGCACCTGCCGGCCGGCTTGCCCCGCGCCGGCTGCGCCCGGATGTGCAGGCACCGGCTGGACGGCTTCTGCGCCGCCGTTCTCCAGGTATGCCAGCACATCCTTGCGGGTGATGCGCCCGCCGAGCCCGGTGCCCGGCACGGCGCTTAGGTCAATGCGGTGCTCCGCTGCAAGCGTCTGCACCGCGGGTGAGTAGCGGGAGCGCATAGGCGCGTCCGCTGCTGAGGGAGCCAGCGCAGCCGGCCGGACCGGCGCGGCTGGCGTGCCTGGTGCAGGCGCGGCTGCGGCCGCCTGCGGGGCAGTGCTTGCTGCCGGTGCGGAGCCCCCGGCAGCAGCAGCCGCCGGCGCTGCCACGGCGATGCGGGCGATGACCTCGCCCACGCTAATGACCTGGCCTTCCTCGGCCAGCAGCTCAACCAGCGTGCCTTCCACCGTGGAAGGCAGCTCGGCATTGACTTTATCCGTAATCAGATCGCAGATCGGCTCGTATTCCTCCACACGGTCGCCCGGCTGCTTCAGCCACTTGCCGATTGTAGCAGACACCAGCGATTCCGCCAGCTGCGGCATTACCACATCCGTCAGCTTTGTATTGTCAGACATATTGTCACTCCTTAAAGTTTTGTAAGCATAGCTTCCTGATAGTACTTCGTACAAAACTCACTTCGCAAGCATTCGCTTAAGTTTGTTAGCACAGGCTTCCAGATTATACTTCGTACAAAACTAGCTCCGGAAGCATTCGCCTAAGTTTTGTTAGCACACGTTTATATACAGTAAGTATAGGCTCGAACGTTAACCAGATTTAGTTGTAAAAACAACACTTAAATCAACAGCAAACGCCCGCCACACCGGATTAGTTGGAAAAAAGTCACTTATATCTTATAAGCTCACATTGCACCGTTAAAGCACCATATGGACGAAATTAGATGACGATTTTACAGCTAACTCTTATAAATGACGCCTAAAGCCAAGATTAGGCGACGAAAATCCAACTATTTAGTACACGTACGCGTTTGGCAGCCGCTGGCCCATCCCCGCGAGACAGCATTTACACAGCCGCTGGCGTATTACAGGAGCCACCGTCTTACTACGCCAACCGCAGCCTTCCCGCCTTCACCTCTACCCTGGCTCCAAGCGA
This sequence comes from Paenibacillus sp. FSL R7-0273, assembly GCF_000758625.1. Lineage (NCBI taxonomy): Bacteria > Bacillati > Bacillota > Bacilli > Caryophanales > Paenibacillaceae > Paenibacillus > Paenibacillus sp. FSL R7-0273. The sequence continues at coordinate 4,916,133 of NZ_CP009283.1, forward strand.
ATTAACCAACCTTAATACTGCGCCAGCCGCAGCATTTCAGCCTTCAGCTTATCCTTGCTCAGCAAGAAGAACTTCTCCATCGGCGGGCTGATCGGCATCGCCGGTACATCCGGGCCGCACAGCCGGAAGATCGGCGCATCCAGCTCGAACAGGCAGTGCTCGGCGATGATCGCCGCCACTTCACCGCCGATGCCGCCGGTCTTGTTGTCCTCGTGGACGATCAGCACCTTGCCCGTCTGGCGGGCAGCGGCGATAATCGCGTCGCGGTCGAGCGGCTGCAGTGTGCGCAGATCCAGGATGTGCGCGGTAATGCCTTGCTCGCGCTCCAGCTCCTCCGCTGCCTGCATCGCAAAATGCAGCGGCAGACTGTAACCGATCACCGTAATGTCGCTGCCCTCGCGCAGCAGGTTCGCTTCGCCGATTGGCACGATATAATCGTCCTCAGACACGTCTTCCTTGATTAGCTTGTAGCATTTTTTGTTCTCGAAGAACAGCACCGGATCAGGGTCGCGTACCGCTGCCTTCAGCAGGCCCTTAGCGTCGGCCGCCGAATACGGAGCCACGATCTTAAGTCCCGGCGTACCGAAAAAGATCGATTCCGGACACTGGGAATGATACAATCCGCCGAAAATCCCGCCGCCGATCGGCGCGCGGATGACCACCGGACAGCTCCAGTCGTTGTTGGAGCGGTAACGGATTTTGGCAGCCTCGCTGATAATCTGGTTAGTCGCCGGCAGCATGAAATCAGAGTACTGCATTTCGGCAATCGGCTTCATGCCGTACATCGCCGCACCAATTGCTACACCGGCAATTGCCGATTCGGCCAGCGGTGTATCCATCACACGTTCTTCCCCGAACTGGTCCTGCAGCCCTTTGGTGGTGGTGAACACGCCGCCTTTTACACCGACATCCTCACCAAGCACGAACACTGACTCGTCGCGCTCCATCTCTTCCTTCATCGCCAGCCGGATTGCATCGATATATTCCATCATCGCCATGATTTATGCTCCTCCCTTGAGGCCGGATTCGTCGTACACATGCAGCAGCGTATCTTCCGGTTTCGGGAACGGCGCATTTTCGGCGTATGCAATAGCCTCTTTTAATTCCAGATTGTATTCGGCAAGGAGATCCGACTCCTGTTCTTCGCTCCACAGCCCCTGCTCTATGAGATAAGTCCGGAAGGACGCAATGCCGTCTTTTTTCCAGTTCTCGTCAACCTCTTCCTTCGTCCGGTAAGCCAGATCATTGTCGGAGGTGGAGTGCGGCGACAGACGGTACATCATCGCTTCAATCAGTGTAGGCCCTTCACCGGCAAGTGCGCGCTCCCGCGCTTCCTTCACTACTCGGTAAACTTCCAGCGGATCATTGCCATCCACGCGCACACCAGGAAAGCCGTAGCCCAGCGCACGGTCGCTGACCTTGCCGCCAAGCTGCTTATGAACAGGAACAGAGATCGCATACTGGTTATTTTGGCAAAAAATAATGACCGGCAGCTTATTCACACCCGCAAAGTTGCAAGCCTCGTGAAAATCCCCCTGATTGCTGGAGCCCTCGCCAAAGGTTACGAACGAAACAAACTTCTTCCGCTGCATCTTTGCAGCCAGCGCAAAGCCGACCGCATGAGGCACCTGCGTTGTCACCGGACTTGATCCGGTCACAATCCGCAGACGCTTGCTTCCAAAATGGCCCGGCATCTGCCGGCCGCCGCTGTTAGGGTCCTCCGCCTTGGCGAAGACAGACAGCATCAGCTCACGGGTAGTCATCCCTACCGACAGCACAAAGGCGTAATCCCGGTAGTACGGTAAAAAGTAATCATTCTGCCGGTCCAGCGCAAACGCCGCAGCAACCTGCGCCGCCTCCTGGCCGATCCCTGAGACGTGGAAGTTGATCTTTCCGGCCCGCTGCAGCAGCAGGCTGCGCTCATCGTATTTCCGTCCCAGCTGCATATATCTGTACATATCAATGACCTGGCCGTCCGTTAGTCCAAGCTGTTTATGTCTGTTGATCATGTTTGCAGTAGTACCTTGAGATTCCATACAGAGGTACCTCCTAAAAATTTTTGTTGGGTTATTGGCATGCGCCATAGCACCATCTTGACCTGATCTTATAACCAGGTACTAAGACTAGACTAAATACATTATAATCCCTTTCACCGCAAAAAGAAAAGAGAGGAAAAGCCGGAAAAGAACGGTTGTGCGCTCATCACGCTCCGCCAGCTCTCTCCGGCATTCCTTTTGCTCCCCTGAGCTTATATTAGAACCCGATGGCTCTCCCATCCACGGCCAGCATAGCCTCACCGATAACCTCGGACAAGGTCGGATGGGCATGGATCGCTTCCCCGACTTCCCAAGGAGTTGCATCCAGTAGCTGGGCCAGCGCAGCTTCCCCGATCAGATCGGTTACATGCGGCCCGATCATCTGCACACCGAGGATGTCGCCGCTGCTGCGGTCAGCTACAACCTTGACAAAGCCGTCCTTCATCCCGTGAACGATTGCCTTGCCGATTGCCGAGAACGGGAATTTCCCGGTCACGACATCACGGCCCAGACTCTTCACTTCCTTCTCGGTATAACCGACACTGGCTACCTCCGGCCGTGTATAGACACAGCGCGGCACAAGATGAGCATGATACGGGTGAAGCTGCTCCCCGGCCAGGTGATTGACGGCACGTATGCCTTCATGTGAAGCAGCATGGGCCAGCTGCAGCCCGCCGATGCAGTCCCCGATCGCATAAATATGTGGCTCCCCGGTCTGCATATTGGCATTGACCTCGATTACGCCTTTGTCAAAGCGGATATCGGTATTCTCCAGTCCGATGTTCTCAATATTGGCCACTCTGCCGACTGACACAAGCAGCTTCCCGGCGGACAGCGTCTGGCTCTGCTCTCCTTTGCGGGCTTCAATACTGATCCCGTCCTCTGTTATGGTGCTGGTCTCCGGATCTACAGTGGTGCCGGTCAGCACCTTGACTCCGCGTTTTTTGAGCAGCCTGGTCAGCTCGCGGGCAATCTCGGTATCCTCCAGCGGCAGCAGCTGCTCTGCGGCTTCCACCACTGTAACCTGAACGCCAAAATCAGCCAGCATCGACGCCCATTCCACTCCGATTACGCCGCCGCCGACAATAAGGATTGAAGCAGGCAGCTCTTCTAGCGTCAGCGCTTCTTCGCTGCTGAGGATGACTTTGCCGTCCGGCTTAAGACCCGGCAGCACACGCGGACGGGAGCCGGTAGCCACGATCAGATTGGTGGAGACTACAGTCTCCATCTCCCCATCCTCCAGCTCAACAGCCACTGCACCGCTGCGCGGTGAGAAAATCGACGGGCCGATAATGCGCCCCCTGCCCTTAACCACCTGGATTTTATTTTTGCGCATCAGATATTGGACACCCTGGTGCAGCTGCTCCACAACCGCGTCTTTACGTGCCTGAACCTTCGGGAACACCAGCTTGACGCCTGATGTTTCAATGCCGTAGCTCTCGCTCTCCTGTATTTCAGCGTATACCTCCGCACTGCGCAGCAGCGACTTGCTTGGAATACAGCCGCGGTGCAGGCAGGTTCCGCCCAGCTTGTCCATTTCGATGACGACGACAGATTTGCCGAGCTGGGCAGCGCGGATCGCCGCCACATATCCCCCGGTCCCTCCGCCCAGAATAGCCACGTCACAGGAAATTGTCATTGTATGTATCCTCCAGTCAATACTCAAAAGTTCTGCATAACTCCCTACATTGTACTCTCTTTTGGACTCAATTCAAAACTTACAAACGTCATATAGCCATGGACTTTTGTCATGTGAAGCGTTATCATATTGGTGAATTCAATAGGCTGCAGGGGAGTGTCGCCGGTATGAAGCTGGTCATTTCACGGTTCATTGCCATAATCATTCTCGTCATTCCGGGACTTCTGGCAATGAAGGGCTTTCTGATGATGAAGGACGATATCTTCAATTATCTCTCGATGCACGGTGATGATAGTGTAACTCCAGTGTTCGCCTGGCTGCATTTCGGCGGGGGACTGCTGCTGTTCGCGGCGGGCATGAGCTTTCTCGGCGGCTGGATTCTTACCCGTGACCGCAAGAAAAACTACGTTGGTCCAAGGTTCAGGGAGAAGCAGAAGACTGAGCAGCCTGCTGCTAAGAGCAACTTGTAGAATTTTTGCCCTTCATTCCGTCGAATTCAAAGGCATTTTTGCCCTTCATTCCGCCACCTTGCCTCATTCCGCCGAAATCAAAGGCATTTTTGCCCTTCATTCCGCCACTTTGCCTCATTCCGTCGAGATCAAAGGCATTTCTGCCCTTCATTCCGCCACTTTGCTTCATTCCGCCGAAATCAAAGGCATTTCTGCCCTTCATTCCGCCACTTTGCCCCATTCCGCCACTTTGCCCCATTCCGCCGAAATCAAAGGCATTTCTGCCCTTCATTCTGCCACTTTGCCTCATTCCGCCGAAATCAAAGGCATTTTTGCCCTTCTTTCCGCCACTTTGCCTCATTCCACCGAATTCAAAGGCATTTCTGCCCTTCATTCCGCCACTTTGCCTCATTCCGCCGAAATCAAAGGCATTTCTGCCCTTCATTCCGCCACTTTGCTTCATTCCGCCGAAATCAAAGGCATTTCTGCCCTTCATTCCGCCACTTTGCCCCATTCCGCCGAAATCAAAGGCATTTTTGCCCTTCAGTCCAGCTTCTCGCCTCATTCCGTGACTTTGCCTCATTCCGTGACTTTGCCTCATCCCGCCACTTTGCCCCATCCCGCGAATTTTCCACATCAAATCTGCCATCCCCGCCCGTCACACCAATATTTCACGGCTTGCAAGCGGCGGACACCGCACATCGGCATATAAAAAAACAGCAAGCCCGCTTCACCGGCACACTGTGCTCCGGGAAACGCGGCTTGCTGCTTTTCTTGTTCCTATAACACTCGGCTTAGACCAAATCCTAAGCCCCGCCCGGCGCCGCCTTACGCGCACCGTTAACAAGCTCGCTGTACAGCCCGCCTTGGCGCATCAGCTCGTCATGCGGGCCGTGCTGGAGCAGGCGGCCGTCCTGCAGCACCAGGATGCGGTCAGCGGCACGGATGGTACCAAGCCTGTGGGCGATGACAAAGCTGGTCCGCCCTTTCATCAGCGCCTGCAGCCCCTCCTGGATCTTGATTTCAGTAACGGTATCAATGCTGCTGGTCGCTTCATCCAGCACAAGCATCGCAGGATCAGCCAGAATGGCCCGCGCGATCGCCAGCAGCTGCTTCTGCCCCTGACTGATGCCGCTGCCGTCTACGGACAGCATCCGGTCGTAGCCTCCGCGCATCCGCATAATGAAGGAGTGGGCGTTCGCCAGTTTAGCCGCCTCCTCAACCTCTGCGTCGGTGGCATCCAGCCGGCCGTAACGGATATTATCGCGGATCGTTCCCTTGAACAGGAAGGTATCCTGCAGCACAAAAGCCATCTGGCTCCGCAGGCTCTCCCGGCGGATTGAGGACAGCTCTCTCCCGTCCAGCGTGATGCTGCCCCTGCTCGGATCATAGAAGCGGGAGAGCAGGCCAATCAGCGTTGTTTTACCGGCTCCTGTCGGCCCGACCAGGGCAATCATTTCGCCCGGCTTTGCCTCAAAGCTGATATCATGCAGAATATCCTTGCCTTCATCATAGGAGAAGGATACGCCCTTAAAGGCGACAGCCCCCTCCACATGCTCAAGCGATACCGCTGCACCCTCGTCCCGTGCCTCAGTCTCCTCATCCATCACTTCAAATACCCGCTCGGCCCCGGCAATTGCAGACAGCAGCGTATTCCACTGGTTCGCGAGATCATTAAGCGGCCTCGTGAACTGGCGGGTGTACTCTACAAAAGCGATGATAATCCCGACCGTCACAATATCACGGACGGCCAGATAACCGCCGATGCCCGCCACAATAGCAAAGCTCAAATTGTTCAGGCCGTTCATCAGCTTGGGAATGAAGCCGGAGATCGCCTGGGCCCAGTAGCCTGACAGCATGATTCGCTTATTGCGCTCACGGAAGCCGCTGATCACCCGCTCCTCCTGTGAAAAAGCTTTGATGACCCGCTGGCCCGACAGCGTCTCTTCAATGAAGCCGTTCATGTCGCCGACATTGCGCTGCCGCTCCTTAAACAGCGGCCCTGTGCGCCGGGTAATCCAGCGCATGCCGAGGAACATCAGCGGCACAACGATAAAGGTCAGCAGCGTTAGCAGCGGGCTGAGCCACAGCATAACGCCTACAGTTCCGGCAAGCGTAAGCACACTAGAGAAAATCTGAATAGCAGAGCTGTTAAGCGTCGAGCTGATATTCTCGATATCATTGGTCAGCCGGCTCATGATTTCACCCTGCTGTCTGCGGTTGAAGAACGAAATCGGCAGCCTGTGCAGGTATGCGAACAGGTCTGTCCGCAGGCGGTATACCGTCTCCTGGGCAATCTCAATCATCCATATATTTTGCAGCCAGGAGGTCAGTGAAGTGAACAGGTACACCAGCCCGAGGAGGATCAGAAATACGCTCCAGCTCCGCCCCCCGTCACCTTCCAGATAGTCATCCACCGCCCGGCTGATCAGATAAGGCCCCATTAGCGCCAGCGCGGTGCTTATGAGGACAAGCAGCAATACAAGCGTCAGCTTCGCTTTGCGTTTGGCGAGATAGGCCCAGATCCGCGACAGGGTGGCGGACCAGTTCTTGGGCTTCGCCTTCGGCTTCCGGCCTCCGGCTGACTTCTCGCCTGTACCAAAATCAGGCTTCGGATGGCGGAAAGGCTCAGTTAATGCTTTGAACATGCTGTGCCCCCTCCCCTGTCTGCGATTCGTATATTTTCCGGTATAGAGGCGCTCCTGCAAGCAGCTCATGGTGAGTACCCTTGGCAATGAGCCGGCCCTCGTCCAGCAGCAGAATCAAATCAGCCGAAACGGTAGAGCTGATCTTCTGTGTAATCAGCACAGTAGTGCAGGACATCGCCGAAAGCTCCTCCAGCAAAAGCCCCTCCGTCACAGCATCCAGCGCGCTTGTGCTGTCGTCAAGAATCAGAATGGCCGGCTTCCGGACAAGCGCCCGGGCAATGGTCAGCCGCTGCTTTTGTCCGCCGGACAGATTAACGCCCCGCTGGCCAAGCATCGTATCATAGCCCTCGGGCAGACCGGCAATGGTGTGGCTAATCTGCGCTGCAGCCGCCGCCCGCTCGATTTCCTCCTGGGTAGCCCGCTCATTCCCCCAGGCAATATTTTCCCGTACTGAACCGCTGAACAGCAGCACCTCCTGCGGCACATAGCCGATCGATCGGCGCAGCCTGGATATTTCAATGTCAGCACTGTCCATCCCGTCAATCCGGATGATCCCGCCGGTCTGCTCATAGAGCCGGGGAATCAGCCCGACCAGTGAGGACTTGCCGGAGCCTGTCGCACCAAGGATAGCTACACGCTGGCCCGGCTCAACGGTGAAGGAGACTTCTTCGAGCGCGGCAATATCACTCCCCGGATAGCTGAAGCTGACATCCGAAAATTCTATTTTCCCCCGGACCGCAGCTCCCTGATTCCCGTCACCCGGATCTGCTGCAGCTTCCAGCCCGCCCTCTCCTTCGGGGGAAGACATTACCTCCGATATACGGTGCTCCGAGGCAACGGCCCTCGAGAAGGTCGCCATAATCCATGACAAAGCAGATAACGCTCCAATGGTCCGCAGTGCATAGTTAATGACAGCAACCGTCTGTCCCAACGTTGCATCTCCCGACGCAATTTCAATCCTGCCGAACCAGAGCACGGCGACAATTCCCGCATTGACGATAAGCATGATAAGCGGCCCCATCGTCTCTGTCAGTCTGAGCGCAGTGATCGTTGCTTTCATCAGCCCGCCGCTGAACGAAGCAAACCGGCTGATCTCATGGCCCATACGCACGAATACGCGGATAAGCCGGATGCCCGTCAGATTTTCCTGAATGACACCGTTTACACCATCCAGTCTGCTCTGTACCCGCTTGAACAGGTCAGAGGACCTGCGCATCACCCAGACCAGAAACAGAATCAGCACCGGCAATGTTACGGCCAGCAGAAGCCCAAGCTTCACATGGACCACAAGCGCCATCACGACACTGCCCAGCACAACCAGCGGTACACGGGTCATGAACCGGAGTGCCATGAAGACTGTGTCCTGCAGCTGCGTTACATCTCCGGTCAGCCGCGTAATCAGTGATGAAGTAGGAAACCTGTTGAACACTTCATAAGTGAAGGACTGTACCTTCTCATAGAGCTTTTCCCTCAGATCGAAGGCAAAGCTCTGACTGGCATGGGATGCAAAAAAAGAGCTCAGTATCCCTGCCGCAAAGGCTATTAGCGCGCTTAAGGTCAGCACACCGCCCCATAGCCAGACAACCGTCATATCTTTTTCTACGATTCCGTCATCAATAATCCTGGAGATCAAAAGGGGCTGGGCCAGCTCCACTGCCAGCTCAATCCCCATCATGGCCAGGGCGGCGAAGGCGGCTACCCTGTATTTTTTGAGAAAGGAGAAAATGATGTTCATCTGCTGTACCTCATCTGTTTATTCGTATAGAGCATCCCGCAACCGGGTGGACATCGCTGAGCCTTGCCCATTCTTCAGAATGACCTTTCTCAGCGCCTTGTTGCTGCGGCTGAGCTCTGCCAGCTCCTCCAGCATGTCCGACAGCAGGGTCTGCACATCCTCTGACAGCCCTCCATTCTCCCGGGCACCGGCCACCCGTTCCTTATACTGCTCCAATTTCTCCGACACTTGTCATAACTTCCTTCCTGTACAAATTCTCCCGCTGAAAAACACGTGCGTCCATTATAGCACATCCTCATAAATGATCTTAGCGCAGGAAATGACGAAATTGAGATGCCGGGGGACCGGCAATGTTTTCACTGGCTAGTGTACCGGCACATATGATACTCTAATATGGTCGAATTTTCAGGCATACTACACTCTTTGGGATTAGAGCGAAAGGATAGATGGACGTGGCACAGTTGTTTTTCAGATACGGCGCAATGAACAGCGGCAAATCCATTGAGATTCTCAAGGTAGCCCATAATTATGAGGAGCAGGGCAAGTCGGTGCTCATCTTCACCCCATCCATTGATGACCGGGACGAGGTCGGTTACATTTCCTCCCGCATCGGTCTGCGCAAGCAGGCTATAGCTATTGATGAAAATACCGATATTTACGGCATAGTAAGCGGCAATCTGCCCAAACCCCACTGTGTGCTGATTGACGAATGCCAGTTCCTTACCAAGGACTGCATTCTCCAGCTTGTACGCATTGTGGATGAGCTGAACATTCCGGTCATGGCCTTCGGCCTCAAAAATGACTTCCAGAACAATCTCTTCGAAGGCAGCAAATACATGCTGATCTACGCCGATAAAATCGAAGAAATGAAGACCATCTGCTGGTTCTGCGAGCGTAAGGCAACAATGGCGCTACGCGTAGAGGACGGCAAGCCCGTTTACAGCGGCAAGCAGATCCAGATCGGCGGCAATGAAGCTTATTACCCCGTATGCCGCAAATGTCACAAGAATCCGCCCCTGTAGCAGCAAAAAAGCATCCCGGCACCGTATCAGATACGGGCGGGATGCTTTTTTATTATGAGCCTCGCAATACTGTCTCTACTTTTGAATTGCCTTAAGTGCCCGGTATTCGTCTTCCTTACATACAAACAGCTCGTGCCTCGATGCTGCATTGCCTCCAAATTGGCTGCGGCTTGAAACGGCGCGCATTCCACCGTTAATTTTCGAGCGGTGCCGGATTCCTGCTGCACTTAGGCGGTTTTTGACGGCGAAATACTCCCTCTGGTCAAAAGAGGTATACAGCAGCGTCCGTTCAGGCGGTATGAAGAAACGCAGTATGCTTCTGGCAACGTTCATACAAGCTCCCTCCCGTCTATGCTGTTCTCAGGTTAAGCTCTTATGCCTGATTCAGGTAACGCTCCTGCAGTATATTCATGTGATGTCGTTCATGTCCGGCAATCATGCATGCTTGGGCTCTGACGGTTACCGGCACCGAATAGAAGTTCCCGGCCCGGGTCCAGACATCCTCCGGCAGGCTTTCCAGCAGGGCAAGTGTGGATTCACGGACAATCCGGTAATGCAGCACCAGCTGCTTCAGGGTAAAGCGGTCAAAGCCTCCCGACGCAACATAGTCCTTCTCCTCATAGCCGGGCAGCTGCGCCTGCTCACCTCTGGCAAAACAGAGCAGCCGGTAAGACATAATACGGTCATTATCGGTCAGGTGGCCGACCATCTCCTTGATGCTCCACTTCTCCGGGGCATATCTGAAATTACCCTGTTCTTCGCTGAGCCCGCCAAGCAGCGCAAAAACCTCCTTGGACTGCTCACGGAGAATGGTGAGAATGTCACCTTCCGGCGGCACTAGAGCGATATAACCCGCCTGTGCTTCCGTATACTCTCCCTGTTCCGGACGCTGATTCATTGAAAATGCCCCTCTCACCTAAAATTATGAATATTTTGTAGAAGAGTGTAAATTGCTATTGTTGTATTTTAGTATATTATGTATAATCTTTGCAAGAATAAGGAAGAGTCAACTTGTTCACGGGAGTGTAGGTATGCTGGATTTTTCGATATACATGTTATTCTCTGTCCTGGAAACCTTCGCTATGTTCCTGCTTGCATTTAGAGTATTTAAGATTGACCTTTACATAACTGAAATGATTTTTGCAAGTCTGATTATGGCTTTTGTCTCATTTGTTCTGCGGCATGATTATGGCATGGTACTCACAGATATAGTTATTCAATATCTGCTTACCTTCTGCTTCCTTTGGCTTCTGTTCCGGCTCCACATTTTTTATGCAGCGATAATGACTGGTCTTACCTATTTATCCTACATGCTGCTGCAATCGACCTGCTATTTAATTATGAATATTACAGGATTTTATTCCTTAACCTTTTTTTATCCGACAATGGGAGTTAACATTTTACAGATAGTCTCTGCTTTGACAACACTTTTAATAGCTTATTATATCAGAAAACAAAGAAGAGGCTTTGATTTCGTACCGGACAAACAGAATAAAAAGATTAGAATCCAGTCACATGAGTTTATATTGTTTGCTCTAACCTTACCTTGTGTTCTTATTGTTGTTTTAATGATCAATCTTTCAGAGCATTACTCCGATTATTTCTTCTTGATGCCTTTAGCCTATGGATCCTTGTTATATAGCTATGTATATCTTTCATATAAAAAGGATAGATCTGAGAATGAACACATTATCTCATAAGATTGCTGTTGCGATTAAACAGGCTAACCCGGAGGAAACCTACTCTGTCGAAATAATGCAATACTCACTTGGCATTATATTGAATACTCTGCTTATTTTCATTGCAACAGCAGCGACCGGCTTGCTTACTGGCCACTTCGCCGAGTTCATGACCTTCCTTCTAAGCTGTTCGATCCTTCGCCTTACTTCAGGGGGTTTTCATTTAAAAACGGCAAGAGCCTGTAATACTTTTTCTGTTTTATTATGCACACTTGTTCCTTACCTGTTTAGTTTCTATGAATTAAATCTTACCTTAATGAACATGGCAAGCCTGCTCATCATGCTCCTATTCGCACCTAATCCGGACAAAAATGCCCTGATGCCGGTGAAAATATTTCCGATCTTAAAGATCATTTCAGTTCTATTAGTATGTCTTAACTTTTTTATGCATTCGTCTGTCATCGGATTGGCGTTTCTCGCACAATCCTTAACAGTAATTCCATGGATAAGGAGGGATAAACCATGAAAAAGACGCTTGCCAAGCACGCATCCTCAGTCCTTGCGGCATCCTCCCGCTTATTTGTGTCAATCATGAAACCAGCTTTTCACAGCCCAGAAGCACCAAAAGAACTCCGCAAGTAATCCAACAAGGATGGGGAAAACATGCGTGTCTTACAAAACGACGGCTCTTCCCTGGATATCCGGGAGGAAGACATATTGTATTTTTCCAGCTACAAAAATGCAATATTCGTCCATACGAAAGAAGGCGAATTTGTTTTCCCCACTACTCTTTCCGATCTGCTGATTGCTTACAAGGGTAAAGGATTCGAACGCCTTGACCGTAACAACGTCGTTAGCCTGAATAAGGTCAACGCGTATGACGCCGAGCGCAAAATTGTCCATTTTGTTGAAGGTGAACAATTTGCTACTGTATCAGAGTCTAATGAACCCCGTATCAAGCGGTTTCTTGCCGCACCGTCAGAAGGTTCAGCAGATTGAAAGAGCCAGCGTAAGCGTCCCAGTATCCTTTGATACTGGGATTTTTATGATAAAAAGGGGAACTATTATGACATAGTAACCATGTTTTGTAAAGAGTGATTCGCAGGGCGAATGACAGGAGACGGATTTCCTTCCAAATGGTACCATTTGAATAAGTTAGCTATAATTTGGATCATTATACCTATTGATGGAGGAATCTAATGGATTATTATTTTCATCCTTCTCCGCGCCCCTCATCACTTGAACTACTATCTGACGAGCAGCTCTTAAACATCTATGAATTGGCGGTGGAGGCTAAGGCTTCGCCTGATTTTATTGAGATCATCATGAATATTCTGACTGGAAGAAATTTAATCCCAACCGATCATTTGGATGCGTGAGCTCAATGATATCAGTACTATTCTACATATAATGTGATTCACGATTCATATCAGCGCATTCCAAAAAGCCATCCACTTCATTAAGAAGGGATGGCTTTTTGTCAGCTATTCAATAACTTCTGTTTTGAACACATTGTCCAATTTCCCGCCAAGTCTTTTCTTCAGCGGCACCTTGATATCACGGCTCAATTCCTTAAAGAAGGTATCCACATCACAGTTCACATTCCGTGCCATTACAATGACCGTTCCGTCCTCCACGATGCTGTGGTTGACCTCATGCGGTACATCAACCTCAATGTCGTATTTCTTGGTCAGGGTTTTTAGATACCGCGCAAAAATTTCAAGCAGCTCATCGTTGCTGAAATTCTCAACCGCCGCTTTTCCCTTTGGAGTAAATTTAACGTTAATTCTCATTTGTGGATTCCCCTTTTCTGTCGAACCATTTTTTGTTGGCTTATGGATCAGGATGAATAGATGGCTGCAAGAAAGGGCAACATTATTCATTTTTGTAAACCGGCGAGTTTCATACTCTGTAAGAATATCTTTTACAACTTCTTTTAAACCCATACAGACTTGTCTAAAATCTGCTGCAGCGATATTGACCGTAACGGCACATCTACTACTATCATAACACAAAAACAAAACACTCCTCCATTGGATTTTCATTTCCAATTAAGGAGTGCACCAAAATGTGCTTATCCTATTTTATTATTCCGGAGTACGACAAATGCAAATTTGAATAAATGTGCGTATAATCTTTTGTTAAAGAACAGCAGGCTGATGCTCATTTTATTTTTAAAGCCCAGCGTATTGTCCTGGAAAAAAGGGTTGATATTGCTTTTGAGAAAGCCAATGAATTCCTCACAGCGCTCATCATTTACCTTCATGCCTTTTTTAATGTAATAGTTGTAGTAATTAAAGCCGTACTCCACTACATCATCCAGATATTGCTTGGATATATCATGATAAGCGGTATTTTTCCCTTCAGACTTGAGATCGTTATACCGGTCAATTACAGCCAGGTAGTAGTTATAGAAGCTGTTATCATCCCATACCTGCGTAATACTGCCGCCTCTTTGCAGATAATAATATTTCGGGTCCCACACGCGGACAGATTTATTGGCATGCTTGAACAGGAAATACATGGCCCACAGATCCTCGTAAATTTTACCGACCGGAAAACGGAGATTCTCAAACAGCTCTCTTTTGAACAGCTTGTTCCATAAGTAGCTTTGAATTTCTATATCCTCGACGATTTTTTGGACACCCTCCACATTGCTGTAGACAATCTCACCTTCAAAATGTTCATATAACGGTTCAGTCGAATCATCCGTCACCACATAGTGGCCGCAGATAGAAATATCGGCATCATGCTTCTCGCTTAAGTTGTATAAAAGCTCAAACATATCCGGTGCCAGCCAGTCATCACTGTCTGCGAACCCGATATATTTGCCTCTGGCAATATCAAGACCACAGTTTCTGGCCTCCGATACGCCTCCGTTCTTTTTATGAATCACATGCACCCTGCTGTCCTGACTCGCGTAATGGTCACAGATCTGAGGGGATTTGTCCGGAGATCCGTCATTAATTAATATCAACTCAAAGTCCGTAAAGGTCTGCGCCAGTATCGATTCGATACATTTCGGCAAATAGTCAGCTACATTATACACCGGAACAATAATACTGATTTGCGGTTCCATTCTAATACCCCCATATTCCTTTAGTATTGCCGCCCTGCTTTGCGTATTTTGAGTTTAGCCAGGAGCGGACTAAGCATTTCCTGCAGCATGTCGGTATCTGATCTGCTTAACCAGAGACCTGCTATAAAAAACAGCGGGACCAGCGTAGCCGATAACACAGCAGCGTCTAAAATGAACATTGTGTATGAATGCGGAGTAACCATAAAATCAAACTGTTTCGTTACGGCTATGATGATTATAGAAACAAGCAGATTTATAATCCATTTTCTGTAGGTGATCCAGGAGCTTCTCTTTAATAATTTGCTGTTAGTGTACCATACTATATCAATCAGCCGGTAAGTTAAAGCGACCATGGTCCCAAACAGCACCCCGTAAGCACCAAACGGAAATACCAGTATCAATGAGAGGACAAAGTTAATGGATGTCTCCAGAATCGATCTCCACTGCGTTTTGCGGAAATGGCCGACGATATCAATGACAAGATCCGAGGATAACCGTGCATTGAACAGCAGCTTAACCACAGCAAACAATATTGGCAGGAGCGTATCAATATAATTGGTATCCTCAATCCCTGAAGTATACAGCCTCATAAAAGGCAGGATTAGAATCGTTGTAATGGTCAGCAGGGCAAACACCAGCGAGATATAGGAAGACTCAAAGAGGTTGAACATTTTAATGAATTTCGGAAAATGATTATTGTATTTTTGACCCAATGCGAACTTGAAGCTGTCACGGATGGTAAAGGTTACTCTCTCCACCACACCAAAGATCATATTGTACATCATATACACACTTACAACCTTCAGGTTAGTGAACAGGGTGAGCAGGATAACATCTGTATTCTTAAATACCAGATAGGACAGCTCGTGGATCAGAACGGAGTTCTTTTGGCTGATGGCCTGGTAATCCGGCGTAGTCTTGAAATTAATCCATTTATAATGCCTTCTCATGTAGAGCTGGTACACAATAATCTGGACAATCGTAATTACAAAATAAACAGCCTGAACAACGATAATATCAAAGCCATTCAGCATTAAAATAATACGGATGACGTTATTTACAATCGTGGACAGCGCGGTTACGGAAGCCTCGATGTAGTTCTTGCCCTCAGCAAGCAGCAGAACCCTGAACTTTCCCTGAAAATAATAATTAACGGCTCCGCCCAATCCGCTCAACAATACAATGGCCATAACTGTGAGGTTGCTGAAGCCTGAGCTGACAACAAGGGGATATCCGATTGAAATCAGGATGACCGCGATAAAATAATACCAGCCTGTTTTGCGGTAGTACGACGAGGTTGCAGTCAGAATTTCGTTGATTTTGGACTTATCGTTATTCCCGATATGCTTGTAAAGCGCCTGTATGGAGGCAGCCCCGACCCCTGCTTCCAGTAAGGATAAGTATGTAATAACCTGCACAACAGACGTAATAAGACCGTTCGCTTCCGAGCCGTAGGTAAGGATGACCAGCCGCGGGATATAAAACCCCAGTCCAATCACAATCAACTGGCTTAGAACACCGACCAATACATTTAATATGCTTTTTTTGGCCATCCGACTCTTTCCCCTTCACACTAATGTGCTTGCTTCAATGTATTGGTGTATTTTCTTGAAAATTACTGCACCTTTCATTTTTACAATGATTATACACGGGTGATTAAAATTTGCATGTCGAAAAATGTAGTGATTTAAAATTTAGCTGCTAAAAACGGTGAAACCATATGTATTAATCACGTTGTTATGTATTAGCTGCTTTGTAATTAACCATTTAGCACCGGGGTAGAATCAGGGGATAAGAAAAAGCCGCTCAGCCAGAGATAAATTTGATTGCTGTTAGCTGAAAACAGTGTTATTCTAACAACTTGATGCTACTTAAAAATCATTAATATGCTCACCATTTTAGCTATAAAGAAAGGTTATATATGATAAAAGTTGATAACTTATCCTTTTCGTTTCCGCAAAAAGAATTATATACAAACATTACGTTTACGCTTGAAGAGGCTCAGCATTGCGCTTTTATAGGGACAAGCGGCAGCGGGAAGAGTACATTAATAGATATTTTGATTGATCCGGAAAGATATTTGTATGATGGCAGGTTAGAGATAGAGCCGGATTGCAGAATCGGGTATGTAAGCCAGTTCTCCCAGCTGGATAACGCTAACGAAACGACGGTTTTTGAATACATTGGTGAAGAATTTATTAAGCTTCAGAATGAAATAAACGCTATCCTCACTGAAATGGAGACTTCCGCCGATATTGAGCCGTTACTGGAAAAGTATCAGCTCGCTTTAGACGCATTCGAATCCATCAGCGGGGACGATTTTGAAAGCAATATTAATAAGAAGCTAAATCTGGCAAATCTCATGAAGCTGAAGGAGCTCAAGGTATCGGACCTCAGCGGCGGGGAATTCAAGCTTATTCAGGTCATGAAGGAAATGCTGAACAGTCCGGACGTGTTGATTATGGATGAACCGGATGTTTTCTTGGATTTTGAGAACCTAAATGCGCTTAAAAATCTGATTAATTCCCACAAAGGCATTCTTCTGGTCGTTACGCATAACCGGTATCTGCTCAATCATTGCTTCAACAAAATTATCCACCTTGAAAACCTGGAGATCCAGGAGTTTGACGGTCGGTATATTGACTATAATTTCTCCTTGCTTCAGACCAAAATCGAGGCACAGGAGCTCGCACTCGCTGAAGAGGAAGAAGTCAAGAGAAACGATACGATTATCGATAATCTTAGAGCTATTGCAACTTACAATTCAGAAGCATCGAGGGGAAGAGCGTTAAAAGCCAGAGTTAAATTCCAGGAAAGACTGGAAGCCCGCCGGATTAAAGCACCTTTTGTAGACATTAAGCAGCCGAAGATCACTTTCAGCCTGGAACATGAACTTGAAGAGGACACCGTAGTAATTAACGTCAAGGATTACAGTGTTTCCTTTGACGAGCTGCTGTTGGAGAATGTCAGCTTTGAGATCAAATCGTCGGACAAGGTAGCCATCATCGGTCCTAACGGTACAGGGAAAACGACCCTGCTCCGGGATATTGTTAAACATAATCATACTTCCATTGAAATAAACCCTGATGCTAAAGTGGCGTATTTATCCCAGCTTCAAGGGGAAGGGCTGAACGATTCGAATACAATTCTGGAAGAGTTCATTGATGCGGGGTTTGATACTTATGATGAGATAAGATCCTATCTAGCAAACTATGGCTTTGAGGGAGAAATTCTTACCCAGAAAATAGAAGCTCTTTCCGGCGGAGAAAAAAACATGCTGCAATTGGCTAAGGTTTCTGCCAGTAAGGCAAATATCCTGCTGCTGGATGAGCCGACAAGCCACCTGGACACCTATACCCAAATCGCCCTTGAGAAAGCCATTCAAGAGTATAAGGGCGCCATTCTCATGATTTCCCATGACTTCTACTCTGTCGTAAATGGTATGGACTATGTTTTGATCATTGAGGATAAGACAATCAGAAAAATGAGCATGCGTAAATTCAGAAAGATGATTTATGCCAGTCATTTTGATAAAGACTATTTAGAAATGGAACAAAACAAAAAGGCTGTTGAAATGAAAATAGAGCTCGCTTTGAAGGACAAGAATTTTGAATTGGCCAAAGTATTGGCGGAGGAGCTTGAAGCGCTGATTAAGCTGCTGTAAAGGCGGCTGATATACAAGAAAAAGACACTGATGATTTAATTTCAGTGTCTTTTTGCTGTCATTTAAGGAGCAGTTCACCTAGCTGGTCGTTCCATCCTTCAACAACACCATTGTTAAAGCTTATAATAGCTGATCCATAATACCACGTATCTCCACCGTTTGTGATATGATCTGGCGTTCCTAGTGATTGCTTAACCGTATCTTTGGAATCGCCTAATCCAATTTTTATTGCTAAGGCTTCGCTTTTTGAGCTGCTCATATGATTATTTGCGGAGTAAAACACCGATGTTCCGTCTGGGTACGTTGGATGTGATGTATTAGATTCCATTGTATTGATAATTTCATTTTTAGCCTTTACAAGATCGTTATGAACACTGTTCATTACATCGTTCTTAATAATCTCACTCTGCCCATCCATAGCATCAATGACTTGCTGCTTATACTCGGCAAATAAAGCTGATGCATAGTCGTAGTCACCCGCATCCTGCCAGCCCTTAGCAGTTAAAATCTTTGCATCTCCTGTAATCCGGTTTATTTTAACCGGAAAGCTTTGGTCCAGCTTCTCAAACTTGTATAAGCCAGGATAAATAACAAGACCAAATATAATAATTCCGATTAAAATGAATGAATACCGCATAATTTCTTTGTTCATTTCTTTGTTCATCGCTCTTGCACTCCTGATAACCGCATCGGCTGCGGAACTTGCTGTCATCTGTGCAGCTGCTTAAAGCTCTCTTTTGAGTATATTTCGTTTAAACCCTTTATTTCTGTCTCTGTTAGTGCTTCACCTTCTTCAATCTTGCTTTTAACAGCAGCTATATCGCTAAAGGCAGAAAAAGGATTCTTGTTAGGCCATGATCCGCTAAGAAGGTCGTCTATATCAAGTAAAATAAGCTCTTGCTGTACGCTGGTCAGCACATTATCTTTGATTGGAAAACCCGTTTCAATAATTGATTTTCTTTTTGCGGTAACCAGCTTTCTCTGCAAGCTGTTCAGACCTATGTACCCTGCCAAACAAACAATAAAGGCCGAGCCTGAAATGATTCCTGTTTTTACGGTTAAGCCGTTTAATATTAGACTGGCAATGATGGTTACGACACACAGAAAGACCGTTTGAACCGTTAATTTAAATTTAAAATTGCGGCGTTTAGTATAAATATACTGAAGTGATTCTTCCTTCAAAACACATTCTCCTTTAGATTGGTATACCCAAATCTTACATCTGTTTAGCTAAAAAAACAAAACCCAATAAACCATAAAGGTTTATCGGGTGATGGAAAACTACGTATCTTGATCCTTACCCCTTCAAGACACCTTATGCTCAATCCGCAGCTTGTCGGCTACCATGGCAATGAATTCCGAATTGGTCGGCTTCGATTTGGAGATATTAATCGTATAGCCGAATAAGTGGGAGATGCTGTCGATGTTGCCACGTGTCCAGGCGACTTCAATCGCATGGCGGATAGCCCGTTCAACACGGGATGGAGTTGTTTTGAACTTCTCCGCAATGGCCGGGTAGAGGGTTTTGGTTATAGCCCCGAGAATTTCAATATTGTTGTATACCATTGTAATCGCTTCGCGCAGATACTGATAGCCTTTAATATGGGCAGGCACACCGATCTCATGAATGATGGAGGTAATATTGGCATCCAGGTTCTTGCCCTTGGAGAGCGGCACTACATTCGTGTTGGACATTGAGGACGATGGTCTAGAGCCGACATAGCCCGACATGTTAGGAGAGCTGCTCATGCTGCCCTGGGTGCCGACGAGCTGACGCACACGGTTGGCCAGGACCTCCATATCGAACGGCTTCAAAATATAATACGACGCGCCAAGCTGAACAGCCCGTTGAGTAATGTTCTCCTGGCCAAATGCAGTCAGCATGATGATCTTCGGCTGCGGGTTCAGATCCATATCACGCAGGCGTTCAAGAACGCCGAGTCCGTCCAAATGCGGCATGATAATATCGAGGATCA
This sequence comes from Paenibacillus sp. FSL R7-0273, assembly GCF_000758625.1. Classification (NCBI taxonomy): domain Bacteria; kingdom Bacillati; phylum Bacillota; class Bacilli; order Caryophanales; family Paenibacillaceae; genus Paenibacillus; species Paenibacillus sp. FSL R7-0273. Next base: position 4,936,060 of record NZ_CP009283.1, read on the forward strand.
GTACATCCGGAATTTTTCTTGCCCCGCTAAGCATCTGAAGCACTTCTTCCCCATTATAAGCGATGCCTGTAACGGTCATGTCTTCCTGTTCCGTGATGTATTCAGCAAGCAAGTTTGTGAACTCCCTATTATCATCGGCCAACAACACTTCAATATTCTGCACTGGCTGCTTCCTCCTTATTCATATCTGCTATTCTTTACCACTTTTTTATCGCACTCCTTAGGTTTTCGACATGCTCTTTAAATATCCTTCTGTCGAAAATTATTTTTCTTTATTTTTTTTCGCCGTTAGATTATAATTAAATATTTTATTTCATGTTTCGATTTATATCGCTGAGCTTCGACAAAAAAATCTTAAGGCTATACCGCCTTAAGATTGTATGGGGAAAGTTCAGTTTGCCCGGTGACACCGGAATCCTTTAGCATCCACTCGATAAAGCAGCCGTAGCCTGACTTGGGATCATTGACGAACACATGGGTTACTGCGCCGATTAAACGTCCATCCTGCACAATCGGGCTGCCGCTCATGCCCTGGACAATGCCGCCGGTCTTATCAATCAGACGGGGATCCGTAATGCGCAGCACAAGACCTTTAGTGGCAGGCGTCTGCTGATGGGCGACATGGATAATCTCCACATTGAAGCGCTCCACCTGCTGACCGTCAACAACAGTAAGAATCTGCGCCGGCCCTTCCTTCACCTCACTGCTCTTAGCAATCGGAATCGGCTGCTTGTACAGGCTGTGATCAGGGTTTTTGGTCATTTTACCGAAGATACCGAAATCTGTGTTGCTCTGCACATTACCCAGCACCTGGCTTTCCTTCAGGAACACCGCCCGCTTCTCGCCGGGATCGCCGTCCTGGCTCTTGGAAATCGAGGTTACACTGGACTGTACAATATGCCCGCTGCCGACCACAATCGGAGTTCCTGTGTTCATGTCCGTAATGACATGGCCCAGAGCGCCATACACTCCCTGCTCCGGAGCATAAAAGGTTAAGGTGCCTACACCAGCCGCAGAATCACGGATGTACAGCCCCAGTCTCCATACCTTGTCATTACGGTCATAAGCAGGCTTCAGCTTGGCTGTATGCTCCTTGCCGGCGCGTTTGTAAACAATATTCAGCGTTTCGCCCGACTTACCAGCCTTCTCAACCAGCTTCGCAACCTTGGATACCTCATTAAGCTTCACACCGTCGATGGAGACCATCAGATCACCAGGTATCAGACCGCTGTTCTCGCCTGGTGAAAGCTTGGACTGCTCAGATACTTCAATTAAATGATGGCCAACAACAAGAACACCTGCCGACTTTACTTTCACACCGATCGTCTGGCCTCCAGGGATAACCTTGAGCTCCTGGTCTGCTGCTTGTGCCGCCGGCTTGGCCGGCTGCGGATCACGCTGTGCGGCATAACTCTGGGCTGGCCCCATTACGCCGGATAAGCTGAGAAAGAATGTTAAAAAAAGGCAGGGCATTAACTTCCTGAGGTTCGGCTTCAATGGCTGTCACGCTCCCTTTTGCTTCTTTCGCTTGACGAAAAAGGTGGTCGCCAATTGCGTACCTATAAGATAACCTTGCCCCAAGGCTTTTATTACTGTCAATCATTGTTCCGCCTAGCTTATGGCTGCTTTGCTGGCCTCGGCCAGACTGAGCATTTCCTGGGCGTGATGCAATGTTTTTTCGGTAATTTCGACGCCGCCGAGCATCCGGGCAAGCTCCATAACCCTGCCATCAGCGGAGAGGGAATCCACCTCGGTCATCGTCCGGCCATCCTCGACCTTTTTGCGGATCAGATACTGATGGTCAGCCATACAGGCCACCTGCGGCAGGTGGGTAATGGAGAATACCTGGCAGGAGGACGACAGCTTGAACAGCTTATCCGCAATGGACTGGGCCGCCCGCCCGCTGACACCGGTATCCACTTCATCAAAGACCAGGACCGGAATCGCGTCTGTCCGGGCAAAGATACTCTTCATCGCCAGCATAATCCGCGACAGCTCACCGCCAGAGGCGATTTTGCCGAGCGGCCGCAGCGGCTCACCCGGATTCGGGGAGATCATGAATTCCGCGCTGTCTATACCCTGACGGGTAAGCCGATAACGGCGATCCTTGTACTCGACGCCGCGCGGGTCCTCCATAAGATCCAGCTTGACCTGCAGGGACGTACGCTCCATCTGCAGATCCTTAAGCTCACCTTCAACCTGTCCGGCCAGATCAGCCGCACATTGCCTGCGTGCTTCGCTGAGCACCTCTGCCGCTTCCATTAATGTAGTGAGCAGGCCGTTGCGCTTCACGGTCAGCTTCTCAATATACTCATCCTTATTCTCCAGCAGGTCCGTCTCCCGGTGTATCTGATCATAATACGCCAGGATCTGTTCCACACTGTCCCCGTATTTACGGCGGAGCCCGTTAATCAGATCAAGACGGTTCTCGATCTCCTCCAGCCGGGCGGGGTTAAATTCTATATCTTCCCGGTAATCCCGCAGCTGAAAGGCGGCGTCCTCCAGCTGGTAATAGGACGATTGCAGCTGTTCGAGTACAGCCCGCAGCCCCTTCTCATCATAACGGACGGCATCCTCCAGCCGGGAGATTACTTTATTAACGGATTCCAGTCCCTGTTTGTCATACAGCAGGTCGTATGCGCCGGATACTGAATCCATCATTTTCTCACTGTGGGATAGTTTGACCCGTTCTTCGGCAAGTAATTCATCTTCCCCCGGTTTTAGTCGCGCCGAAGAAATTTCCTCTAGCTGAAAACGGTACAAATCCAGCATTTGATAAGCCTTCTGGCTGGATTCCTGCAGCTCCCGCAGCTCCTTCTCAACCTTGGCAAAGGCGGCATACTTCTCCTGATAATCGGCCTTCAGCGGCCCGATTACAGCTTCCCCGTACGTATCCAGAAGCCCGAGATGACGCTCCGCCTTCAGCAGGTTCTGATGCTCATGCTGGCCGTGAATATTAACCAGCTGTTCACCGATTTCCCGCAGCATGCTGAGATTAACCATCTGGCCGTTCACACGTGAAGTGCTTTTGCCGGTTGAAGTAATCTCACGCCGGATAATCAGATGCTCCTCAGGCTGGGCATCAATACCAAGGCGCTCCAGCGTTTCCCACACCGGATGGCTGTCCGGCAGGCTGAACAGCGCTTCCATTTCGGCCTTGTCACAGCCGTAACGGATGGAGTCTGCGGAGCCGCGCCCGCCGGCAACTAGTGCCAGCGCATCTATAATAATGGATTTCCCGGCGCCAGTTTCCCCTGTAAGCACATGGAATCCGGGATAAAAATGCACATCCACCGCTTCAACAACGGCCAGATTGCGGATCGATAACGTTTCTAACACAATGACTGCACCTCCGAAAAGATGATTCCCATGAATGGATTGCTGCTACATTTATTTTGTTCAGGAGATATATCCCATGATCTGCGAAATGACATCCTTGCTGTCCTCCGGCAGACGGCAGATGAGCAGAATGGTATCGTCACCTGAAATGGTTCCCATAATCTGCGGCCAGTCGATATTATCGATCAGCGCAGCCACCGAGTTGGCGGTACCCGGCAGACACTTCATCACTACAAGATTACCTGAGGAGTCGATGTGGACAAAATTATCCACCAGCACTCTTTTCAGCTTCTGGGTCGGATTGTAACGCTGGTCTGTCGGCAGGGAATATTTATATCTCCCGTCGTCCATCGGGACCTTAATCAGGAGCAGCTCCTTGATATCACGTGAAACGGTCGCCTGCGTCACCTGAAAGCCTGCCTCACGCAGCTGATCCACCAGCTCGTCCTGTGTTTCAATATCCTTGTGTGTAATAATTTCACGAATCTTGATATGCCTGTGTCCCTTCATTGTTGCCTCCTGTGTTGTAAAAATGAATATTAGGCGGACTCGCCGTCATCCCTGCCAAAGGAAATCACATGAATGGCCGCCGACACCGTGTTGACATACAGCACTCCGCTGCAGTCAGGATAAATCAGCATATAAGGCAGAAGTGCATCCCGGAGTGCGCTCCCCGTGAACTCCAGCTCCTTGCGGGGTCTGGACAGTATGACCAGATAATAGGAGCCGTCCTCTTTACCGGCCACATAGTCGATAAACAGCCGGCTGTACATGGGGGCACCGTCTACATTAAAAGATAACGGGATTTTGAGCTTGCCGCCAATCACCTCATATCCTGCTGCCTCCAGCCACTCAATGGATGGGTGGGGAGCAATATCATTGTTGATCGGCACCCGGTCCTTAAGGAAAGAACTCGGTGAGCTCTGCAGCCAAAGATAAATCCGGTATACCAGAAATATCGCAGCTGCCAGTCCAATAAGCGCCACAACGGCTTTGTCAGAGCTTGCCACGCAAATCACCTCGGTGATTTATTCGCCCAGCCGGCCGTGAACTCCTGCTTACGTCAACGTTTACTGATCTTTAGTCTGTGAGTATACATACTTTTCAAGCAAAAGAAACTCATCGTTTCTTCGATGAGTTTCCGTTAGCGGCCGTAAAGGTCGCTGCAGCTTCTTTGATGACCGTCTCAGCCAGCAGGGCAAAGCTGTCACCGGAATAACGGGGAGCCCGGGCTTCCTGCAGGCCGTTCCCCGCAGCAGCTTCAGCCTCTTCCTGCTCCAGCTTCCAGTGAGCCAGGAATTCAATATTCCCTTCCCCGCCGGTAATCGGCGAGAAGGTCAGGTTCTCAAGACGGTACCCGAGCTCGTCTGCCATAGTCAGTACATTAACCAGCACTTCCTTATGTACTGCCGGATCACGCACAACGCCGGATTTACCGACCTTCTCACGGCCGGCCTCGAACTGCGGCTTAATGAGTGCAGCAATATCTGCCGGACGGCTCAGCAGCGCTTTAAGCGGAGGAAGGATGATTTTGAGTGAAATAAAGGAAACATCAATGCTCGCAAAATCCGGCACCGGACCCAGCAGATCCTTAGGGGTCATGTAGCGGAAATTCGTCCGCTCCATTACACTCACCCGCTCGTCATTGCGCAGGCTCCAGTCCAGCTGGTTATAACCGACATCAATGGCATAGACATGACTCGCCCCGTGCTGCAGGGCACAGTCGGTAAAGCCTCCGGTGGAGGAGCCGATGTCCAGCATGACGCGTCCGGTGAGGCCGATCCCGAATTGGCGGAGCGCCTTCTCCAGCTTGAGGCCGCCGCGGCTGACATAAGGATGCACAGCTCCCTTTACCTTCAGGACAGAGCTGCGGAGCACCTTCATGCCCGCCTTCTCAATCCGTTCCTCATCCGCCAGCACAAGGCCTGCCATAATGGCTGCCTTGGCCTTCTCGCGGCTATCATAAAAGCCTTGCTCCACCAGTAAAACATCAATCCGTTCTTTAGGGTGTTCCATGTTCATCTCCTGATCGTTCTTGGGTCAACCGCTTCCCGGGCCTGTAAGCTCAGGAAGTGGAGGTCGACTTATACGTATATTTGCTCAGCGCCTTCATCGCCTTGATCCGTGCACACAATGCCTCAACGGTCAGGCCGGTCTGCTGGCGCTGCTCTTTGACGGAGCCATGCTCAATAAAAATGTCCTGCACACCCATCAGATGTACGCGGGCATCATAGATTTCCTGTGATGCAAAGAACTCCAGCACAGCGCTGCCCAGACTGCCCGCTTCGCTGGCTTCCTCTATGACAACCATCGAGGTTCCGGAATGGGCCAGCTCCAGCAGCATCGAATTGTCGAGCGGCTTCTGGAAGCGTGCATTTACAACTCCCAGCTGAATACCTTCACGCTTCAGCAGCTCCGCCGCTTCCTCGGCAACCTGAACCATTGGCCCGCAGGCAAGCACAGCGTAATCGTCGCCGGTACGCAGACGTTCCCAAGAACCGATTGGTATGGTGTGCAGCTCCTTGTCCAGGGCCACACCGGTTCCGTCAATCCGCGGATAACGGTAGGCAATCGGTCCGTCGTTGTATTCCAGGGCAGTCTTCATCATGTGGCGCAGCTCATTCTCATCCTTAGGCATCATGATGACGATATTCGGGATATGGCGCATAAAGGCGATATCATAAACCCCCTGATGCGTCTCACCATCCGCACCGACAAAGCCTGCACGGTCAATAGCGAACATCACGTTGGCATTATGACGGCAGATATCATGCAGAATCTGGTCATAGGCCCGCTGCATAAAGGTGGAATAAACCGCATAGACCGGCTTCATTCCTTCCATAGCCAGCGCCGCACAGAGCGTCGCCGCATGCTGCTCGGCAATACCGACATCAATCATCCGGTCAGGGAATTCCTTGGCAAACGGGAACAGTCCGGAGCCGCCGGGCATCGCAGGCGTTACAGCAATCAGCCTTTTGTCCTCACGGCCCAGCTCAATCAGCGCCTCACCGAATACTTCCGTATACATCGGCGGCTTGCCGACTGCCTTAAGGGGCTGTCCGGATTCGATTTTGTATGGAGAAATCGCATGGGATTTGTAGAAGTCAGTCTCGGCAGGCTTATAGCCTTTACCTTTGGTAGTCAGCACATGCACCAGCACAGGACCGTTCACATTGTCCGCCTGATGGAAGGTGTCGATCATCTTCTCAATATCATGTCCGTCCACCGGCCCGAGATAGGTGAAGCCCAGCTCTTCGAACAGTACGCCGGGAACCATCATATACTTAAGGCTGTCCTTCAGCTTCTCAGCTGTCTTGGCCAGCTTGCCGCCGATTGCCGGAATTCTCCGCAGCAGCCCTTCCACTTCGTCCTTGGCCCGCAGGTAATGGCGGTCCGAGCGGATTTTGCTCAGATAATTGTGCATAGCTCCGACGTTAGGCGCAATGGACATCTCATTATCGTTCAGAATCACCATCAGCTTGCGGCGTTCATGGCCGATATGGTTCAGCGCTTCAAAGGCCATCCCGCCGGTCAGCGCCCCGTCTCCGATAACAGCAATGACCTTGTTGTCCTCACCCTTGAGGTCACGAGCCACAGCCATACCCATCGCTGCTGACAGGGAGGTGCTGCTGTGTCCGGCTTCCCAGACATCATGCTCACTCTCCGTGCGCTTGACGAAGCCGCACAGTCCGTCCTTCTTACGAAGCGTATCGAAACGGTCCTGCCGGCCGGTCAGAATTTTGTGGACATACGCCTGGTGTCCTACATCATATATCATTTTGTCCCGGGGACTGTCGTAGCAGTAATGCAGCGCCAGTGTCAGCTCCACTACCCCCAGGTTGGATCCCAGATGCCCGCCGGTCACAGTGAGCTTCTCAATCAGAAACGTACGGATCTCCTCTGCAAGGGAGTCCAGCTCTGGCACTGATAAAGATTTGAGTTGCTGCGGATCATTTATATTTGGAAGCAGCACGAGTCTTCCCCGCTTTCCTAGATGTTGTAAAATATAAACCCCATTATAACACAAACGAAACGGCTGTCGAAATACAGCCGCTTCGGAATTTTCTTTAGTGATCCCTGGACATCAGGTAGGATGCAATTTCCAGCAGGCGCGAATTGTCCTTGAAGCCTCCGCCAAGCACGGCGCTGCGGGCCGCCTCGGTCAGCCGCTCCACTTCAGCGCGCGAGGCTTCCAGCCCGATAAAATACGGGTATGTCACCTTCTGCTGCTTGATGTCACTGCCTGTCTTCTTGCCAAGCTTGCCTTCGTCACCGACCAGATCAAGGATATCATCCTGCACCTGGAAGGCCAGGCCGATCTGGGTCCCGAATTCACGCAGCGCTTCAAGCCGGGCAGAATCCGCCTCGGCAATCCGTCCTCCGGCCAGCAGCGAGAAGACAATCAGATCACCTGTCTTATGGCGGTGGATATACTGCAGCTGCTCCAGACTGGTAAGCCCCTGCTCCCCTTCCATGTCGGCCACCTGTCCGCCGACCATACCGCGCGGACCGGCCATCTCAGCCAGCTCCTCGACAATGGAAAGAACCTGCTCAGCAGGCACGCCATGCCGGCGGGACGCCTGGACCACGCTGTAGAAGGAATGGGTGAGCAGTGCATCCCCGGCCAGAATAGCGGTCGCTTCACCGAACACTTTATGGTTGGTGAGCTTGCCCCGCCGGTAATCATCGTTATCCATTGCGGGCAGGTCATCATGAATCAGTGAATAGGTATGCACCATCTCAATGGCCGCCGCAACCGGCAGCGCCGCCGCACGGCTGCCGCCAAGCGATTCGCAGGCGGCGACAACGAGCAGCGGACGGAGGCGCTTGCCGCCGGCCTGCAAGGAATAATTCATCGCATCCCTCAGATGTCCCGGGACTGTCCAGTCCGCCGGAAGTGTCGTCTCCAGCTCCTGCAGCACAGCTTCCGTTACTGAGGCGATATAATCCTTAAGCGTCTGGCGTTCTCCGCCTGCCGCATTTAGCTCCGGGCTATACTCAGACCTGCTCATCGCTGTCCCCTTCCAGCCGGGCGCCAAAAGGCTTCTTGCGAAGTTCCCCGTCCATCTCGGTAATCATTTCAATCTTGCGCTCCACCTGCTCCAGCTTGCTGCCGCACAGCTGCGACAGCTTCATTCCCTGCTGAAACAGGTCTATGGCCTTCTCCAGGGGAACGTCGCCGTGCTCAAGCTCACGCACGATTTCCTCCAGCCGCTCCATGGCTCCTTCAAAATCCAGTTCCGCTTCCTTCGTCATCGTCTTTGCCATCCTCCTTCATTCCCCAGACCTGGCAGCTTAGCTGTCCGTCATTCAGCTTTATGTTGACCACATCGCCGAGCTCAACTTCCTTCAGCGATTTGATTAAATGCTCTTCCTTCTCGTCATACACGAGGCTATAGCCGCGTGACATGACCTTAAGCGGGCTGAGCGCGTCGAGCGAGCGCAGCTCCGAGACGTAGCGCGCACGCTTGTCCCGCAGGCGCGCCTGCATCGCACCCGCAAGCGTGCGGGTGATGCTCCCGGTGCGCTGCCGGGCCGCATTCACGCTGGCCTGCGGGTGGAACCGCTGCAGCCGTGCGCGTACCACCGCCTGGCGCTCCTGCGCCCGGCGGTGCCGGGTTTCGGCTGCGCGGCTAAGCGCCGCGCGCAGCATGTCCAGCCGCTGCGCGTGCTGGGCCAGCTGGCGGCGCGGGCCGACCAGCGCCAGCGAGCGCTGCAGCGAGGCCAGGCGCTCGCCGCCGCGCTGGGAGCGGCGCAGCAGGCCCTGGCGCAGCCGCTGCTCGGCAGTGCGCAGCTGCGAGGCGAGCTCGGCGGCATGCGGCACAGCCAGCTCCGCCGCCGCTGTAGGGGTCGCCGCCCGCAGATCTGCGGCGAAATCGGCGATCGTGAAGTCGGTCTCATGACCGACTGCCGAGATCACCGGAATGCCGGAGCCGGCGATTGCCCGCGCTACGGCTTCTTCGTTGAAGGCCCACAGCTCCTCCAGTGAGCCGCCGCCGCGGCCGACAATGAGCACGTCGGCCTCGCCCATGGCGTTCAGGTTCTGGATCGCCTTCACGATGGAAGGCGCAGCCCCCTTGCCCTGTACCAGCACGGGATACAGCACCACCGCCACCTGGGGAAAGCGCCGCTGCAGCGTGATAATGATATCCCGCACGGCCGCTCCTGTCGGTGAGGTGACAACACCTACCACGCGCGGAAAGCGCGGCAGCGGACGCTTCCGTTCCGCCGCGAACAGCCCTTCCTGCTCCAGCTTCCGCTTCAGCTGCTCATAAGCCATATACAGGCTGCCGATGCCGTCAGGCTGCATATGGGTTGCGTAGAACTGGTACTGCCCGTCCCGTTCATATACCGTTACATTGCCTCTGGCTATAACCTTGGTCCCTTCCTTCGGAACAAAGGGCAGGCGCTGGTTATGCGAGGCGAACATGATCGACTTGATCCGGCTGCTCTCATCCTTCAGCGTGAAATACATATGTCCGCTGCCGTGATGAGTAAAATTGGAGATTTCCCCCCGCACCCACACATCGGACAGGAGCACATCCGAATCCAGCTTCATCCGGATATATTTGTTAAGATCCTTGATGGATAAGACTTGCCGTTCTGCCGCCATAAGCAGCTCCTATTCCAGGCCGCGGCGGCGTTTGGCCGCAATCAGCGTATTGCTCATCAGCATGGTAATGGTCATCGGGCCAACACCGCCAGGTACAGGTGTAATGTATCCGGCAACTTCCTTCGCGCTCTCATAGTCCACATCCCCGGCAAGCTTGCCGGAATCCAGCCGGTTCATTCCGACATCGATGACAACAGCACCCGGCTTCACATAAGAGCCGTCGATGAAATTAGCGCGGCCGATGGCTACCACCAGAATGTCCGCCTGGCGGCAGATTTCCGCCATATTCGCTGTCCGGGAATGGCACATGGTTACAGTGGCATTCTCACGCTGCAGCAGCAGGGAGACCGGCTTGCCGACAATATTGCTCCGGCCGATTACAACGGCATGCTTGCCGGAAATCCCGGTGCCTGTCCGCTTGATCAGCTCGATACAGCCGGCAGGCGTACAAGGCAGCAGGCTGTCGTCACCGATAACCAGATTGCCGACATTGATCGGATGGAAGCCGTCCACGTCCTTTTCCACAGCAATGGCGTCGATTACCGCCTTCTCCTCTATATGCTTGGGCAGCGGAAGCTGTACAAGAATACCGTCGATATCATTACGGCTGTTCAGCTCCGCCACCAGGGCAAGCAGCTCCGCCTGGGTTGTCTCTGCATCGAGCCTGTGCACTTCCGAGTGGAAGCCGAGCTCTGTGCTGGATTTCTCCTTATTCCGGACATAAACCTGGGATGCCGGGTCTTCACCGACCAGAACGACAGCAAGACCCGGCTTTACGCCGTGCTCTGCCAGATCCTTCACCTGCTGTGCGATGTCAATACGAATTTCGTCGGATACCTGTTTACCGCTGATGATTGCTGCTGTCATGTAAGTCTCTCCCCTTTTTATCTGCTGTAGAAGTGTGGCTGCTGCATGAATGGATAGGTAATCCAGCCTACAGCTCGCTTTTCAGCTTATCGATTTCCTGGATCATTTTGCCGAGTACGCCGTTGACGAATTTACCGGAATCCTCTGTGCCGAAATGCTTGGCCAGATCAATCGCTTCGTTAACCGCAACCTTGGCCGGCACATCGTCTGCAAAGACCATTTCAAAAGTGGCAAGCCGCAGAATCTGACGGTCTACCCGTGACAGCCGGCTCATCTGCCAGCCCTTAAGATAATGCTCCAGCATGTCGTCGATTGCCACCTTGTGCTCCCATACGCCGTTCACATGCAGCACAACATAAGCCTTCAGCTCGGCCTCATCTGTAATCACATGCTCGCTTTCGTTCTCCTCGGATGCCTCTGCAATCAGCATTTCTACCGCTTCCGCGCTATCCACATCGTTCATTTCCATCTGGTACAGGCTCTGGACAATAATCTCTCTTGCTAAACGTCTCTTCATTTGTTCCTCCTACAATCTTATCTCGCATTTTATATCGTAAAGCATTGTTTCCGGTAAGTCATTCATTACATTTCTAAACACGATTATTTTCAGCATAAAGCCGTCTGCTTTATCCCTAATTGTATTTCGTACAGTCAAAAACCGGCTGGAGCTTTACCGGGTGCATATACAGGTATCTGATTGTACGAAATACAGTTAAACGGATGGCAGCTGCCCTGCCAACTGCTGTAGCGGTGCAGCATTCCATAGGCGGATTCATTCTGTATCAGGTCCTTTACTGGCTGATATCCATCTAAAATCAAAAAAACCGCGCAGCCCTCCACCCGGCAAGCCAGGCAACGCAAACGAAACGGGTTCCTGGCTCCGGGAGAAAGACTATCGCGGTTCATTTGAAGGGACGCCAGCGTCCGGACAGCCGCTCAACCAGCTCCTGCCATATGAACAGGGGCGGCTGCGCAGTATCCTTTCTTTTGCCGAGCGTATATCCGATGAACACTACCAGTGCAAAGAACAGCATATCCCAAAAACCGCTAATCAGATAAATCAGGCCAAGCACAATACCGAAGGTTACTCCGGCAATTCTGCCCCCGTGACTTTCCCATACTTCTTTCCAGGGCATAGGGAAACTCACCTCTATTCCACTCGACTTTTGAAGCTTGGAGACTGTGAGAGGTTGGCAATATAGACCGAAACGTCTGCAACCGGTATGCCGGTCGTCTCCTGCACGAAATCATGCACCTGACGCTGAACCTCTGTAGTCAGCAGCGGGAGCGAATGCTCGCCGTCCACCACTGCACGGATCATTATTTCAAGTCCGGCCTGCGACACGCGGATCCGCGATTTCAGATCCCGGATGCCCTTGACCTTACCTGCCGCCTTCAGGCTCAGGTTCTCAATGGTTTCCATGGAAATCTGAATATCCCCGTATTCCGTACGCTGGTCTACCGACGGCTGGGAAGCCCGGTCACGGCGCAGGGAGATGTAGAAGAAACGGATGCTGAGCAGGAACAGAATGACGGCCACTGCAATTGCTGCAATGTAGGCGGCCGGACCATCCTGAATCTCCACCGTATCCGGTATTGCTCCGCTCAGGAGGAGAATGGCAATTACAGATAATATTCCGATGCTTAGGCTGTAAACAAACAGCAGAAGCCTGTCCAAAATTTTTGCCACGTGTCTCATAACCTCCTTAAATTAGAGTAAACCCTCGACGGTGCTGTCGGGGGTTTATGGATAAACGAGGGCCCTTATTTCACGCGGTGAACCGCTTCTGTATCTTCGCTCTTGTCTGCATTCACGGTTGTCTTGAACTGGACATCATGGACATGCACGTTCACTTCCACTACAGTCAGGCCGGTCATGGTCTCGATGGAGCGTTTCACATTGCGCTGGATCTCTCCGGCCACTTCCGGAATACGGTTGCCGTATTCGATAATGACGGACACGTCAACAGCAGCTTCACGCTGTCCAACCTCTACCTTTACTCCTTTGGACAGGTTCTTGCGGCCGAGAAGCTCCACAATTCCTCCGGCGAATCCGCCGCTCATGCCGGCTACGCCTCTAACTTCAACAGTAGCCAAACCAGCAATAACCTCAATTACTTCCGGAGCAATCTGGATCTCGCCGATCTCCGTACGTTCAAATTCCGTCGGCAATGTACTCATCTTGGACTTCAACCCTTTCAATAAAAAAGTTGTTCAATATTTATAGCGGAGAGCACGTCTCTTATTAAACATACTATATCATTTGCCGAACTTTATGACAAACAATGAGAGTCCGTCCTAAATTTCATACTCTTCCAGGAACTTGATATCAAAATTGCCGTCCAGAAACACCGGGTGCTCCAGCAGCTTCTGGTGGAACGGGATCGTGGTATGTATGCCTTCTACAGCAAATTCAGCCAGGGCCCGCTTCATCTTTGCAACCGCCTCCTGGCGCGTAGGCGCCCAGACGATCAGCTTGGCAATCATGGAATCATAAAACGGCGAAATGGTGTAGCCCGGGTAAGCCCCGCTGTCTACCCGCACGCCAAGTCCGCCCGGAGGCAGATAAAAGCCGATTTTGCCCGGTGAAGGCATAAAGTTCTTGTCCGGGTCTTCGGCATTGATGCGGCATTCGATCGACCAGCCGTTGATCACGATATCTTCCTGGGTAAAGGAGAGCGGATTGCCCTCAGCTACAGAAATCATTTCCTTAATCAGATCCACGCCGGTGACCATCTCTGTTACCGGATGCTCAACCTGGATTCTGGTATTCATCTCCATGAAGTAGAACTGTCCGTCCGGACCCAGCAGAAACTCAAGGGTACCTGCTCCGGAGTAATTCACAGCCTGTGCTGCCCGTACAGCCGCCTGACCCATAGCTTCACGGATCTCCGGCGTCAGCACGGAGCACGGCGCCTCTTCAACCAGCTTCTGGCGGCGGCGCTGTACAGAGCAGTCCCGTTCGCCCAGGTGGACAACATTCCCGTGATTATCAGCGATGATCTGGATTTCCACATGCTTCATTCCGGTCAGGAATTTCTCCAGGTACACTCCGGCATTGCCGAAGGCCTTCTGCGCTTCCTGCTGGGCAGCGGTAATCTGCTTCACCAGGGATTCCTCGTCCTCGGCGATGCGGATGCCTTTGCCCCCGCCGCCTGCGGTAGCCTTCACGATGATCGGGTAGCCGATGTCACGGCCGAGCATAACCGCCTCTTCCACATCGCCCACCAGACCGTCAGAGCCCGGAATAACCGGAACCCCGGCCAGCTTCATCGTATCCTTCGCTACTGCCTTGTCCCCCATCCGTGTAATAGCATCAGGGGAAGGACCGATAAAGGTGATGTTGCAGGAGCCGCAGATCTCGGCAAAATCAGCATTCTCGGCTAAAAAGCCGTAGCCGGGATGTATAGCATCGCACTCGGTAAGTGTAGCGACGCTCATAATATTGGTAAAGTTCAGATAACTGTCCTTGGATAGCATCGGACCGATGCAGTAAGCCTCGTCGGCCAGCCGGACATGCAGTGAATCCCGGTCAGGCTCCGAATAAACCGCGACAGTGGAAATGCCCATTTCGCGGCAGGCTCTAATGATGCGAACCGCAATTTCCCCGCGGTTGGCGATCAGCACTTTTTGAATGTTCATGCGTTTCCTCCCAAAGTTTAACGAGGCTTGCAAGCTCCTCTTGTTCTAGTACTGCGGCGGTTACTCCGGCTTTACCAGAAACAGCGGCTGGCCGTATTCCACAAGCTGGCCGTTCTCGGCAAGCACAGACACGATTTCGCCTCTTACTTCCGCCTCAAGCTCATTCATCAGCTTCATTGCTTCAATGATGCAGACGGTTGATTTCTCGTTCACGCGGTCACCTACATTAACAAACGACGGCGATTCAGGTGAAGCGGCACTATAGAAGGTCCCTACCATTGGAGAAACAATTTTATGTAATGCTCCTTCGGCAGGGGAAGACTGCGGCTGTACGGCAGCCGGAATCTCGCTTGGGGCCGTAGGTGCAACATGCTGCGGGCTGTGCGGCTGCGGTGCTGGCGTAAAGGGATAGACATAAGGAGCCGCCTGGATTGCGTTGCCATCAGCTTCAGGGCGATCCGGTTTACGTATAGCCAGCTTCATTCCTTCGCTTTCAATCTCCAGCTCATGTACGGAGGAGGTCTGGTCCAGCAATTTAATCAATTCCTTAATCTCGCTTAACTTGAACATTTATTCGTTCACTCCTTCAGCTTTCTCTCGAAGCCACTTTTCTGATACGGGTAAGTTGAAACGGTTACGCCGTCCTTATAGGGACGGTAATCGTTTCTGCAAAAAGATAAGGATAAAGGATAGCGTGAAATATATCCTTTCTTATCTTTCAAGCAAAAAACGGCCTCACCGTTTCTCTTTTGAAGCATAGCTTCAGGGATAACGCAAATCTGAGGTCGCTTTCATCGTGATAACTTTATGTATTATATCACAAACGCTAGAAATGGAAAGAGCCCGGGACTGGCCCGAGCTCTTTCGGCATTTTTTGCATTTTTATACTGGTAATTATTGCTCTGATACGTATTGGACTCTGATTTTGTCCTGGGTCACACTCAGTTCCTTCATCACCATATCCACAATGCCTACAGCCTGTTTCACATCAAGCTTGTCGCTCAGTACAACGACTGTGTAGCTGTTGCCCGTTTCTTCCTTGACGATAGCTTCACCGTATTTCTGCTGGAGCTGGGCCTCGATGTCGCTGATTTTGGAGGCTTTCTCCTCAAGCTTGCTCAGCTGCTCCTGGGCTACCGCATTTTCTGCCGGCGTCTTGCTCATGTCATTAATCTGGGCCATCAGATCGTTGTGGTTCTTCAGATTCAGCTGTTCACGTTCAAACAGGTAGTTGGTGAACATGCTGCTTGCAGAAGCGCTCTGTGCGGCTACTTCCTTGAGAATTTCCTCATCGTCCTTGACCGGAGTGCTGCCTTCGGAGGCTACAGCTGCCTTGTCTTCAGCTTTATCGGCTGACTCTTTATCAGCCGTCGCTTTATCCGTTGCGGCTTTATCACTGCTCTCCGTTACTTCTTCCGCTGCAGTTTTGCCGGATACAGCTGCAGAAGCTTCTTTGGAGCTGTCAGCATCGCCCTTCTCTCCGGCCGAAGCGGCATCTTCCGCCGTTCCGGTTACAGCCGCTGCAGTACTGGTATCCTCAACTGCTGCAGCAGCCTCTGATCCGGCTTCCGTACTGAGCACGCCCTGTGTATCTACTTCATTGATGACCAGGCCGTTATCCAGCACTGCCGTATCCGGTGAGCCCGTTGTGTTATTCGCGCTGTCTACCTGTATAGTGCCTGCCGTTTCCTTCGGAATGGCGGACCCTGTGTCTTCAGTAAATAAGTAGTAAGCCGAGAGCACCACCATCAAGCTGAGCATGGAAACCAACCAAATCGTTTGTCTTTTGCCCTTCATTTTCTTTTCCTCCTAAAATATTATTGGTTATCTGCTGATCTGTCCGCCTATTCCTGCTTACGCGGCACAACGGAAATGCGGTAGGTTGGAACATTCAGGCCCTTCTGTATGGCCTCTTCGATCAATCCCCGGACAACCTTGTTCTCCGCGCCTTTGGCTACGACGAGCACGCCGCGCACCTGGGGCTTGATCCGTTTCGTAATAATCGGGGTTTCATCGCCTGACTGGCTGTAGGTGACGATCTCCCCGTCTCTTGTATATTGTGTCGTATGGCGTTTGCCGCCGCTGGCATCGGTCTCTTCACTCACCTGCTGCGAATCATTCATATTCCGCGTCACAACGATCTCTTCCGTGGATTCCACTGTGACCATAATATCAACCGTTCCGACCCCCACAATTTTCTCCAGAATTTCCTTGGTGCGCTGCTCCATCGCCAGTTCAATGCTCTCGAAGGCACCGCCGGTATTGAGCTCTCCCTGCTGCAGGACGGTCTGTGAGGATTCTGCCGCCGGCGGTTCCCGTCCCGTATTCTCACTGTCAAGCTTCTTGACGTTTACAAAAGAGTTGAACAGCATGATTGCCACGCCCAGCAGTCCCAAAATGATCAGCCAGCGGAAGGTATGACTCCTTTTCGGACTGCCGGAGCCTCCGCCTGCCCACTGCTCCAGCTTTTTTAACCAATTTGCCACTCTTATCCCCCCTCGCTGCTATGCTTCGGCTTCAAGATTTGCCTGTATCTGCGGTATTGCCTGAGACCCGGATGATGCCGCGCTCCAGATTCCAGTTCGTCTCCAGCAGCCTGATGACCCCTTCAGCCGTCGCCGCGTTGTTCGCAGCTCCTGCTTCCTGCCCGCCGTCCGCTCCGCCTGAGGCCCCGGCTGTTGCTTCCCTGGCGGCTCCGGCTTCGCTGTCGCCGATCTGCACCTGGACCGGTACCACCGGCTCAATCCGGATCGGCCCGGCTCCGGGAGAGCTGCCCGTCCCTGCTGCTTTTGTGCCGCTGTTTTGGCCTGCACCGGCCGCAGCCGGCAGTGAAACCGTAACCGCGGTAATGACTGGCACCTCATCGCCGCCCAGCCCGGATGCCTTGCCCAGACCGAGCTTTACGGTCACCTTAACCCCCTGCAGGCCGGTGCTTCCCGCAACCTGCTCCTGCATCTGCCCGGCTACTTCCTCAGCAGCCAGCTGCAGGCTCTGCTCCTTCGCCCCTGCCGCCAGCATCCGCCCGTCCGCCAGAATCTGCTCCAGCGTACCGGCGCCCTGGCCTGCCCCGCTGAACAGCCCGCCCTTCTGCTCCTGTTGAACAAGTGCAGTGCTAAGCTCTTTGGCGGCATCCCCCTTCAGCAGGGAGACAACCGGACTCAGCATCGTCAGCAGGACCAGCAGGCTGAGCACCAGCCTGGCGTAACGCTCCATCGACTTGCCCGGCAGCAGCATCTCCACAAAGGCAGCCATGAGGACTACGAGAATGAGCTCCCGCAGCCAATCGCCTAACCAGGTCATACGCCAAACCTCCTGAACGTTAGTGGGCATTCGCGGCTGTCCTCTTCCCGTCTGCCCGGCCTCACCTCATCATTACAGTGACATTGCCTGCGGTGAGCATGATCGTCACAGCCAGGAAAAACATCAGGGAGACGGCAGCCAGGGCGGCAAATACATAAATCATGCTTTTGCCGATCGTCTGGAGGCAGGACACAATCGGCGTCTCGCCGAGCGGCTGCATAACGGCTGCGGCCACATTGTAGATCAGCGCCAGAATCAGGATTTTGATCGCCGGGAATGCGCACAGGAACAGGATGATAATGACGCCCGAGAGCCCGATTGCATTTTTCACCAGCAGTGAAGCTGAGATCACTGTATCCGTGGCGTCCGCGAACATTTTGCCGATAACCGGCACGAAATTTCCGGTGATATACTTGGCGGCGCGGATCGTAACACCGTCTGTCACCGAGCTTGTGATCCCTCTGACTGAAATGACTCCCAGAAAGACCGTCAGCAGGATTCCCAGCAGCCCGGCTCCGATATTGCGCAGCAGATTGGCCAGCTGGGTCAGCTTATATTTCTCCGACATGGCGCTTACCAGATGCAGCACCGCCGAGAAAAACAGCAGCGGGAAGACCATCGTGTGGATCAGTGTGCCAACCGTATGAATCATAAAAACGATCAGCGGATGCGTAACCGATACGGTCACTATATTGCCCATCGAGGCCAGGAGGGCGAACAGCAGCGGAATCATCGCCATCATGAAATCGATCATCCGGTCGATCGCATCCTTCGCATAGCCGATGGCGATATTGAAGCTGTTGACGGCAATGACCAGGACGACCATGTAGCAGAGCATATAAGCGATTTTGCTGACCGTCTTGCGTTCAAAGGCGGTCTGCAGCGTCTCCAGAATCATGCTGAGCACGCTGATCATAACGATGGTCACCAGCAGCTTGCCGTTGTACAGCACCTCATGCCACATGAATCTGCCCAGCCCGGACAGCACGCCTGCAAAGCTCAGACCATCGTCTCCGGGAAGCAGCATATCCATCAGCGACGGGGTTTGTCCGTCCGGGAAAAATCCCCCGTATTCCGTCATCAGCTGGTCCCAGTAGGACTCCACCCCGTCCAGCGGAAGGTTCTCCATCTGGCCCTTTACCCAGCCGTCCACGGGTGAGCCGGCTCCGCCTGAGGTCTGCGGGGCGCCTGCGGCCGCCGAAGCCGTATTCCAGCACAGGAGCAGCAGCAGAGGGAGAAGCAGCAGTATTTTTAATATAGAAGTCTTGTGCATCCGCATTCCCTGCATCCCTGCTTTCCCCGCCTTTCTCCGGCGCTCCCGGCACTGTTCACGGCTCAGGCGGGCAGGAGCTTCATCACCGTTTCGATAATAATGCTGATGATCGGCACGGCCAGCACCATAATCAGCACCTTGCCGGCCAGCTCAATTTTGGAGGCAATGGATTCCTGCCCGGCGTCGCGTACAATCTGCGCCCCAAACTCCGCGATATAAGAAATTCCGATGATTTTGAATACCGTTTTGATGTAGATCATCTCCATCCCCGAGGACTCTGCAACCCGCTCCAGCGTCCCGAGAATGGTGCCGATTTTGCCGATAAGGAACAGGAAGATCAGGATGCCGGCCGCCGTAGTCAGCAGAAAGGCGAACATCGGCTTTTGTTCCTTCAGCACGAGGATCAGCACCGTCGACAAGAGTCCGATTCCCACTACTTGAATGATTTCCATAAGGCCTGCCTATTGAAAAAGAAAAATCGTTTTGATTTCCTGCAGCAGGCCGTCCAGCATCCGGATTACCATAAACAGGACAATGATAAACCCGACAATGGTTACCCAGTGGGCAATGTCCTCCTTGCCCATCTGCTTCAGCACCGTATGAATCATGGCGATAATAATGCCGATGCCGGCGATTTGAAAGATCGCGTTGACTTCAATATTCATTCCTGGCACCTCGCTAAAAGATCAATATGACGATCAATGCTCCAAGCAGCAGACCCAGGCTTTTACTCATCTTTTCATATTTGCCCTGATCTTCTCTGGCCACTGTCTCCTCCTGCTTCAACTGCTGTAAAGCCAGCGCAATGTGCGTGCTCTGATTCGACCTGTCGCTTGTGCCCAGGGTGCAGCTTAACTGACGGATAATCTCCCGCTCCCCTCCCTTCAGGGAAGCGGAACGGAAATGCAGCTCCATCGACCGCTGGAAGGCCTCCTCCGCGCTGCGGTTATGCGGCGGGCTCATCTCTTCTGCTGCGGCGTTAAAGAAAGCCTGCAGCTGACCCTTCGACTGCTGCCCGATTCTGCGCAGTGCCTCCGGCAGCGGGGTATAGCCGTAGAGGATCTCAGTTTCCAGCCGCTGCAGTGCGGTGATCAGTCCTCTGATGTTCCTTGGCCTGTCTGCATACTGGGCAGCCTTGGCAAATCCGGCAAGCGCGCCGGCCACCACCACCAGCACGGCACCCAGCAGCTTAAGCACGGCGCTCACCGCCCTGATGCTCTTCCGGTGTAATCAGGAGGAGCCCGCGCTTCTGCCCGTCCAGAATGCGGAAGGTGAGCCCGGCCTCGGTACGGTGCAGGATGACATACCGCTCGAACATCCGGTGCTCCAGCAGAGCGCCGAGGCCCGGACGCCGGGCCAACTCGGCCACTTCCTTGCCGTGGGCGGTGGCCACTACGGAGATGCCGGCATGCAGTGCTTCAGTCACTGCCTCGGCATCCTCATGGCGTCCGATCTCATCGGCGACCAGCACCTCGGGCGAGAGGGAGCGGATCATCATCATCATCCCCTCCGCCTTCGGGCAGCCGTCAAGAATGTCGGTGCGCGGCCCGACATCAAAGGCCGGGATGCCGCGGCGGCTGCCGGCGATCTCCGAGCGCTCGTCCACGATGCCGACCTTAAGGCCGGGCCGGCTGCCGTCACGCCCTGCAGTGCTGCCTGTGGAGATCTGCCTGGCAAGATCACGCAGCAGCGTGGTCTTGCCGTGCTGCGGCGGCGAGAGGATCAGCGTATGCAGGATCCGTTGCCGCCCCCGCTCCACCAGGTAGGGCAGCACGCTGTCGGCAATGCCCGGAAGCTCGCGGGCAATCCGGACATTGAAGCCGGTAATGTCGCGCAGATGCTCAACACCGCCTCCGCTGAGCACTGTCCGGCCGGAGAGGCCGATCCGGTGTCCGCCGGGAATCGTGATGAAGCCCTTGCGCAGCTCCTCTTCCATCGTATAGAGGGAATGATTGCTGATGAGATCAAGCAGCCGGTGTGTATCCTCCCTGCTCGGCTTGTACGCTTCTGCGGGAAGCTGGGTCAGGCTGCCGTTCCCGCAGAGGAAATGGTATTTGCCGGAGTAGTTAATCTCCAGCGGGCGCCCTTCCCGGACCCTGACCTCCTCAAGCCTTGCAAGAAGAGGGGCAGGAAGTCCGCTCAGCAGCGCCCTTACTTTTTCAGGAAACAGGAAAAGCCAGTCATTAGCCATACAATGTACCCCCAAGCTGTCCTCTACTTTTATAGCTTTATTCCATATTTATGCTTGTACCTGAGCTTTATGCCTATCATCTATCATTTTTTCAGAATCCCGATTAAGAGAAAGGCTACCCCGCACCCGATCCAGCCCAGCTTGCCCCAGGACAGCTCCTGAGCCATCCCCGTAAGCCCGACAGCCGTCGTAAGAATCAGAATGGTCGGCCCTACCAATGCCAGCCCTGAATTGACTGCCAGCGCCTTGTCCACCTGGTTCAGCTTCAGCATGATCAGCGCCGCCGTAATCTCCACACTGCCGGACAGCAGCCGCAGTATCGCCATCCAGCTAACATACTTGTCCAATCTGTTCAGCTCCCTTGATTAAAATTCGCCCCCGGACCTCCCGGCACTCTGCATGAAAACAAGCCGTTACCCATGGATATGCGCAAGCCGGCCACTTTAGACAAGCGAAAATAAGCACAGCTGCACGCAAATGTGAAAGAAATCATAGAGAAACTATTTATAAAAAAATATCATCAGTGTGATAAAATAATTTTGTTATCCTGCTGTAGGGAAATAGAAGCGTATAACGTTGGATAGACTAAGGAAAAAAGAGGGGAATTTCAGCATGCAAGTTCGTAATCTCGTAGTACCGTTAGTATCAAGCACTGTGGGGAAACAGGTAAAAGATGTGGCTGTTATTATTCTTTCAGCTTTTCTGGTAGCCTGCGGCCTCCGGCTGTTCCTCATTCCGCATCAGCTGCTGAGCGGGGGAGTCGCAGGGACGGCTTCTATCATCGGGTATCTCACGAACCCGAAGTATATTTCACTGTATTATTTTGCAATCAATTTTCCGATTCTGATCTGGGGCTTTGTAGCCGTAGGTAAAAAATACATCTGTCTAAGCATGCTGTCCGTCGTAGCCACTACCTGGTTCCTGACTGTCATTCCGGTCATCAAGCTGACCAAGGACCCGATTCTGGCCAGTATTTTCGGCGGGGTGATCATTGCCTGCGGGGTTGGCTTTTCGCTGCGTGCGGGCGGCTCTTCCGGGGGCTTTGATATTCTGGGCTCTATTATTACCCGCAAACGCGATATTCCGATGGGCACCGTACTGTTCGTAATGGACGGACTGGTTATCCTGAGCCTCGGCTTTTTCAAAAGCTGGGATTCCGCCCTTTACGCAATGCTCTGTATATTCGTCAAAAGCCGGATCGTCGATATGATCCATATCCGCCACGTCAAGCTGACCTGCTTCATCGTCACCAAGGAGCGGGAAAAGATGCTCAGCCGGCTCACCCTGCTGCCCCACGGGGTTACTGTGGTCAATGCGGAGGGCGGCTACAGCCATGAGGGCAATACGATGCTGATGACCGTCACCACACGCTATGAGCTGGCCGAGCTGCGCAAGACCATTCTAGAGACCGACCCGAAATCATTCGTAAATGTGCTGGAAACGGTGGAGATCGTAGGCCGGTTCAGACGGCTGGGGTAGCTGATTGCAAATAAAAAATAAATCAAGCCTGCATTCCGCTATAAGTAGTGGTTTGCAGGCTTTTTCTTTTGCCAACTTACTTTTAATAGATATGTATGGACTCAGATGGCGTTACTTCCGGAAATCCCGGCTCCTGCGGGATCTAACGGATACCAGGGGCGCCTCCTGTGTCCGTTGCAGCAACCGGCGGCACAGCGCAGCACATTATACGGACAAGCCGTCCTAATCCACGGGCGGTATCCTTAACTAAAAAAAGGATGCTCCCCCAGCCCTCAGGCTGAAGAAGCATCCTTACTCTAAATAGCTGCCTATCTGCGGTCCTGAGGCCCGCCGACAAAGGCCTGCTCTTCTGTATCCAGGTTGTAGGCGGTGTGAAGCGCCTGAATGATTTGCGGAAGGTTGCCGGATTCAATGACGCAGGACACCTTGATTTCAGAGGTGCTGACCATCTTGATGCTGACGCCCTGGCCGGAGATCACTTCGAACATCTGCGCGGCAACACCCGGATGGCTGACCATACCGGCGCCGACGATTGAGACCTTGACCAGATTGTCTTCAGAGGTTACTTCACGGTAAGGCAGCTCGCTGTGCAGCCCTTCAATAACCTCCTTGGCCCGGTCCAAATCGCCCAGACCTACTGTAAAGGAAAAGTCGGCTGTGCCGTTCTGAACACCGCTCTGCACGATAATATCCACGTCAACGCCTTCAGCAGCCAGTCTGCCGAACACCTGGGCCAGTACGCCCGGCACATCCGGCACTCCCAGAATACTGATCCGCGCCACGTTCTTGTCAAACGCAATCCCGCTTACTACAACTCCCTGTTCCATGCTTGCTTCCTCCTTCACAACAGTACCTTCATTATGATTAAAGCTTGATCTGACGACCAGCTTTACCTGATATCTTTTGGCATATTCTACAGCACGGGGGTGGAGTACCGCTGCGCCCAGATTGGCCAGCTCCAGCATCTCGTCATAGGAGATTTCCTTCAGCTTGCGTGCCTTCTTCACGATACGCGGGTCGGTGGAATAGATGCCGTCCACATCGGTATAGATTTCGCACACATCCGCCTTGATGGCAGCTGCCAGTGCTACCGCCGTCGTATCGGAGCCTCCGCGTCCCAGTGTTGTAATCTCGCCGTCCAGCGTCATTCCCTGGAAACCGGCCACGATTACGATCTGCTCGCGCTCCAGCGACTCCAGCACACGCCGCGGAACAATTTCGTTGATCCGGGCCCGGCCGTGGGTTTCATCAGTCCGGAAGCCGGCCTGCCAGCCTGTGTAAGAGACGGCGTTTCTGCCGATTCCGTGCAGGGCGATGGACAGCAGCGCCACCGAGATCTGTTCGCCTGTGGTCATCAGCATATCCATTTCGCGCGCCGGCGGCTGTTCATTCAGCGCCTTGGCCTGATCGATCAGATCATCCGTGGTGTCTCCCATAGCGGATACAACCACAACGCAGCGGTGCCCTTCATCCTGCTTCTCTGCGATGCGCTTAGCGACGCGCTGCATGCGTTCAATGTCTCCGACGGAGCTGCCTCCGAATTTCATGACATAAAGTGACAAAGTTCCATTCACTCCCTATTTCGCTCTATGTAGCTTATATTTTGGTTTACCGCTTTAACCCAGTATAATACGAAAATCACATGAAGCGTTAATGGTTTCACAAAAAAAAGCGCCCATTTTCAGAATATCCGCAAACTATAGGATATACTTAGAGCCGGACCTGCATACAGCCATGCGCTTTACAAGGAGGAATAACATGTCGCCGAGAAACGTCCAAAAGGACCAGCAGCTGAGAAAAGAACGCATCCAGCACATATTGGATGCTGCACTGCAGACCATCGCCAAACGCGGAGTAGATTCGACCAATATCAAGGACATTGCCCTGGAGGCGAATCTCAGCGTGGGCAATATTTATAATTATTTTTCCTCCAAGGATGAGATTTTCAGCGAGGTACTGCTGCGCGGGCAGACTGCGTACGGCAGGACACTGGAAGAGCTGGCTTCACTGGATGCAGATCCCCGCGTCAAGCTGCTTGAGTTCTGCAAGGGGTGGCTGTCCAATGAGAGCAACTGGGCCTTTACCATTATGCTGCAGAGCATCCGAACCAACCAGACCGTTAATCCGGAGATCAGAGCGGCGGCAACACAGCGTTTTACAGGCAATCTGGAGCCGCTGGCAGAGATTATCCGGCAGGGACAGGCTGCAGGCACGCTTATTGAGGGAGATTCCCGGCAGCTCGCCTTTTATTTTGTAAGTCTTATACAGGGTCTTACACTGCAGCTTGCCCCGGGCTATGAAATTCCCGTTAACATTAACCCTCCCGGGATTGTAGCACTGTTTCTGGCAGCAGACACGCCATTGCCGGAGACGGATCCGCGGACTTCAGCCAAGCTGTTCCGGTTCCGGAATAAAAAAATGTTTGACAAGTGAGAAATGTCATTGCTAATATATCGTCATAACAAAACGAATCATTATTCATTTTGTGAGAGACGATTATAATAGCATGGCTTTCTTTTTTTTATATCTAAAACCAAGTAATCATGTATGTATTATTAATTTAATGCGGAAGGAATGACTAACATGGCCTCAGAGCTGCTTGTTATCGAAGGACTGGGCAAAACCTTTTCCGCTCCCGCGGGTGATGTGATTGCCTTGAACAACATCCGGCTGAAGGTCCGGAAAGGCGAATTCGTGACGATTATCGGCCCCAGCGGCTGCGGTAAAAGCACCTTGCTCAAGATTGTCGCCGGACTGGACACCCGGTACACCGGAACAGTTCTGCTGAACGATAAGCCGATCGAAGGCCCAAGCATTGAGAAGGGCTTTATCTTTCAGGAGCCGCGGCTGTTCCCCTGGCTGACGGTGGAGAAGAATATCGCTGCTAATCTGTCGCTGAAAAATCCCCGGGTGCGTCAAAGAGTCAATGAGCTGATTGAGCTAGTACGGCTGCAGGGCTTCGAAAAGTCCTATCCCCGGGAGCTGTCCGGCGGGATGGCACAGCGTGTCTCCATTGCCAGGGCCCTGCTGCGGAATCCCGATGTACTGCTGCTGGATGAGCCGTTTGGTGCACTGGATGCTTTTACCCGGACCCATATGCAGGAGGTTCTGCTCGACATCTGGCAGCGCAACGGAACGACCATGCTGTTTGTAACCCATGACCTGGATGAAGCCGTGTTCCTCGGAGAACGGGTTGTGATTATGAATCCCCGTCCGGGGCATATCCGCAGCGTGCTGCCGGTCGATCTTCCTTTTCCCCGCAAAAGATCAGGTACGGCCTTCCAGGAGATGCGCAGACTGGTGCTGAACGAATTTGAAAAGGTGGAAGAACCGCTCTACGACGTAGGCGGGGGGATATAGCAGGCAGTCTCCAATCCTCTTATTACAAGCTACATATCTAAAGGAGAGATAAAAACTATGAAAAAATCATCATTCATCCTTACTGCGCTGCTCGCTTTGTCCATACTGATTGTCGGCTGCGCCAATAACACCTCGGATGCAACCAGCCAGGAAGCCGCCTCCAGCGAAGGGGTTACGGTTAAGATAGGCATTCAGGGCAGCGGCGGATTGTTCGGCAAAGCCCGTGAGGAGAAGTGGTTTGAGCAGGAGTTTGAGAAGCTGGGGGCAACTGTGGAATGGATTGAATTCCAGAGCGGCCCTCCAATGACAGAAGCCATCGCTTCCAACAAGCTCGATATCGCAAGTCTGGGCAACATGCCGATCATTGCAGCGCAGGCAGCTAATATTCCATTTAAAATCATCTCCCAGGCGCTGGACGGTAAAAATAACGTGGCTGTAATTGTGCCTGCCGGCAGCACCGCGGCCTCACTTGCGGATTTGAAAGGCAAGAAGATTGCAGTGACCAAGGGAAGCAATGCCTACAACTTCCTGTACCGCGGCTTTAATGAAGCAGGGCTGCCAGACAGTGATTTCGAAATCATCCAGCTGCAGCCTGATGAAACGCAATCGGCCTTTGAGAACGGCGGCGTCGATGCCTGGGCCACCTGGGATCCGTATATCACCTTGAATACGCTGACCGGCAAAGGCAAAGTGCTCACAGACGGCGAGCAGCTCGGTGTACTCTCCCCTTCCTTTACCATTGCGCGCACAGCTTTTGCCGAGCAGCATCCCGAGCTTGTTACGCTTTATCTCAAGGCCGTCAACAAAACGCTGAAATGGGAAACCGATAACGAAGATGAGGCACTAGAAAGATATGCAGCGGAACGCAGTATTCCGGTTGAGGTGGTTAAAGGGATTTTTGAGCGCTCCCGGATTATCAATATCCCTGTAAGTGAGGACATTGTCGCTGAAATGCAGACAACTGCAGACTTCCAGTACAAAATTGAAAATATCAGAAGCGAGATTGAAGTCAAAAAAATCACGGATAACCAGTACATCGAGGCTGCTCTTAAGGAGCCGCTGGAATAACAGCTCTTCATTCATCAGATCATCAGAGAAAAGAGGCGTTCCATCATGCAAGCAAGTGCGGGAAAGGCGCTTGTCCCACCTCTAACCCCCAAAAAGCGCACATTGAAAAGCCGCAGCCTGTCTATTCTGGCTACCAACCTGCTGCTGAGCCTTCTTGTTCCTGTGGCGCTGCTGGTCGCTTGGGAGATTGCCGGGACGCTGGGTTACCTGAACCCCGTCCTGCTCCCGAAGCCCAGCAGCATATGGGCAGAACTGGCTGGTATGACCAGCTCCGGCGAGCTTGCCAGGCATCTGGGCATCTCGGCCTGGAGAGCCCTGCTCGGCTTCCTGATCGGCGGCGGCCTGGGCCTGGCGGCAGGCATTTGGGTAGGATTTTCCTATAAAACTGAACGGCTGCTTGATCCGACCCTGCAGATGCTGCGGACGCTGCCCCATCTGGCGATTGCCCCGCTGTTTATTCTGTGGTTCGGCTTCGGTGAAACCTCCAAGCTGCTGCTGATTGCCAAGGGCTCTTTTTTCCCGCTGTATGTCAATACCTTTCTCGGCATCCGCTCTGTAGACAGCAAGCTGTTTGATGTAGGCAAGGTGCTGCAGTTCAGTAAATGGCAGATGATCACCAGATTGATCCTGCCCGCCTCGCTGCCTAATATCTTTCTGGGTATCCGGCTGTCAGTCGGTGTGGCCTGGCTCGGCCTGGTCGTTGCTGAAATGATGGGCTCCAGCTCAGGGGTGGGTTATCTGATCAATGACGCCAGATCCTTCTCCCTTACTACTGTGGTGTTCGTAGGCATTATCGTATTTGCGGTAGTCGGCAAGCTTTCCGATTTCGTGATCAGGCTGATTGAAGCAAGAATGCTGCGCTGGCAGGACAGCTATAATGGGGAGGGTGCCAAATGAATAAGCAGCTTGCTGGAAGAACCAGCGAACGCCCGGGAGCCGCTCTCAGTCGTATACCGGCAGCTCTCCACGGATGGATTGTACCGGTGGTCATTCTCCTCATCTGGCAGCTGGCCGCCGCCCTGCACCTTGTATCTGCTACCCTGCTGCCTGCACCCTCGCAGATCATCGGGCAAGCCTTCCGCCTCCTGGGCAATGGCGAACTGCTGCAGCATATGGGTATCAGCCTCTACCGTGCAGGTGTGGGCTTTGCGCTTGGCAGCGCGGCCGGATTGCTGCTCGGCCTGTCTACAGGACTCGGCAAGCTGGCTGAGCGTACGCTCGATCCTTCACTCCAGATGCTGCGGATGATTCCTATGCTCTCTCTGGTGCCGCTGTTTATTTTATGGTTCGGTGTAGGCGAGTTTTCGAAGATTCTGATGATTTCGCTCGGGGCATTCTTCCCTGTGTATGTTAATACGTTTCTCGGTATCCGGGGCGTCGAGCTCAAGCTGCTTGAGGTCACCGGGATCTACCAGTTCACCCGATGGCAGCTGCTCAGCAGGGTTGTTATCCCGTCGGCACTGCCCAATATTCTGCTCGGGCTCAGACTTTCCCTGGGTACAGCATGGCTCGTTCTGGTCGTTGCAGAGATGATGGGAGCCAGTGCAGGCGTCGGTTACATGATTCAGGATGCGCGTGCTTACTCGCAGACGGATATTGTTTTTGTCGGAATTGCTATCTTTGCAATAGTCGGCAAGCTTTCGGATTCGGCTGTCCGCCTGCTGGAGAAGCGCTGGCTGCGCTGGCGCGATACGTATAAAGGTTAGGTCTACGGCTATATTCTTCATTTATAGAAAGGGAGATTAATATGAGCGCCAGACAAGGGCAGCTTCATTTAGGGGCTTTCATTTATTTTTCGGGCCATCACCATTACGGCTGGCGGCGACCGGACTCCGGGGCTGAGACGATGTTCGACTATAAATTTTACCGCTCAGTGGCACAGACCGCTGAACGCGGTAAATTCGATATGATGTTCCTCGCGGATCTTCTCTATGTAATGGGGGCCGATCAAGCAGCTGCAGGGATGCTGGACCCCCTGACAGTGCTGTCTGCCCTATCTGCGGATACAGAGAAGCTTGGACTGACAGCGACGGTTTCCACCACCTACAACGAACCGTATAACGTCGCCCGCAAATTTGCTACACTTGACCATATCAGCGGTGGACGGGCCGGCTGGAATATTGTTACCTCCCAGCTGGATACCGAGGCCCGCAATTTCGGCCGTTCAGAGCATCCTGAACACGGGCTGCGCTACAAGATGGCCCAGGAATTCGTGGAAGTGGCTACCCTGCTGTGGGACAGCTGGGGGGATGATTCCCTGATCGTCAACCGTGAAGCGGGAAAATTTGCCGATCCGGCTAAAATTGTAGAAGTGGAATATAAGGGCCAGTGGTATTCCACAAAGGGCACGCTGAATGTACCGCGGCCGCCTCAGGGCTACCCTGTGCTCATTCAGGCCGGCTCTTCCGAGCCGGGCCAGCAGTTCGCCGCCAGCTTCGGCGAGGTGATCTTCACGGCCCAGCAGTCCCTTCAGGAGGCCAAGAAGTTCTATGAGAGCGTTAAATCCAAGCTTGCAGGCGCCGGACGTGAACGGGATAGCATGAAGATTATGCCGGGCCTCTCTCCTATCCTGGGTGCCACTGAAGAAGAAGCTCAGCGCAAATACAACGAGCTGCAGGAGCTGATCCCGCCGGAAGCCGTGGTCAAGCTGCTGTCCGGCATGCTGAATTTTGACCTGAGTCCCTATCCGGTGAACGAACCGCTCCCTGATATTCCGGACCCGGTCCAGGCCAGCAACGGGATGAAGAGCAGGGTAAAGCTGATTATGGATATGGCCCGAAAGGATAACCTGTCCGTCCTGGAGCTGGGCCGCAGGCTGATCGGCGCCAGAGGACATCTGCAGTTCGTCGGAACCTATGAGCAGCTGGCCGACCTGATGCAGCTCTGGTTCGAGGAATATGGCTGTGACGGGTTTAATATCATGCCTCCAGTTCTGCCGGGAGACCTGAATGAATTCGTTGACCATGTCATTCCGGTCCTGCAGGCCCGCGGACTCTTCCGTGAAGAATATACGGGAAATACACTCCGGGAGCACCTCGGCCTCGTCCGGCCGCAGCTCCATCATTTCACAAAGGAGCTGTCCCATAAATAACAATAGCCTCCACCGCTGTTTGCGGTGGAGGCTATTGTTATTGCAGCAGTGAAACGGGCTTGTCCTACGCGCGGGAGATATATTTACCTTCGCGTGTATCAACCAGGAGAACATCGCCTTCATTAATGAACAGCGGAACCTGTACAATATGACCAGTTTCCAGTGTAGCAGCTTTGGTTGCACCCTGCGCAGTGTTACCCTTTACGCCTGGCTCGGTTTCAGTAACCTTCAACTCAACGCTGGTCGGCAGGTTGATCCCCAGAATCTCCCCCTGGTAGCTTACGATGCTAACCGTCATGTTCTCTCTCAGGAAGTTAAGCTCCCATTCAAGCTGCTTAGCGCTCAGCTCGAACTGGTCATATGTTTCATTATCCATAAATACGTGTTCAGCACCGCTTGCATACAGGTACTGTACTTTGCGGTTTTCGATGATGGCGCGGCCAATCGTTTCACCCGCACGGAAGGTACGCTCAACGGTATTGCCGTTGCGCAGGTTCTTCAGCTTGGAGCGGACAAATGCTGCACCCTTACCCGGTTTTACGTGCTGGAAATCAAGAACGGTAAAGATATCGCCTTCAACCTCTACGGTAAGGCCTGTTTTAAAATCATTAACTGAAATCACTAAAAATCCCTCCTGGATCATTTATCAACTTGGTTGATGTTGCAAAATTACAGTACCAGATAATCCTTCGACGAATGTGTCAGCAGCGTAATGCCGCTTTCGGTAATCACGATATCGTCCTCAATCCGTACACCGCCGAGTCCCGACAGATAAATCCCCGGTTCAACAGTAACAACCATACCCGGCTCCAGAGTCTCATCGGCCAGCTTGGACAGCCGCGGCCATTCGTGAACCTCCATACCCAGGCCATGCCCGGTGCTGTGGCCGAAATACTCCCCGTAGCCGTAACGGGTAATGATGTCGCGCGCAAGCGCATCCGCTTCACGGCCAGTCATGCCCGGCTTGATGTTAGCCAGCGTATGCAGCTGTGCTTCAAGCACGATGTCATAGATTTCCTTCAGCTTCGGATCCGGCTTGCCCAGAGCAATTGTACGGGTAACATCCGAGCAGTACCCGTCCAGCAGCGCGCCGAAATCAAAAGTGACGAATTCATTGTTGCCTATCACCTTGCTGCTGGCCACACCGTGCGGCATAGCCGAACGTTCGCCTGAAGCAACAATAGTATCAAACGATGAAGAGGTTGCCCCATGGGTGCGCATGAAGAATTCCATTTCCAGATCCACATCACGCTCCGTCATGCCGGGCTTGATCACATTGAGAATATGGCTGAAGGTGGCATCGGCCAGATCAGCAGCACGCTGCATAACAGCCAGCTCATCCTCATCCTTGAACATCCGCAGATTCTCAACCGCCTTGGAGACCGGTACCAGCTCTGCCGGCTGGAGCGCCGCAGCATAGGCTGTGAAAGCGCTGAAGGTCACATCATCCTGTTCAAAGCCTACACGTACACTTCCGCCTTGCGGCAGCAGCTCACGCACCGTGTCAATGAATTTCGGACCATGCTGTACAACCTTTAACCCGGTTACCTGCTCGGCAGCCTGGGTCATGTAGCGGAAGTCAGTCAGCAGGTAGCTGTCATCGCCGGTGACCAGCACAAACCCTGAAGAGCCGGTGAATCCGCTCAGATAGCGGCGGTTATACCCGCTGGTAATTAACATTGCATCCAATCCCAGGTCCTGCAAAACCTTACGCAGCTTGGAGACGCGCTTATTGCCCATTTTCATTCTCCTCTCGAAATAGCCACATTGTATTTTAACATAGGGTCATGCCCTTGAGAAGTTTTTTCGGGCGTTCAGGCAAGCTTTGTGCGCTGCTCACGTTTTCGTTCATCCGTAAACTCAATTGCTGCTGTGTAGCCGATGAATAATCCCCAGAGCAAAAAGATGCAAAATTCGCTGATGACCGAGTTCCAGGGGAGCCTGAACATGGGCTGCTGCAGGAACAGCCAGGAGCCGGCCAGGAAGATTAACGCCCACCAGATCACACCGTACACCATTCCCGGCCAGGGTCCTTTCAGCTTCCGGAACAGGAGCACATAAATCAGTGCGGCTATTACAGAGAACAGGATATAAAAGAGATACCCGACCAGCTGCCCGGCGGGCTTCATTAAAAAGGCATGCTGAAAAAAAGGCTCAGCCAAAAAGCCCGGTATCACCTTTGTGAAACGAAAAACATAAATCAGCCAGCGGATGCCTCCCCAGATCAATCCGGCAAATATGCCAAGTTCGATTGCGAAAAACCACGGGTTTGTATGACCTGAAGCCTGGTTGCCTGCTTTATTCATTATATTGCCTCGCTTTCACCTGTTAATTGGCAATGCTGCTTCTCCTGTCCATGTATGCTAGTATGCTCAGGAAAAGCCATTCCAACTAGCAATGTAAGCATAAATTAGTTACAATGGTTTATATCAATCATAATATAATGCGGGAAGGTGAATTGGTTGTCCCAGGAAACTCCCAGTTACGGCGGCCAAGCCGTTATCGAAGGCGTCATGTTCGGCGGCAAGCATATCAACGTAACAGCCGTACGGCGGAAGAATCAGGAAATTACATTTTTGGAGGTGCCGAAGAGCGATAAGAGCTGGATCATTAAACTGCGCAAGATTCCGCTGCTTCGCGGCATTGTCAGTATTATAGATTCCAGCGCCAAAGGCTCGAAGCATCTGAATTACTCGGCAGAATCATTCGCTGAGGATGAGACAGAGCCTGAGGAAGCGGCTAAGCAGAAGGATACAGCCAAGGAGAAGAAGAAAGATGAAGGCTGGAGCCTCGGCATGATTTTCGGGGTTGCGGTGATGGGGATTCTGTCCTTCTTGTTCGGCAAGCTGATCTTTACCCTGGTTCCGGTTTTTATAGAAACGTATCTGTTCGAGGGTGTAATTAACAACTATATTCTGCGCAACCTTGTAGAAGGGGTAATCAAGCTGATTCTGCTGCTTGTCTACCTGACTGCAATTTCACAGACTCCGGTTATTAAACGCCTCTTCCAGTATCACGGGGCCGAGCACAAGGTCATCAGCGCCTTTGAAGCCGGAGAAGAATTGACTGTCGCGAACGTTCAGAAATACAGCCGTCTGCATTACCGCTGCGGCAGCAGCTTCATGATGCTGACCATTATCCTCGGCGTCG
Source organism: Paenibacillus sp. FSL R7-0273 (assembly GCF_000758625.1). Taxonomy (NCBI): domain Bacteria; kingdom Bacillati; phylum Bacillota; class Bacilli; order Caryophanales; family Paenibacillaceae; genus Paenibacillus; species Paenibacillus sp. FSL R7-0273. The sequence goes on from NZ_CP009283.1 coordinate 4,969,433, forward strand.
TGATCTACTCTGTATTCCCTTGGAGCACTCTTACTGAACGCGTCCTTCAGCGAATCATTCTGCTGCCGGTTGTCATCGGTGTGTCGTTTGAGGTTCTGAAGGGAACCAACGCTGTCCGCGATGTTCCGTGGCTTAAGTATTTAGGCTATCCGGGCCTGTGGCTCCAGCTGCTTACCACCAAAGAACCAAAGGATGATATGGTTGAGGTATCGATTGCATCATTTAACCGGATGCGTGAGCTGGACGCAATGATTGAAGCTAAGGGCTATATTGATGAAAGTGTGTCCGGCGGCGTATTGGATCCTGCGAAAGGATGATTGCCCTATGATCAGGCATGCTTTAATTTTTTGGATTTCTGTTTTGCTTGGTGTTTACGGACTGTTCTACGGAATTGTGAATTACGGACCCGGCTGGCTGTTCTGGGAACTGCTTCCGAGCTTCATTCTGGTAGGTCTGCTGTACTTTGCTTACAGGCTGACTATGAAGGACCGGGGTTACGGTCACGGCTCCGGGCGCTCCAGAACCAAGGTTAAGCCGTCCCAGAAAACAATGGCCAAGGTAGCCGGAGTGCGCAAGACCCAGGCTGCCCCCGGCAAACGCAAGACCTATCCGTTTCAGGTAATTGAAGGCAGTAAAGGCAAGAACGACGACCAGCTGCCTAAATATCATTGAAATAACCCAAAAAGCATCCCGGTGCTGCGTAAGCAGTCATGCGGGATGCTTTTTATGTATAACTGCGGAGCTTAAGTCAAATCTTGGGCTTATACGGCCGCCATTCGCGGAAAAACGCTTCACCTGCTTTCATTCCTGCTGCATACAGCTCATCGCTCTCTTCCGCCGTAAGGTGAAACTGTGTCGTCGCAATGCCCAGGGTCGGGATCTTGACCGTCCGCACGAACTTCTCTGTCTCAATGTACCGCTCATCATGTGCAGACAGCATCGTTCCAACCAGCGCCTGCAGCATCGTGAAGGGTCCGGTTATCCGGTGCGGCTGCGGCTCCGTTTTTCCGATCAGCTGGTACCCGACCGTCGGGGTCCGGCGTTCTGGGCTTATGAAGCCATTCTTCTTTTCCTCAAACAGCCATAACGGAAAATTGCTCAGCACCCCTCCGTCTACTACATAAACGAATTGCTCCATGAATGTCCTTCCCTGCGCCGCCGGCCCGTTGAGCCTGAGCATGACCGGATCAAAGAAATACGGAATGCTGCAGCTCATCCTTACAGCCTTGGCAACTTCAAACCTGTCTGGTGTAATCCCGTACTCCGGCAGATCGTCTGGCAGAACAATAATCCGGCCGTTGGTTATATCCGAGGCGATAATCGACAGCTTCCCGCGGGGGAGATCACTGAAGGTGACGATGCCTTTGTTCTGCAATATGGACCTCACCCAGCTCTCCAGTGCTTCCCCGGAATATAGCCCCTTCTTGATCATGACCCGCAGAGCCGGACCGACCAGGGCCGTATTATACAGCATTCCCCGCTTGAGAAAAGAGGTGAATGGGGTCTGCTTGATAATCCGGCTCATCTCCTCGCCGTCATAGCCGGCGGCCAGAAAAGAGGCGATAATTGCGCCTGAGGAGGTTCCGGCCACTCTTTTAAAGACGCCGCCGGCCCGCTCTGTCGCTTCAACCGCTCCGGCCAGCGCAACTCCTTTTACCCCTCCGCCCTCAAAAACTGCATTAATCTCCATATACGGCAATCCCCCGTTCCATAGATCTACTGCTTATCTATGAGCACGGGGGAGCGTTCATGACTTTATGATTTAAAATAAAAGGCCAGCAGGCTTGCGAGCCCGTACGGGTTACGCACGGCAATATCGTTAGCGCGGAACATAATGCTTCCGGCCACTTCCTCATACTTATCGTTGTATTTCAGCTGGTTGATGATCTGCTCACCGCTCTGCCATTCTGCAGTCTGCTTGGTGTCGCCCACCTTATAAGCCGCCTGACCGATGTACAGCTTGACTCCGGTGCCTTTCACCTCATCTACCCACCAGTCCACCAGCTTATCGTAGCGGGCGGCAGAGAACGACAGGCTCCAGTAAATCTGCGGGGCGATATAATCGATCCAGCCGTTCTTGATCCAGGTGCGCGTATCAGCATACATGTCATCATAGGCCGTTACACCTGCTGTTGTATCCGATCCGGTACTGTCTGTTTTTTTGTTGCGCCAGACGCCGAACGGGCTGACTCCATAGGATACCGCCGGCTTGGCTGAATGAATCTCCTGGCCCAGCTGGCGTATAAATTCATTGATATTATTCCGCCGCCAGTCCGCCTTACCGGCAATACCTGCAGCGTTATATGACTTGAAGGCCGCATCGTCGGCAAAGGTTACATTTGAAGGATAGAAATAATCATCCAGATGCACACCGTCGATGTCATAGCCTCTGACAACCTCCATCACCGTATCAATAATATGCTGGCGAGCTTCCGGAATGCCGGGATTGATATACAGCTTGCTGTCCGCCTTAACAATCCAGTCCGGATGGACCTTGGATACATGGTTACCGGCAAGACCGCTTAGTGTGGCTGCAGCTGTATCCGTCGTTGCCCGGAACGGGTTGAACCAGGCATGAATCTGCATTCCGCGCTGGTGTGCGGCGCTTACAATGTACTCCAGCGGATCATAATCCGGAACCTTTCCCTGTGTGCCGGTCAGCACCTTGGACCAGGGAACGGTCTGTGAAGAATACAGGCTGTCCCCTGAGGGCCGCACCTGAACAAAGACAGCATTGAAGCCGGTCGCCTGCAGCTTGTTCAGCAGCGTATCAAACTCCTGCTTCTGCTTCGCCGAATTGCCGGCTGAAGCTGTGGACGGCCAGTCCAGGTTGAATACGGTGGAGATCCAGGCTCCCTTCATCGCCTTCCCTTTGTTACCAGGCAGTGTAGGTGCAGGGACGGAAGGCACAGAAGGTGCTGGCACCGCCGGAACCGCAGGCGTTGACGGACCCGTGATCTCCGCATTGGAATAAAGCGCGATATGCCTGGTCGCCTGATTCCATACCACCTGGAGGCCGAGCTGCTCGCTTACAAAACGCAGCGGCACCATTACCCGGCCTTGCGTAATCTGCACCGATGTATCCAGGCGCACAGACGCTGCATTCACCAATGCCGTCTGTTTACCGCTGGTCAGCTTCAGCACGGTATCCCCTTTGCTGACCGTCGCTGTCTTGCTGCTCTGGCTCCACTCAACCGCTGCACCAAGCCCTTGGCTGATTACACCGGCCGGAACCATCGTTACGCCTGAGGCCGTAATATACGGCGGTACATCGGGGTTCAGCGCCTCCCCGTCCAGCTCAATCGTAATCTGGACCGCAGCCGCACTGACACCCGCGGGCCATACCGGCAGAAGCAGCAGCAGCACCATTACTCCCAAAAGCCATTTTCGGTAATTCATAGTTCCTCCCTGTTGTGAAAATAATAAAAAAACAGCCCTCTCGTCCTTATTCAAGGGAGAAGGCCGTTTCTTGCAAAACGGAGAAATACAAGTAAAAGTATAACAGGCTGCTATACTTTCTCATACTTCATTTAAGGACGTTATCCGTTTTGACGTAAAAAAACTGGAAAGGTTGCGGTATACCCTACAAAAACAGACTTTTATGAATCGCTGACCAGCTCATTGTGAATATCGTATAAGGTCTTCACGCGCTCCTCGTCACGGCGGAAATATTCCACCAGCGTCTCGATCCGCGTAATCGAATCCCAGCTCAAATGATGCTCGATCCCTTCAACATCCTTATAAATATGCTCCTGCTGTACTCCGATCAGGCCAAGGAACTCCTCCAGCAGCTGATGCCGGTCAACAAGTCGTTTTCCTACTTTTTTACCTTTACTCGTCAGGACAAGCCCACGATATTTCTCATAGATGAGATATTCGTCCTTATCCAGTTTTTGGATCATCTTGGTTACAGAGGAGGGGTGTACTTCCAAGCCCTCGGCAATATCCGAAACCCGCGCATAACCCTTCTCGTCGATGAGCTTGTAAATGCGCTCCAAATAATCCTCCATGCTGGGTGTTGGCATTCAAGTTTACCTCTTTTCTATAATGAGCGTGGCACGGGGCCAACCTTGCTCTAACAATGATACATGTTTCTGCCGCCCCTTGGCAAGTCCTACACTCTCCGCTTCTCCCGGTTAACGATGTTTACCATGATTTCTGCGCACCCCAAAACGGCACAATAAAGGCATGCTTCACGGAAGGAGTGTGAGTTCATGACAATCGCCATACCGGAACATCCCCCTGTCAAAAGAAAGCCAAGGCCTACCGGCCTGTTCATTCCCGAGCTTGTTTTTTTTGAGCCGGATGCCCTGAACTACCCCAAAGGGGAGCAGATTATGCAGTGGGTCAAAGCCCAAAACATCCCTTACCGGATGACCACCTCGCATAACCGGATTACGAACCTGCCCGGTGAGGGCGAGCTGGAGCAGTACAAAATCGCCAAACGGACGCTTGTGGTGGGTCTGCGCAAAACGCTCACCTTTGACCAGTCCAAGCCTTCCGCCGATTATGCTATTCCCATTGCCACTGGCTGTATGGGCCACTGCCATTATTGTTACCTGCAGACCACGCTGGGTGCGAAACCCTATATAAGAGTATATGTAAATACAGGAGATATCCTGGACGCCGCCAAAAAATATATCAATGAGCGCGAACCGGAAATCACCACGTTCGAAGCTGCCTGTACCTCCGACCCGCTTGGGCTGGAGCATATCACCGGCTCGCTGGCCGAGCTGATTACGTTCATGGCTGATGAGCCGCTGGGCCGGCTGCGCTTTGTTACCAAGTATCAGCATGTCGATCCGCTGCTTGAGCTTAAGCACAACGGACATACCCGTATCCGCTTCAGCATCAATGCCGACTATGTCATCAAAAACTTCGAGCCCGCCACCGCCCGTTTTGAGGAACGGATTGAGGCTGCCGGAAAGGTAGCGCGTGCCGGTTATCCGCTCGGCTTCATTATTGCACCGATTATCTGGCATGACGGCTGGGAGGAGGGCTATGCGGAGCTGCTGGCCAAGCTGGCAAAAGCGATGCCTCCAGGTTCAGGCAAAGGCCTGACCTTCGAAATGATCCAGCACCGGTTCACCAAGACGGCCAAAACGGTGATTGAGAAGCGATATCCCAAATCCAAGCTGGAAATGGATATCGAGAAGCGCAAGAAAAAATGGGGCCGCTGGGGGCAGAACAAATATGTCTATCCCGATGAACAGCAAACCGCCCTGCGCGAATTCATCACAGAGCGGATTTTTGAGCATTTTCCGGAGGCCGGCATAGATTATTTCACTTAATGGTCCCGTTAACCTGCTAAAAAATCAGCCAGTCCGGCGTGACTCCCTGCAGCCAGATTGTGATGCGGAACATCTGATCTGTGAACAGCAGTAAGCCCATCAGTATCATCAGCGCTCCACCGGCCTTCATCAGTACATTGGAATATTTCAGAATGCGCCGTGCCCCGCCCAGGAAAAAGGCCAGTGCAAAAAAGGGAAGCGCGAATCCGAGGCTATATGCGGTAATCATGGTAAACCATGTGCCCGGGTCACTGGCCGAGAGAGCGATGATCGCCGTCAGGATCGGCCCGATGCACGGGGACCAGCCTGCCGAGAAGCCGATGCCGAAGATAAAGGAGCCGGCATACCCTGCCGGCTTCCACTTCAGCTTCAGCTTACGTTCACGCATAAGAAACTGCGGCTGAAAAACGCCAATCAGAAACAGTCCCATCACGATGATCAGAATGGCCGACAGCTGGCGGATCAGGTCACGCTGGCCGTTAAAAAACTGTCCGAACAGCCCGGCACCAAAGCCGAGCGTATAGAAAACTGCCGAAAAACCTAAAATAAAAGCCAGCGTATGCGAGAGGGTCCGGAAACGGACCTCTTTGCTGTTGCTTCCGCTTTTTAGCTGCTGCACCGACAGGCCTGTAATATACGACAGGTACGAGGGATAGAGCGGCAGACAGCAGGGCGATATAAACGACGCAATTCCGGCGGCAAACGCAATTCCTGCATTCAGATTGGACAAGCGGCAGCTCTCCTTCCGGCTTCAAGCTGAATAGGCATCAGCAGTTCTGATGCTGGAGCAGATTCTAGGCAGGCAGTCCTTTTTTACCGATCAGGGTCAGGGCAAGCAGCGCGATAAGCAAGAGTACAATTGTTGCCCCGGGAGCAAGGTTCCATACACCGGCTACCACCAGCCCGCCGACCACAGCGATCTCCGCGATAACAACCGACAGGACAACAGAGGACTTGAAGCTGCGAGACAGCAGCAGACTGATTGCTACCGGGATCGTGAGCAGCGCAGATACGAGCAGTGAGCCGACAATTTTAATCGCTGTGCTGATTACAAGCGCCGTAAGCACCGTAATGAGCATATTGAGCAGCTTGACAGGCAGCCCGCTGACGCTTGCCGCATCCTCCTCAAAGCTGAGCAGGAAAAATTCCTTGAAGAACAGCGCGACTACAACAACTACCGCAATGGTTACAAGGCCGACCACAACCAGATCCGTATTATCCAGCGTGTAGATGCTGCCGAACAAATAACTCATAACATCCGCATTATAGCCTTTGCCTAACGTGAAAAACAGTGATGCCAGCGCCACACCGCCTGACATAATGATCGCGATCGACAGCTCGGCATAGCTCTTATATGCTTTACGCAGCTTTTCGATGGCAAACGAAGCTAATACGGCAAAGATCAGGCCTGCCCCCAGCGGATAAAAGCCGGTAAGAAAGCCGAGCGCCACCCCGGCAATCGTAACATGCGCCAGCGTATCCCCGATCATGGACAAGCGTCTTAACACAAGAAAAACGCCGATCAGCGGCGCCGTAATTCCAATCATCAGCCCGCCCGCGAGCGCCCGCTGAAAAAAGTCACTAAATAGGATTTCCAAGATGATATCTCCTCTGACATGATCAAACTTTTTAATGAAAAATTTAAAACAAACCACTTTGCAAAAGCGTTTCGATCCCTCCCAAACCCTCCCTTCCAAGGGAGGGCCCCAAGGGCTCTGCCCTCTGGACACCCGTTTAAGTGCAACTGGCGTGGGCGAGCCGGCTTCTGGTATCTAGAAACGATTTGGAAAGGATCGCTTTCGTCCCTTATAGGGACACGCTTTACGTTTGGAGGTGTTTAGGGACACACTATCAGATCAGACTTAAGTGTAGTTTGTGCAACTAAAACAGATGAAAATACGGCTTATGAAAGAATAGATGTACTTTGTGCAGCTATTTCGGTGAATAAAGGCTATTATGGATGTTTTCGGCAGAAATAAGTGTACAGAGTGCAGCTAAAACCTGCAACTGAGCTCATTCGCAGGTTTTAATTGCACAAATTACAGTTATTTGTCCCGAGCCTCTTTTACTAGTTTAGCCTACTTATAGCGTATTTAACACTATTTTTACTAGTATTGGCTTATCAGGACTTGCATGGGCAGCGTCCTCTTTTAGGCCAGTGTATGCTGGAGGTCCTCGGCTGCACAGTTCTGGGCATCATGGGAATGGCGGCAGTAGAAGTTGATTTTACCGTTCGTCTGTACCGGCTCATTACCCAGGTAGCTCTTGATCATGTCGATGTCATGCGACACCATCAGGAAGGTCATGTGGTGATGGGCATGCATGTGGAAGATGAGCTCAAAAAATCCGGCCTGCGTCTCCGCATCAATTCCCACCGTAGGTTCGTCCAGAATCAGCAGATCCGGATGGTTAATCAGCGCTCGGGCCAGGAAGACGCGCTGCTGCTGGCCGCCGGAGAGCTGGCCGACTCTTTTGTCCGCAATATCCTGAATCCGCATGACTTCCAGCGCGTCGTCGCATTGACGGTGCTGCGCTTTGGACACGCGGCGGATCAGGTTCTTGTTGTTGTACAGTCCTGACAGCACGACCTCGCGCACCGTTGCCGGGAACAGCGGGTTAAAAGCATTCTTTTGCGGGACATAGCCGATCCGCTCCCAGTCCTTGAATTTGCGTACAGACTGGCCGAACAGCTTGATATCGCCGCTGGTTGGCGGCAGCAGGCCCACGATCATTTTCATCAAAGTGGTTTTGCCCGCGCCGTTAGAACCGATAATGCCAAGGAAATCCCGCTCCTTAACCGTGTAACTAAGACCGGAAATGACCTTTTGCTCTCCGTAAGAAAAGGACAAATCCTCTATTTCGATCATATGCTGATGGCAGTCCAGGGATACCGGTTGCATGATGAGTACCGCCTTTCACTTAACTTTCATGGATGCTTTCTTTATTTATTGTAAAGCCAGAATCAGATTTTGCAAATTTTTCTCCATCAAAGTGAAATAATTATCGCCATTCTTCTCCTGGGCTTCAGTCAGGCCTTCAACCGGATTAAGCACCATGGTCTCTACTCCGGCTTCAGCTGCTAGTGTTTTGGCCAGCTTATCGGAGACAAGCTCCTCAAAGAAGATGTACTTGATGCCTTCATCCTTAACCAGTGTGGCCAGATTCACCAGGTCCTGCCCGCGCGGCTCGGCATCCGGAGACAACCCCATAATGGCATGCTGGCTCAGACCATAGTCACGCGCCAGATAAGCGAATGCCTGGTGAGATACGACAATTTCTTTATTCGGAAGCTTCGCAAGCTCAGTCTCGAATTTGCTGTCCAGGGCCTGCAGGCGCTCAGCCAGCTTGCTGTAACGCTCTTCATAGCCGGCCTGGTGTTCAGGATCAGCTGCAATGAGGCTGTCCTTGATATTCTCAGCCATGATCAGTGCCGATCTCGGGCTTACCCATGTATGCGGGTCCGTATGCAGGCTGTCCCCGGCTGCCTCTTCCGTATGATTATCCGCATGCTCTTCCTCAGCATGAGCCTCTTCAGTATGCTCATCTTCAGTGTGCTCGTGTTCGTGGGCATCTTCGCCATGCTCATCCTCAGCATGTTCGTGGGCATGCTCATCTTCGGCGTGGGCTTCCCCGCCATGGTTATGCCCGTCATCCTCGTCAGTCATAATGTAGTCCACACCCTCACTGACTGCAACAGCCTTCACCTCGCTGCCGCTGTCCAGGCTCTTCAGGAAGTTTGGCACCCAGCCCTCAAGTCCTGCGCCATTATACAGGAACAGCTGTGACTTGGAGGTGTTAATAATATCCTGGCTACGCGGAGTCCAGTCATGCGGCTCTACGCCGACAGGAAGCAGATTGATCACATTGATATCGTCGCCGCCGATTTCGCTTGTGAATTCATATATAGGATAAAAAGTAGTCACTACATTCACTTTTCCCTCAACAATGCTTCCGCCGCTCTTAGCTCCGCATGCGGTAAGCACCAGCAGTGCCAGCAGCGCCGGCATGAGCAGCAATTTTCTGTTCAATCCTGTGAAAGACATATTCTCTATCGACCCCTTAAATCGTAAATTTTACTATGAGAATTATAATAGTAATCGTTACGATAAGTCAACACCGAACTATCCCGACACATGTGAATCCGCTCAAACTCGCTTGATCCGATCCCATCCATTCATTCCACACGGACACCAGCGCTCTTAATTCCACCAAAATTGCTGTTCGCTCATCCTAACGGACTCCAGCGCCTTTAAATAAACCTTTTGTCCGAAAAAACGGCGATTTTAGGTGCAATAAGCGAACTACGGTCCTTTAGCCCTACAAAATGTTCCTTACAGCAGAGTTAACGCCTCCTCGGTCCATTAAGCCTGTACTAGCCATTCAAAATACCCTTCACAGATAGAGGAAAAGTTCCTCAGCCCATCCGCCCGAGCCATTTACTCCAACAATAACATTCACAATTCCTCAACCGGTTCACTAACACCTAACAATCTCGTATACGCATCCAAACTAACCCAATAAGCAGCCAGCTTCCGATCCATACGCGCAGTAACTATTTACATAAAAAAGAACACCTGCAGCCGGCAGGATTGTTCCTGTCTTATCACAGGGACCCCGTTTCCGGCATGCGGTGTTCTTCTATAACTTCAGCCTGCTTACTTCACAATTGCTCCGTTCGGCATGCTGTCCGGCACAGTGGCGATTGTCAGCTGGTCGCCTTTGGAGGCTGCCAGAATCATGCCCTGGGACAGCTCGCCGCGCAGCTTCACCGGCTTCAGGTTGACGATGCAGATAACCTTGCGGCCAACCAGCTCTTCCGGCGTGTAAAACTTCGCGATGCCGGAAACCACCTGGCGCTGCTCATAACCGAGATCGAGCTGCAGCTTCAGCAGCTTGTCGGCCTTTTTCACCGGCTCAGCCGCGATAACCTGGGCTACGCGCAGCTCCGCCTTGGCGAAATCGTCGATGCCGATTTCTTCCTTATGCTCTTCCTCCGGCTCTACAGCCGCCGGAGCATCACCCGCAGCTGCGGCTGGTGCCGCCTCAGGCTCGGCTGCCGCCGGCTTGCCTGCGCCCATCGCTTCGGCGATGTACGCCACCTCCACGGCTACGTCAAGCCGCGGGAAAATCGGCTCGCCTTTGGCGAGCTTCGTGCCGGCCGGAATCAGGCCGAAGGTGCGGCCGCTGTCCCAGGTGGTCAGCTCACCCGGCTGAATGCCCAGCTGCTCCCAGATTTTGGCCGGAGCACCGGTCAGGAACGGCTGCAGCAGAATCGAAGCGGTGCGCAGACCTTCCACCAGGTGTCTCATGACGGAGGCCAGCTCGCCGTTTCTGCTCTCATCCTTAGCCAGTACCCAAGGCTGGGTTTCGTCGATATATTTGTTCGTGCGGCTGATCAGCGCGCCGATAGCAGTCAGTGCAACGGAGAATTCCATCTTTTCCATCGCTTCCTCTACCTTGGCATAGGTGCTCTCAACAGCAGCCTCCAGCTCGCCGTCGAATGCAGTCACTTTACCAGCGTAAGCCGGCAGCTCGCCGCCGAAGTATTTTCCCACCATAGCTCCTGTACGGTTGAGCAGGTTGCCGAGGTCGTTCGCCAGATCGTAGTTGACCCGGTCAACAAAGCTTTCCGGAGTGAAGGTACCGTCTGAGCCAAATGGAACCTCACGCAGCAGGTAGTAACGCAGCGCATCCAGACCGTAACGGTCAATCAGGGTCACCGGATCTACAACATTGCCTTTGGATTTGGACATTTTACCGTCCTTCATCAGCAGCCAGCCGTGGGCAAACACCTTCTTAGGCAGCGGCTCACCCAGCGCCATCAGGATGATTGGCCAGTAGATGGTATGGAACCGGACGATTTCCTTGCCGACAATATGCACATCCGCCGGCCAGAACTTGTCGTACAGGCTGCGGTCAGCAGAACCGTAACCGAGGGCAGTAATGTAGTTAGTGAGCGCATCGATCCATACATACACTACATGCTTGGCATCACCTTTTACCTTAACGCCCCAGTCAAAGGTTGTACGGGAAACGGCAAGATCCTCCAGACCCGGCTTAATGAAGTTGTTGATCATCTCGTTTTTGCGCGATTCCGGGAGAATGAACTCCGGATTCTCTTCATAGAACCTCAGCAGGCGATCAGCATATTTGCTCATCCGGAAGAAATAGCTTTCTTCCTTCACCAGCTCAACCGGGTGTCCGCTGTCCGGGCTTTTGCCGCCGGTAATGTTGCCGTCCGCATCACGCTCAATGTCCACCAGCTGTGTCTCGGTATAGAAGGTTTCGTCTGAAATACAATACCAGCCCTCGTATTCACCTTTGTAAATGTCGCCCTGCTGCAGCAGCCGGTCAAAAATATCCGCAACCACTGTCTTATGGCGTTCCTCGGTAGTACGGATGAAGTCATCATTGGAAATGTCCAGCTTGCGCCAGAGCTCCTTGATGCCTACAACAATGCCGTCAACGAACTCCTGAGGCGTCTTGCCCGCCTTGGCAGCTTTCTCTTCAATCTTCTGGCCATGCTCATCAGTACCGGTCAGATAACGTACCTCAAAGCCGCGCAGACGCTTATAGCGGGCCATTGCATCACCCGCCACTGTCGAATAGGCATGTCCGATATGCAGCTTATCGCTCGGATAGTAGATAGGGGTTGTCAGATAAAATGTTTTGTTCTCACTCATTGATCCTGTTCATCCTTTCGTAATGGCACTTCTTATACAGCTCCGTTTACGCAAAAAACTCCCGCCCCTATATGGGGCGAGAGTATACTCACGCGATACCACCCAAAGTTCCCCGGCTCCTCACAGAGCACAGGCTTCGCCAGTTCTTAATGAAGAACTGTCCATTAACGCTGGATCACGCTGCGTCCTTACGTAAGACCGCTCCTTACAGCAGTCCCTGCTCGGGCACAGTTCCTCCCGGACCATCTTCAATCTGTGCACCATACCGGTTCCCAGCGCTCCCGGCTCTCTGTAATGGCCAACCTGATTTACTTATCCGTTCCTCGGAATGCATATTATTCTCCAAAATATACCCAAAAATCAGCACTCCTGTCAAGTCGGCCGGACAGCCCCTTCATCAGGCGGCTGGTCCTCCCGCGGCGGGACAGGATCAAGCCCTCCCGGATGGAAGGGATGGCACCTGGCAATCCGCCTGGCGGCCAGCCAGGAGCCCTTCACCGGGCCATGCACTTCTATCGCCTCCAGCGCATACGCCGAGCAGGTCGGATAGAAGCGGCAGGTCGCAGGCTTCAGCGGCGATATGAACTTGCGGTATACTCTGATCGGGGCCTGGACCGTTCTGCGCAGGTCCGGCATATTAGCGGCCCTCTTTCCCGTGGGCTGCAGCAAGCTCTGTGTCCGCTTCCTTGCCGCCTTCACAGTCCTTGCAGTAACCGAACACTTCAAATTTATGCTTGACTACCCGGAACTGGTCCGGTGTATCCGTTAAATTCATCGGGCAGAAATGAATCGGGTAAGTCTTCATGCATTGAAGGCAGATCATATGATGATGGTGGTGGTCCTGGTTACAGCTGGCCTTGAATTTGACACCGTCCTCGAATACGACCTGTTCAAGAACACCAAGCTCCTCCATCACCCGCAGGTTGCGGTAGACCGTGTCGAAGCTGAGACCGCTGTATTTGCGCCCCATATAATCATAGACATCCTTCGCCGACAAATATCCCGTATTCTCGCCGAACAACTTGGCAAGCGTCTTTCGCTGATCGGTGATACGCAGCCCCTGCCCCGACATAGCTTCCAGTATTTGTTCTGTCGACAGCATTCGCTCATCTCCCATACATAATTCATTACTGTTACACTCTCTTTATAATGCCCCAAAACCATTGCCCCGTCAATCAAGCAGAGCAGCTGCAGCCACCTTTATGCCGGAGTTATGCCGGGATCAGGAACATATTGTTCCACCCGCTGCAGCAAAACAGGCTAAAGCCGCCTCAAGTGGGGGGCTTTAGCCTGCTTAATCCTTACCTGTTAACTCATAACTTACTGTTTCAATGGCGGCAGCGGTGTAAACACAAAGTTCACCGGCAGATTGCTTCCCGAAGCTACAGAGAACACAATTTCCACCGAGCTTTCAGAGCTGCCCGAACGATATACAACTGCGTTCATGTCGGAGCTGGAAAGGCTGCCTTTGTTCGGAAGGTTAACGATCGTATTGTTGTTGACCATAAGAGAGCCAAGATAGTTACCACCGCGCGGATTGAACGTAATCAGCGTGTTGGGAGCAACACGCTCAAATCTTATTTTGTACAGCACACCGAAATTCCCGGCATTAGAAGCTTCGGTTCCGTTCATCGGATCGATGCCGATCAGGTTCTTGTCATAGTAGTTATCACCCAGAATCAGCTTCGCCTGCGTCGTTCCGACTACATCACTCACAGTGATGATCCGGGTAGAGTCCGGATAGGTGCCGCGGTTATGCACACCGTCACGGTCCAGAACCGGCAGCGTTGGCAGCAGGGCAATCGGGTCCTTGTTCTCTTCAACCATTACCACATTGTAATCAATCGTAAGATCACTGAACAGATCAGCGCTAAGTGAAAGAACCTCGCCCGGCTTCATAGCGATTCTGTTAATATCAGTCAGAATCGCTTTGCTCTCGCCCGGCAACAGGTATGTTGTGCTGTATTTTTCATTGGTAATCATTGAATTATAATATTTCTGGATCGAAATTTTACCTGTGTACTCCGGAGAAGTAACCGGACCGGCAATACCGGAATACTGCGTTGTAATCGTCGTCGGATACAGGTTGTTGTTGGTTGCAATCACGTAAAGCTTCTGTCTGGTAGACATGTTGTTCAAATGATGAACAAGGAAACGGGTATTGCCGACCGAACTTTCGCGGTATAGCACGCCTTCCTGATTCACTGTTTCCGGACTGTTGCTGCGGATCAGCTTATAATTCTCTGAAGACAGGTTATACGTCAGATTAGTCAGCCCCGGAATCATTCCGCCGTCCATGGAGATAACGTCTCCAGGCAGCGTGAACAGCTTCGCTACTTCATCCTGGGTATACATCTGTTCGCCCGTAATATTAATTGTCTTCTCGAAGGTGCTGCTCAGGCCGTGCTTGTCGGTTACTCTCAGCTGGATCGATACCGGACCCGGATTGAAGAAGGCCAATGCGCGGTTCGTCCATTCTGCTGTAAGCTCTTCGTTCTCAGGATCATAGCTGAGATCCGTTAGCGTGATCGGCTCACCCATTTGGTACTCTTCTTTGTTGGTTGTGAAATTGGCGACCGGCGGCTGGTTAGGCTGCAGTACCTTAATCGTTACGGAATAAGGATCACTCACCTGTCCGTTAGCATCAACTACGGAATAAGTGACTGTATAGTATCCCGGCTGATCGTAGATATCCTGTTTGTTGTCACTCCAGCGTTCTTCTACAATAGGTGTGCCATTCGGCGAGGAGCTGGAAGTGGTGTAGTTAATATATGTCTGGCCGGCAAAAATTTCAGTCGACTGGACGCTAAAGGTTGCTGTCGGCTTGGTGTTCAGTGTCAGAATGACACGTTTACCTACATTATCAACAGTATAAGGAATATTAAGGGCGGCTGTAATTGAAGTTAATGGAACCATGAAGGTGCCTTTGAACTGGTAGGCAGGCCCTTTCATTGTCTTCGGACTGCCGTTCACTGTATAAATTTTGCTGTCGGTCTTAAAACGCATGATGCTGCTGCCTTTTGTAACAACAACTTCCTTTGTTTTGGCTTCATAGGTGTAGCTTACACCGACCATTTCAACCATTGCCCGGATGGAGACGTAGGATACCCCGTTCTTGACGGCCATCGGCTGGTTAGCCAGGTAAGGTGTTCCGTTTCTGTACATTTGCCGGCTGTTCATGTGCAGGATAAGCTGGTTTGCAGCGCTTCCGTATACAGCGTTTACCGTATTCAGCGGCTGGACAACCGATCCGTCCGTAGCGGCAGGGGCCGCCGTTTCCGCCGGAACCGGCGTAGCAGCTGA
The DNA here is from genome assembly GCF_000758625.1 of Paenibacillus sp. FSL R7-0273. NCBI lineage: Bacteria > Bacillati > Bacillota > Bacilli > Caryophanales > Paenibacillaceae > Paenibacillus > Paenibacillus sp. FSL R7-0273. The sequence continues at coordinate 4,984,710 of NZ_CP009283.1, forward strand.
CGAATCCGTTGTTGCAGCAGTGGCTGACGGATCTGCCGATGCAGCAGGCGCAGCGGTAGCTGACGGATTCGGAGTGGCTGTCGGTGTGACCGTTCCGGCAGGAACCTCACTTGGCAGCGGATCTGTGGCTTCCGGCTGAACTGCCGCCTCAACCGCCTGAGCTGTGCTTACAGTGCCGGTTACTCCGGCGGTACTTACCGGTACGGCATAAGCCGGAACCGCAGCTGCGGCCTGGGTTACAGCCAATACAGCGACTAACGTTAGTTTCTTAAAATTCATGGTATGACTCCTTCTGCTCCTGTTTGTAGTCTATAAGGCAGGTATACTCTCTGTATGCTGCTTATATTCCCGTATAACAAAACTCTTCAACAGCTGCCGTGAAGCTGTTATTTTGCCACGCTCTTTTTACAAAACATAGTATTAGACGCGCCGGACCTGAAAAAGTTTCATTTTGTGTAAAGAAAAAAACAAAGACGACCCCCCGCTTCCTCCAGGTTAATCGTCTACGCGCTGTACTTTGTATAAGACTTTTTATTGGTTGCCTTTTACTCCGGCAGATATTCAAGAAATTAAACCCAGTCAATGCGTCTCTGGGCCAGCGCTCCTGTCACGGTACTCTTTCGGGGTCATCCCCGTCTGCTTCTGGAATACCTTGGTAAAATAACGACGTTCCTGATAGCCTACTCCAGCGCTGATTGCCGCAATGCTCTTGTCGGTGCTGGCCAGCATAAACTTGGCGGCTTCGATCCGCTGCTGGGTCACATATTCCACAAAGGTCACCGCGAACCGGTTCTTGAACAAAAGACAGAAATAACTGCTGCTGATGCCGATTTTGCCCGCAACCTCCTCAATGCCCAGATCATGGTTCAGCCGCTCGGAAATGTATTTTACCGCCTGGTTCATCAGTTGCTCGGGTGTCTTCTTAGGCGTCTCCCCGGCAGCGGGCAGCTCCTGAAACAGCGGAATACTGTTATACAGCTTATCCTTGTACTGTCTGTTGCGGATCTGCGCGCCGATATTGCGCACCTTGTTGCCAAGCTCCTCATAATGAATCGGCTTACAGATGTATTCCTTAACACCAAGCCGGATCGCTTCCCGGGCATAATCAAACTCCTGATAGCCGCTAAGGAGCAGCACCTCGCTCTCCAGGCCCATTTCCCGCAGCTTCCCCACGAAGGTAAGACCGTCCATCACCGGCATGCGGATGTCGCAGAGCACCAGATCCGGCGCCTCCTCCTCGGCAATCCTGAGCGCCTCCATCCCGCTGCGCGCCATGCCGGCAACCTCCATCCCCATCTCCTGCCACGGCAGCACCCTGTTGAGATTGTTCAGGATCGGGGCTTCATCGTCAACCAGCAGTACCTTTAGCATAATGATCTTCCCCCTGCTCATATTTGGGAATGACGCATTGGATAACCGTTCCGGCACCAGGGGAGGCACAGATAAAGATGCCGTAGCGGCTGCCGTACTCAATACGGATACGGTCAGCCACGCTGCGTACGCCCAGCCCCCGCCGTTCCTGGTGCCGGACGCCCTCTCCGGTCCGGCCGGAAGGCTCCGCCTCAACCGGATCATGGACCATGTACTGGAACATGGACAGCTGGGCCGGCGTCATGCCGATTCCGTTATCCTGTATCCGCAGAATCAGATTTCCGCGCTCCTCCCAGCCTGTCACCTTCAACAGGCCATGGTATCCGATCCCCTCGAAGCCGTGCTGAATGCTGTTCTCTACCAAGGGCTGGAGCGTCAGCTTCAAAATGCCGCAGCCCAGCAGCTCATCCGGTATCTCAATCTCATAATCAAATAAATCCTCGAACCGGAACTTCTGGATATCCAGATAATTGCGCAGATGGGTAATCTCCTCCTGCAGCGTAATTTCGTCCCGGTCCTGAATACTGATGCGCAGAATGCCGGCCAGCCGGTAGACCATCTCACTGACCTTCCGCCCCTCATTCTGCACCGCCAGCACATTGATCGATTCCAGTGTATTGAACAGAAAATGCGGCTTAATCTGCGCCTGCAGCACCCGCATTTCCGCCTGATTTTTGCGGTGCTGCTCGACCTGAATCCGGTTGAACAACATTTGGATCTTGTTCATCAGATCGTTGATGCCTCTGGCCAGGAGAGTCATTTCGTCGTTGCCCTTTTCCTCTACCCTTGTTGTCAGGTCACCATCCTCTACCCGGCGCATGAAGCGGACAATGACGGCGATTCCGCCGGCAATCCGGTTCATAAAGAACAGGTTGAAGATGACCGCAGCCAGAAGGCACAGGAAGATCACGGCCACGAACCAGCGGGCGAACACCGTAACCTCACGGGACAGGGAGTCCCACGAGGTAACCGAGACCAGGCTCCAGGGATAGTCCTTGAGATGATAGACGGACAGGATGCTTTTATCGCCGGCGAACTCCGTTCTGAAGCTCTGGAAGCCCGGCTTATACGTCATTTTTTTAGCGGTAAATGAGCTCAAATCCTGCCCGTCCAGACCGTGGTCCGGATCAAGCAGGATCATCCCGTTATCATTCACCAGCATGAAGGACACCTTCTGGCTGCTGTCGCCTATTTTCAAATTTCGGAAGATCGATTCGAACTCCCAGTTTTTGATCTGGACCACCAGAATGCCGATATTCTGAAAGAAGCTAAGCTCCTTGATCAGACGAATCTGCGTGAATACCGGCTCCGTTCCGGTCAACTCAGGATATTCATGCGGTGCCAGCCACTTGGGTACACCGTTGAGCTCCATTACTTCCTCGTACAGCTCACTTCCCTTGAATTTTTCGTACGGAAGCGTCCGGAAGTTTTCTTTGGTGAATACCGAGACAATCTCCGAGCTGCCTTTTCCGTTAAAATTGTACAAAAACGCGTAGCTGATCGACGGATGATTATACAGCAGACTCCGGAAATTGCGCTGGCTGGCGTTCAGGCTGAGCTGCTCGGCATCCGTCAAATCCTGCTTGGAGGGATCATCCGCACTGAGTGCCATATGGAATACTGAAGTCGCAATCCCGTTATCCGTTACATTGTTCATATCCTTGAACACATTGGAGATGCTGTAGCTGATTGCTTTGAGTGAATACTCGGACTGCTGGCTGTACTTCTTCTCAATGGAGTTATACGTGACGAAGAACATAATCATACCAAGGGTAAAGAGCGGAATAATGATCAGGCCCAAAAAAGCAGTAAATAATTTATAGCGCAAATTCATGAGCTGCGCTCCTGACTGTAGTTAGGTTAGCCCTTTACGCTGCCTGCCGTTACACCTTCAATTATTTTCTCCTGCAAAATGGCATAAATGATAACCACCGGCAGCACGCTGTAGACGATACCGGCAGACATCTGCGCATAGTTCATCTGATACTGATCACGGAATTGGACCATTCCCACCGGAAGCGTGCGCAGCTCATCATTGGAAAGAAAATAGTTGGCCAGCAAAAACTCATTCCAATTTCCCAGGAAATTGACGATGAATACTGTAACCATGGCGGGGACCGTCAGAGGTACAATAATCTTAGCAAAGATACCCGGGGCCTTCAACCCATCCATTACCGCTGCTTCCTCAATTTCACTGGGAAGTGAACGCATGAAGGCAGCGAGAATGATGATCGTAAACGGGATTGCATTGGCAATATACGGAACAATAAGCGCCCAGTGGGTGTTTAGAATATGCAGCTTACGCACAATCGTATAAATCGGCAGCATTAGCGCATTGTTCGGAATCAGCATTCCGACCAGTACAAACGAGTACAGCAGTATATTCCAGCGGCCGTGGCGCATCCGGGTAACAGCGAACGCGAACATACCAGCCAGTATAATCGATACTACCGAAGCAAAGACCGATATATATAAGCTGTTAAAAAAGTACGTGCTGATCTTCGCATTGACCCAGGCTTCCACATAGTTATTGAATACGAACTCCTTCGGAATACCGAACGGGTTCAGGGCAATAGAGTTGTTATCCTTTTTTACCGATGAAAAAAGCACAAACAGAAACGGAAACAGTACAACCAGGAGATACCCAAGCAGTGCAGCATGCGGCAGACTTTTTTTCAGGGCGCGCGGCATCAGTATTCAATCCTTTCACTACGCCGGTTAAACAGCAGCTGGTACACCACTGTAACGATAAGCGTAAATACGAAGATCAGGACCGCAATCGTATTGCCGTACCCGTATTTAAAGTTCGTGATTGCATACTTGATCATATAGGTGGCCATAACCTCCGTTGAACCCGCCGGTCCGCCTTTGGTCATAACGATGACGATATCGGCAGCCTTCATTGCCCCGGCAATAGAGAGCATGATTACCACCGAAATAATCGGCACAATCAGCGGCAGGGTGATCCGTGTAGCCCGCTGGAAGCCCGTAGCGCCGTCAATTGCGGCTGCTTCGTCAAGCTCTCCGGGAATCGACAGAATCGCTGCAAGCACCATTACAATGTAGAATCCGGTCCACTGCCAGGCGTTGGTGATCAGAATCGACAGCATGGCAAACCGTTCATCGGACAGCCAGTAGACCGGCTCTATCCCGACCAGGCCAAGCAGCTTGTTGAACAGGCCGATATTGGGCTCGTAGATAAAGCCCCAGAGGATACCGATGACTGCTGTCGACATAATTGAAGGCATGAACACCGCTGTTTTGTATAAGCCCTTAAGTTTCTTGACGTTGGCAATCAGCAGGGAGAACAGGACAATCAGCGGAACCTGGATAAAGACAGAGAACAGAATAAACCAGCCGTTATTCTTCACCGATATCCAGAAGCGGTCATCACCGAGCGCTTTTTCGTAATTTGTCAGTCCGGTCATTTTAACCGTATCGGAAACTCCGTTCCAGCTTGTAAGACTGTAGTATATGGAGCTGAAAATTGGATAGATAAAAAAAATCAGGAACAGGGCAAGTGCAGGAAGAACAAACAGGATGAAGACGAGCGGATTTCTGAGCGCTTTATTCATGGCTACCTCCGATGCTTACGAATCTGGGAAAGGTCCTGCGTTGTGAAAAAAATGTACCCTGGCAGGCACCAGGGTACATTTCAATGGTTGCCTACTCCACAGCTGCGTTCGCTTCTTCCTGAATCTTCTGCAGCTCTTCACCCATCTTCTCAGGAGTCGTCTGGCCGCCGATCAGCTTCTGGATCTGGATGTTACTGATCTCAGTAGTTACATCAGCCTGCACCAGCGAGTCAAACGCCGGGAAGGAGGATGCCGAGTTATTCAGCACCGCTACGATTTCTTTCATCAGATCATCAGTAATGTTCGCATCCAGCACCGACTGGTCCAGCTTCATTGCCGGCAGCACGCCATCCTCTACCAGACCGCGCAGCTGCATTTCTTCGTTGTACATATTTTTGATAAAGGATTTCACAGCTGCCAGCTGGCGCTCATCCTCACCTGCGGAAGCAGAGAACCCGTAGCCGTTGTTCACATCCCGCATCAGCGCTGTCTGGTCACCCGCTCCCCCTTCGACCGCAGGAATATTAAAGAATCCAACCTTGCCGATCAGGCCTTCACCGGACTGGCCGGCCTTAAATACGGAAGATTTCCATGTACCGTCATACATCAGAATCGCTTCACCGCTGGTGAATTGAGTCGTATATTCAGCATATTCGAAGCCAAGCTCGCCTTTTTTGAAGTAGCCGTTATCGACCCACTCCTTGTATTTGGCGAAGCCTTGGACAACGCTCGGGTCACTCCACTTTGCTTCACCCGTCGCGAACTTCGCTGTAACATCCGGTCCGGCATAGCGGGACCATAGGTGGTTAGCCAGCATCAGCGGCACCCAGCCTGCTTTGGAGGCACCTGCCAGCGGCACCTTCCCATCCGCTTTGATATCTGCCAGCTGCTGCTCCAGCTCGGCGAAGGTGGCCGGTGCTTTCCAGCCTTTGCTTGCGTAATATTCCTTGTTATAGAAGAAGCCCTCACCGGAGCCGCCAATCGGCAGTCCGTAGATTTTGCCTTCGTAAGTGAAAGGGTCCAGATTGGAGAATTTATCCCTAATGCCCAGCTCTTCGAGAATAGGGGTCAGATCCAGCAGCTTGCTTTCCTTCGCATAGATCTTGGAATCCGGGCTGCCGAACAGGTCAAAAATTTCAGGCGGGTTGCCGGCGGCCATCTCTCCGCGCAGCTTTTCTTTACGGTTCACATCCGAATCCACACCATCCAGCTTAAAGGTCAGGCCCGGCACCTCTTCCTGCACCTTGCCGACCACATCCTCCAGAATGGCCAGACGCTTTTGCTTGTCAGCACCGACCTGTGTATGGCGGATCGTCATCTCAAAAGGCTCTGTATTCGCAGGCTCTTCTGTAGCAGGGGCATTAGTTGCAGCCGTTCCGCTGTTTGTAGCTGCGGCTTCTCCGTTGTTACCTGTATTATTGTTGTTTCCCCCACAAGCAGTCAACAGCGCAGAAGATACAAACATCAGGGACAGCAGCATTGCTATACTTTTTCTCATTTCGGGTGACCCTCCCTATTTTAATGATTTCCCTTACTTCTTTATTATAGAAAACGCCTTTTGTAATCGTAAGGTTAACATTCATCTACAACAGGGATAAAAATCTCTAATGTAAGCGAATACATGTCATTTATCTAACATCGAACGTCATTCAAAACAACATTTCATTGCATTTGCTGCTGTAAAGAATAGTTAAAACGTCACCTAACCTATACATTACTTTTGATTTTTTGTGCAAAATATTCCCTAAGCCTGACTGAATAGAGGTTCCGTTCCTCTGCCGTAGTCCTTATGGCTTTGGAAGTGTAGAGCTGATCGTCCTTGTAGCGCGGAAATACATGAAGATGATAATGCCACACATCCTGGTTGCCTGCCGGCTCATTATGCTGCCGTGAAGAGACTCCGTCACACCCGTACGTTTCCTTTAGTGCCTTAGCTACTTCAATTTCCAGCCTATGTATGCGGTCGGAGAGTTCTCCTGTCAGACTGTAAATATTCTCAATATGTCTATTGGGGATGATAAGCACATGTCCGGGATTTTCTGGCCACCAGTGTGAGGCGATAAATGCTGTAACGAGCTCATCATGGTACAGAATGTCCGATTGCCTGGAAAGAACATGCTCGTTTTCGGTCCCTTGTAGAAGCAGGCAGAAAGGACACTGATCCTAACTGATAGTAATTGATTAAATTGGCTCCTTATATGTATTCAATGGCTAATATACCATGAGTTAACCTAATGCAACATGAGCTATATTGCCTCTACAGCCGCCAAGCAAAAAAGCCGCCCCGCAGCAGGCGTCTGCTGTCAGGAACGGCTTCATTCATCTGTATTCATTATTTAACCAGCGCTGATTCTCTGCGTCCTTCTTCAATCAGCCGGTACGCACGCTGTACTTCCTCATCGCTCGGGGAAGGTACTCCTTCAAGCTCATAAGGACGGCCAAGCTCTTGCCATTTATAAATCCCCATCTGATGATAAGGCAGGATTTCGAACTTCTCAACCCCGTTCAGGGTTCCGATAAAACGTCCAAGGTTAAGCAGGTCTTCTTCCTTATTATGAATGCCGGGTACATATACGTGGCGGATCCACATCTTGCGGTTATGGTCAGACAGCCAGCGGGCCAGCTTCAAGGTACGGTCATTAGACTTGCCTGTCAGCTTGATATGGGCTTCGTCGTCAATATGCTTCAGGTCCAGCAGGACAAGATCGGTAACATCCAGCAGATCGCTGATCTTCGAGCCGTCATTGTAGCCATTGGAATCAAGAGTGGTATGCAGATTCCAGCGCTTCTTTACTTCTGTAAACAGCTGCTTCACGAAATGCGCCTGCAGCGTTGGCTCACCGCCGGATACAGTCAGGCCGCCCCCGGAAGTCTTATAATAATTCAAGTAAGGCTCGATTTCCGCAAGCACTTCTTCGAGTGTCATTTCCTTGCCTTCATTCAGTCCCCAGGTATCCGGATTGTGGCAATATTGGCATTTAAGCAGACAGCCCTGCATGAAAAGCACGAAGCGGATTCCCGGGCCATCCACCGTTCCAAAGGTTTCTAAAGAGTGGATATGTCCTTTAACCATATGAGGTCATCCTTTCGAAAAAAAACTTAAAATTTTAATCATTTCAAGGCAAGAGTTTACCGCCCTCTTGCAAGGGCGGCAGCTCTGTGGTTTATTTCAGTTCCTGATGTCCAAGAACAAATCTTACATTGAAGAGTGGAACGTACGATTGATAACGTCCAGCTGTTGTTCGCGGGTCAGCTTGATGAAGTTAACAGCATAGCCGGATACACGAACAGTCAGTTGCGGATAGTTCTCTGGGTGATCCATAGCATCGATCAGCTGCTCACGGTTAAATACGTTAACGTTCAAATGCTGAGCGCTATTGTGGAAGTATCCGTCCATCATGAATACCAGGTTGGACTTACGGGATTCTTCGTCTTTACCCAGCGCCTTAGGAACGATGGAGAACGTATTGGAGATACCATCCTGTGCATCGGAGTAAGGCAGTTTAGCAACCGAGTTCAGGGATGCCAGTGCGCCCTTCTTGTCGCGTCCGTGCATTGGGTTAGCACCTGGTGCGAATGGCTCGCCTTTTTTACGTCCGTCTGGAGTAGTACCAGTCTTCTTACCGTAAACAACGTTCGAAGTGATTGTCAGTACCGATTGAGTCGGAACAGCGTCACGGTACGTTTTGTTTTTGCGGATCATTGTCATGAAGGTTTCAACCAGCTCAACTGCGATGCTGTCAACAGCGTCGTCGTTGTTACCGTAGCAAGGGAATTCACCTTCAGTTTCGAAGTCGATGGCAATGCCTTGTTCGTTGCGGATCGGTTTAACCTTAGCATATTTAATTGCGCTCAGGGAGTCAGCAGCAACGGACAGACCAGCGATACCGCAAGCCATTGTACGCAGAATGTCGCGGTCATGCAGCGCCATTTCGATGCGTTCGTAGGAATATTTGTCATGCATGTAGTGGATGATGTTCAGGGTGTTAACGTAAGTCTTAGCCAGCCACTCCATCATTGGTTTGAAGCGTTTCATTACTTCGTTGTAATCCAGATACTCTGAAGTGATAGCAGGGTATTCAGGACCTACCTGTGCACCGGATTTCTCATCCACACCGCCGTTGATTGCGTACAGCAGGGCTTTTGCAAGGTTGGCACGGGCTCCGAAGAACTGCATCTGCTTACCGATGCGCATTGGGGATACGCAGCAGGCAATTGCGTAATCATCACCCCAGTATGGACGCATTACATCATCGTTCTCATATTGGATCGCACTGGTTTCGATGGATACCTTAGCGCAATATTTCTTGAAGCCTTCAGGCAGCTTCTCAGACCAGAGTACAGTCAGGTTCGGTTCCGGTGCAGGTCCCAGATTGTACAGGGTGTGCAGGAAGCGGAAGCTGTTCTTGGTTACGCGGGTTGTTCCGTCTTCAGCCATACCGCCGATGGATTCTGTAACCCAAGTAGGGTCACCAGAGAACAGTTCGTTATAGTCAGGCGTACGCAGGAATTTCACGATACGCAGTTTCATTACAAAGTGGTCAACGATTTCTTGAGCTTGCTCTTCTGTAAGAGTACCTTCTTCGAAATCACGTTGTGCATAGATATCAAGGAAAGAAGATACACGTCCAAGGGACATTGCCGCACCGTTCTGCTCTTTAACTGCTGCCAGGTAACCGAAGTATACCCATTGAGTAGCTTCTTTGAAGGAGTTAGCCGGTTTGGAAATATCAAGACCGTGAGCGGCAGCCATTTCTTTCAGCTCGCCCAGAGCGCGGATCTGCTCGGACAGCTCTTCACGCAGACGGATTACATCTTCAGTCATAGAATCAACTTCAAGCTCAGTCAGCTGCTGTTTCTTATCTTTAATCAGGAATTCAATACCGTACAGAGCAACGCGGCGGTAGTCGCCGATAATGCGTCCGCGGCCGTAAGCATCAGGAAGACCTGTGATAACGCCGGATTTACGCACTGCTCTCATATCAGGTGTATATGCATCAAATACGCCTTGGTTATGCGTTTTGCGGATATTCGTGAACATTTCGACAATGTTATTCGGAAGCTCGAAGCCATAAGCCTTAGTAGCATCGATCATCATCTTGATACCGCCGAACGGCTGGATGGAACGTCTGAAAGGAGCATCAGTCTGTACGCCTACGATTTGTTCCTTATCCTTGTCGATGTAACCTGGGTTATGGGAAGTAATAGTGGAGACAGTATCCAGGGAAACATCCCATACGCCGCCTCTTTCTCTTTCTTCCTTGCTCAGCTGGGAAATGATCTTCCACAGTTCAGTAGTGTTGCTTGTTGGACCTACGAGGAAGTCTTCGTTTCCTTCGTAAGGCTTGATGTTTGTTGTGATAAAGTTATTAACGTCAACTTTCTTGGCCCATTTACCTTTTGTAAAACTTCTCCAACCCGACTTTACCTCTTGTACATCTTTTTCAATCACCGACATGCTAAATCCCTCCATTTATATATTTATTATATTTGTAGAGATCGCGGGCTTGAAGGTTGATCCCGTGTCTCGTGATCCCAAAGATATGGTTGTTATAAAATTCACAATCACACTTTCATATCTCGGGCTCGTTGTTTATATAAACATTTTAGTTTATTTTCTGAAAAAGGACTGTGACAAATATCACCTTTCCGGTGATATTTGTCACTACCATCCAGTCCCATATTAACCTTTAAACTTATCTTTTACCGGGCAATCACCAATTAAACGTCAAATCTTCCGTAGAAAGCGTTGCGGTATACATCAGCCAGCTCACTTACCAGCGGCAATTTAGGGTTAGCTGTTGTACATTGGTCTTCAAATGCACGGTCAGCCAGGTAATCTACACGGGATTCGAAATCCTTAGGATCAAAGCCCAGGGCAGAGAATGATTCTTCGATGCCGAGCTTCTTGTTCATGTCGCGGATCGCGTTGATCAGGCTTGTTACGCCCTCTTCAGTAGTACGGGCCGGCAATCCCAGAATGCGAGCAATTTCGGCATAACGCTCATCAGCTACAAAGTGCGAATATTTAGGGAACGAAGCGAACTTCGTAGGCTTCTTGGCATTGTAACGGATAACGTGCGGCATCAGGATCGCATTGGTGCGGCCGTGTGCGGTGTGGTACTGTCCGCCCCATTTGTGCGCCAAGCTGTGGTTAATGCCCAGGAATGCGTTAGCAAACGCCATACCTGCAAGTGTCGATGCGTTGTGCATTTTCTCACGGGCAACCTTATCTGCCTGCAATGCGGATTTTTCCAGGTACTGGAATACCAGCTGAATCGCTTTGATTGCCAGACCGTCGGAGTAGTCGCTTGCCATTACAGATACATAAGCTTCAATAGCGTGAGTCAGTACGTCCATACCTGTATCAGCAACTGCAGTTCTTGGCAGGCTGTATACAAACTCCGGATCAATGATCGCTACGTCTGGAGTCAGCTCATAATCAGCCAGCGGATACTTGGTGTTGTTGCCGGCAGTTTTATCAGTGATAACTGCGAACGAGGTTACTTCTGAACCGGTACCCGAAGTAGTCGGAATGGCAACGAATTTCGCCTTTTGACCCAGGGTAGGATATTTGTATACGCGTTTGCGGATATCCATGAATTTCTGTTTCAGGTTGTTGAAGTCTACATCCGGGTGTTCGTAGAACAGCCACATGCCTTTGGCAGCATCCATCGGAGAACCGCCGCCGAGTGCGATGATGCAGTCCGGCTGGAATCTGTTCATCATTGCTGTACCTTTTTCAACGGTAGTTGTCGATGGATCCGGCTCAACTTCCGAGAACACTTCAATCGCTACAGGAGTCTGGCGCTGGCGCAGGTAGTGCTCAACTCTTTCCACGTAACCCAGTTTAACCATCATAGGGTCAGTAATGATTGCTACACGAGTAATGTTAGGCATTTTAGCCAGGTATTGTGTGGATCCTTTTTCAAAGTAGATCTTGTCAGGTACTTTAAACCATTGCATATTCACGGTACGACGGTTCACCCTTTTCACGTTGATCAGATTGATGGCAGTAACGTTTTGCGACACCGAGTTGCGGCCGTATGATCCGCAGCCCAGGGTGAGCGAAGGGATATTTGTATTGTAGATGTCCCCGATGGCGCCGTGTGTCGAAGGCGAATTCACCAGAATACGTCCTGTCTGCAGGCGGTGCGAGAACTTCATGATTACTTCTTCATTATTCGAGTGGATCGCCGAGCTGTGGCCCATGCCGCCGAATTCAACAATTTCTGCAGCGCGCTCGATACCCTGATCAGCGTTCTTCACTTTGTAGCAAGCCAGAACCGGGCTCAGCTTCTCAGCGGACAGCGGATATTTAGTGCCTACGCCTTCGATTTCAGCAACCAGAATCTTCGTGCCGGCCGGAACCTGAATTCCGCACATTTCAGCGATCTTCACAGCGGATTGGCCTACGATTGCCGGGTTAACTGCGCACTTTTCTACATTCATTGCACCGTTAGTCAGCTTGGCAGCTTCATCTTTGTTGACGAAGTAGCAGCCGTTCGCAATCATCTTTTTCTTCACTTGGTCAAAAATAGCTTCTTCAATAATAACAGCCTGCTCGGAAGCGCAAATCATACCGTTATCGAATGTTTTGGAAAGGATAATATCTGTTACAGCCTGGTCAATGTCAGCACTTTTCTCAATGAAGGCAGGTACGTTACCAGGGCCTACGCCGAGAGCCGGCTTGCCGCAGCTGTAAGCTGCTTTAACCATTGCGGATCCGCCTGTTGCCAGGATCAGTGCAACGTCAGGGTTGTTCATCAGTGCATTTGTCTTATCCATGGTAGGAAGCTCGATCCATTGGATGAAGTTCTCAGGCGCGCCGGCCTTTACGCCTGCATCATGAAGAATTTTGGCTGCTGCGGCGCTACACTCTTGCGCTGAAGGGTGGAAACCGAATATAATAGGGTTACGTGTCTTAGCGGAAATCAGAGCTTTAAACATCGTGGTGGATGTTGGGTTGGTTACCGGTGTGATACCCATTACAATTCCGACTGGTTCGGCAATTTTCTGGAAATTCTCGTAGGCGTTATCCTCAATAACTCCTACGGTTTTGTCATACTTAATTCCGTGCCAGATATATTCTGTTGAGAAGATGTTCTTCGTAATTTTGTCTTCGTATACTCCGCGGCCTGTTTCTTCGACAGCAAGTTTCGCCAGGTACATATGTTTGTCGAGACCTGCCAATGCCATTGCATGAACGATTGTGTTAACCTGCTCCTGATCCAGTTCCATGAACGCATCCAGGGCTTTCTTTGCTTTATCCACCAAAGTCTGAATGTATTCTTCAGCGGTGGTTTGTTTCACTTGGGCGGCGACTTCGTTCTTAACTGCCATCTCCCTCGTCCTCCTGTCAATTTTTAGGTTGTTTTTCTCTACACATTTATCTTAACACATCATTTCCGTCTTGTATAGTGAATTCTTTCACAAAGTATAAAGTTTTTTTGATTTGTTTTCAAAGCGCTTACATTCAATCATATTCAGGTTTATTACCCATTTTTTATGTATTTTACTTGGTTATATTTAACTGAGGAGGCTATTCATGCCCGGACTGCAGTCCTTTCACATGTTTTGGGCGATCATACCTTGTCACATTTTGTCCTGATTTGACATTGCAAAGAAAAAGACCGGCTGTCCTCCAGGATCGGAGGCTTTGCCGGTCTTTTGTCTGCACTAACCCACTATCTGTCTGCTACTCAACTGTAATAGTATCGAAGAATTGCTCCTGTACCGTTTTGGCTGCGGCATCGAGCTGGGCTTTGGAGTCCGTTCCTTTTTTGGAGAACAGCTCCTGGATCACGTTGGACATCGTTGCATAGTAGTCCTGGGTGTTGTACTGGGCTTCCGGCTTACCGTCAAGCAGTGCCATAATCTCCGGATTGTATTGATATACAATGTCTGAATATTTGTCGTAAACAGCTTTGGTTTTCTTGCCGAACTCAGAATCAGCAGCATAGTAGTCCAGAAGCGGCGGGATAAAATATTTGCCGTCTGCCTTGCGCTGCTGCAGAATTGCATCAAGCGCCTCCAGGCCCTTATCTGAGAAATAATCGAACGTGATGTAACGGAACGCCATTTCCTGCTCATCCTTGGAGGCGTTCGGATTGATTACGAGATAATCCCCGCCGAGTACACCGGTGTGCTTGCCGCCCTTTTCAGCCGCAGGCATCGGATAGGTCAGCACATCCGCCGGCTTGAGTCCGCCCTGGTTCAGCGCCTGCTCGATTACACCGTCAGAGCCGGCCATAACCATCGCTGTACGTCCCTGCTGAAATGCGCCGACCGCATCGCCCCAGCCGAGTGCCCAGTCCTGCGGAATGGCTTCCGCTTCCCATCTCAGCTTTTTGTAGAAATCCAGCGCCTTAACACCGGCTTCAGAATTGAAGGTAGCTACAACCTTGCCGCCCTCCACGTTCTGAATCTCCCCGCCTGCTTCAAACAGGAAGTTAGTCCAGTTCCAGCCCGCTTCGTTGCCTTTACCCATTGGTGCAATGCCGGAAATACCTTTTTTGGCATCGGCTACACCCTTGGCGGTATTCAGCATGTCATCCCAGGTCCAGTCCATCGGAGGAACGGTTACACCTTTATCATCCAGCATTTTTTTATTGATCATGGTAGTGGTGACATAGCCCTTTTGGGTTACACCGTACATTTTGCCGTCAATCAGGAACTGGTTCTGCAGCACCGGATTGATCTGCTCCTTGTACTCATAGGCGTTCCACAGCTCGGTGATGTCGGCCGCCCAGCCTTTTTCCACCAGGAATTTGGCTTCCGTCGCATACGTGTTGAAGAAGGTCGGCGCCTCATTGGCTGCCATTTTGATGCCGATTTCGCTGACACTGTACTGCCAGTCGTCCTTGATGATCTCTACATTCGGATATTCAGCCTGGAACCGTTTGATCCGGTCGTCTTCCTGTGCGCGCATTTCGGTCAGGTCCGGCGTCGGATAATGGATTTTGATTGTTACTTTTCTCTGGGTGATATCGTCCGCAGGCGCATCTGTCGCAGCAGTGCTGTTATCCGCAGCTGTAGCCGCCGGCGCCGGAGTCCCTTCCCCTCCTGTGTTCCCCTGGGCATTTCCGTTGTTGTTATTGTTGCCGCCGCAAGCGGATAACAACGAACCTGCCACAAGGAGACCTGCTAATACGCTGGAAAATTTACGCATTGAAACTCCCCTTTTCAATTCATAATTAGCTTACAGATTCATCTTAAAAGAGAAACCGTTTACAAACGAGGTGTATTTATATTGCTTTCATGTGCAGGTTTACGATGGTGCGCCTTCATGTTAAATGGTCCGGCGTGCCGCGCCTTAGCCTTTTACCGCCGACAAGGCCACGCCGCGCATAATAAACTTCTGGAAGATCAGGAATACAAGTATCGGCGGCAGCGACACGAGAAAGAGAATGGCAAACTTAATGTTTGTATTGAGCGCCTTGACGCTGATTACATATTTGTAGATCGAGGTCGCCAGCGTATATTTTTCCTCGGAATGCATGACCAGTGACGGCCAGAACCAGTCATTCCAGGCGGTGGAGAAAATAAAAATTGCCAGCGTAGCAAAAATCGGCACCGACAGCGGCACTGCGATCACAAAAAAGCTTCTCGGCTCCGAAGCCCCGTCGATCCGCGCCGCTTCAAAGATTTCCGGATGAATGCCGTCGAAGAAATTTTTCAGCAGCAGAAAATAAAAGGTGTTCGCTCCCGCCGGCAGCCAAAAAGCCGCATACTGGTTAAGCAGGCCCAGCTCCTTCAGATTGACGAAGTTCGGAATCATATAGCTTGTCGCCGGAATAAACAGTGTCATCAGGAAAAAGAAGTAGAACGCCTTGCGGTAAGGCACGTTCATCCGCGAAATGCTGAATGAGGCCATCCCCAGCACGACAAGCGTCATAACCATGTTGCCGGCAAAAATATAAATCGTGTTCTTGAGATACTTGAGCAGATCAATATAATTCACCGCATCCTTCAAATTGCCGAAATGCCACTCCTGCGGGAAAAAATGCGGCGGAAACGAGTTGACCTCGACATTCGATTTCAGCCCGTTGAACATTGTCATCAGAATCGGATACATCATCGTGAACACCATTACCGCAATGCACAGCACCATAATACCGTAGACAACCTTGTTGCTTGTCTTTTTCAGATCATGCTCAGACAGAATTCCTCTCTCCACGCTCTTCATCCTAATTATCCTCCTTATTCAGCCTGAACTGTAAAATGCCCAAACCGCCAAGAACGATAAACATCAGCATGCCAAGCGCCGTTGCCGTGCCGTAATCCAGTCTGGTAAAAGCATACTTCACAATCAGCAGCGCATAGGTCAGCGTTGTCTTGTTCGGCCCGCCGTCCAGCAGCGCCAGCTGGGACTGATAGCCCTGAGAGGTCGCGATGATCTGCAAAATCAGCATCAGGATGATCAGGTTGCGCAGCGACGGCAGCGTAATGTGGCGGATCCGCGCCCACACCCCGGCTCCGTCAATCTCCGCCGCTTCATACCAGTCACGCGGGATGCTGAGCACAGCCGCCAGATAGATCAGCATCCCCGAGCCGAACTGCTGCCACGTCTCCATAAAGACAAGTGAGAGCATCGACCACCTGCTGTCCGTCAGGAAAGGGATCTGATCTGCCCCCATTGTCCCAAGCAGCGCATTAACAGGACCGACAGGATCATACAGCCACCGCCACAGCCCGTAGAGGACAACCGCAGGCATGACATAAGGCAGATAAGCCGCCACCCGGACGAAGCCGCCGAACTTCCGCAGCTCAGAGATCGCAATGGCGAAGGCAATCGGTACCCAGAAGCCGACAACCAGACAAAGCAGCATGTAATATAGTGTGTTTTGGATCGCGATCAGCACATCTGGGTCTGTCAGTGCCCGCGCATAATTTTCAAATCCGACGAAGCTGTTTCCCTTAACAAAATCCACCGTATAGAAGCTGTACAGAAAGCCTTTAAAAATAGGCACCCACATAAACATGATGAAAATTACAATGGCGGGGACGAGGAACATATAGCCCCAAAAATTCTTTTTCCAGCGGTTCTGCTTATAAGGCTTGCTCTCAAGCTTGGCCGGCAGTTTGTCGTGAAGTGCAGCGGTCTGATTCATCTGGCTCCCTCTTTCCTTTTGTCTTCAAGCACTTTGGCAAAGTGCTTCCTACCTTAATTGTAGGAAAGGCGGGGGACGCTGCACATGTGTATATCTACCGAAGTCATGAGCGTTCTTACTTCTTCAGCTCGCTCGGGCTGATGCCGTAGTATTTTTTGAAAATCTTGCTGAAATGCTCCGGCGACTCATACCCGACCCGTTCAGCAATTTCGTAGCGGCGCAGATCGGTATGCTGAATCAGCTCACGGCTTTCCTCCATCCGCAGCTTAATTACATATTCCCACAGGTTGTGGCCTGTATTTTTTTTGAACAGATAGCTCAGATAATTGGGGCTAACGTGATTTTTTTTGGCTACCTCATGTATCGTTAAGCCCTTCTGGGCGTAATTTTCATCGATATACTCCTTCGCCTTCTGGACGATCAGGTTGCTGCGTGTGTGAAGCTCCTCGGCGGAGGGTTCACCTGCACCGGTATAGCTGTTCCAGTTAAAGTCCCCGTAATAGAATACGTAGTGGTCGTTGTGCTCCTTATTCCAGAGGATGGCCCGTGACGCCTGGCGGTTCAGCACCTCCATGAACGGCAATCCCTTGAGAATCTGGCTAATCCCGATGACCGCGTTCAAATGCAGAAATTTGTGGATGTTAAAATGAAGGCTGCGGCCCAGCACATCCAGCCTGCTGACCTGACCTCCTCCGGCCTCCTCGTAGCTTTTTTCGTCCCACTGGATGATTACGGTAATCTCCTCCTCCGGCGAGTAAAAGGCTGTCGAGTCCCATTCCTGATCCAGCAGCTCTTTGGCGATGTTAAGCGCGCCGTAACGCAGCAGTCCCCGGTCACGCAGACTGTAAGGAGCTCCGCTGTCTGCGCCCGGAAGCGGCAGCTTAATCTTGAGCACAGCAAAGTAAGGGCCCTGCAGCTTCAGCTCATCGAGCTTGCGCATCCGCTCTTCGGCGCCCATCACGGCGGCAGAATCAGTAAGAAGGCTGTTCAGCACCTCGCTGTAGGCCGGCAGAGGCTCTTCGAGCCGGAAGCTCTCGCCGGCTCCGGCCATGAAGCCGGCGAGCTCGGGCGAAGGACGGTCCATTTTGAGCAGCACATTCCGCACAGAATCCAGAAACTGCTCGCTGTTCAGCGGCTTGATCAGGTAATCCTTTGCCCCCAGCCTCACAGCCATCTGGGCATACTGGAACGTTTCGTGGGCCGAAATGACAATCGCCTGCACCCACGGCTTCGCCAGCTTGGCATGCTGCATCAGCTCGATGCCGCTCATCGCCCCCATCTGGATGTCGGTGACAAGCAGATCTACCTCCTCCATCCGGATGCAATCCAGTGCCTCGAAGCCGCTGCCTGCCGTATAAATATTACCGATATCCAGTCCGGAGGAAGCAAGCAGATTGCTGAGGCCTTTACAGATAAGCGGTTCATCGTCCACAACCAGAATATTGAACATTTGCGGATTCCCCCTTCTATTCTTGAACTTCTGTTTTGGGCAGCAGAACAGCCGCAACCGTTCCCCCTCCGGCACGCGGACCGTAGGTGATGCCGTAATCCGGGCCATAATGCAGCTGCACCCGCTGGTTAATATTGCGGATGCCGTAGCCGCTGGCCGGATTCGGGCTCTCATCTTTCAGTATCCGTGTAATCGCCTCATAGTCAGCCTGCTTATAGCCATTGTCTTCTATTGTAATCAGCACTCTATCCTCCATAGCGGCAGCAGTGATGATAATCTCCCCGTCCTCCTCCATATTTTTGACCCCGTGGATAATGGCGTTTTCGATCAGGGGCTGGAGGGTGATTTTGGGAATCAGATTGCTTTTGGTTTCCGCTGCAATGTTCCAGGTCACTGTGAACACGTAATCGTAGCGGTGCTGCTGCAGCTTGATATAGGCGCCGGCATGCTCCAGCTCCTCCTCCAGCGTAATCAGCTCCCGGCCGCGGCTCAGACTGATCTTCATCAGCTTGGACAGCTCCTTAATCATTTCCGCGGATTCGACGTTGCCTTCCAGCGAGCTTTTCCAATAAATACTCTCCAGGGTGTTATACAAAAGATGCGGATTGATCTGCTGATACAGCAGCTGCAGCTGTGACTCCTTCTGCTTCAGCTCCATCTGGTATTTGTACATAATCAGGCCGTTCAGCCTGCGCGCCATATCATAGGTTGAAGAGATCAGCACGCTGACCTCGTCATTGCTGCCCCGCTTCGGCGTTTCCGGCACCCGGTTGCCCGGCTCATACTTACGCACAAAAAAAGCCAGCTTCTGCAGCGGTGTCATCAGCGAACGCCAGAAATACGTAATAATGATTAAGCCGAATAAGGCGTATGCAACAGTTATGTACTGAATGACTCTTTTCATCTCGTTCTGCTGCTGGAGCAGCGCTTTTACCGGAACCTTGTAGACCAGCTTCTGCCCGAGCATATGATTATTGTTCACCACATAGATGAAGTCATCGGTAATCACGTCCACGGTTCCTTCCGGATCACCGATTTCCGCCCCGTCCGGCAGCTCAATAATCTCCCCCGTGGAGCTGGTGCTGGAGGCAAGCACCCTGTTGTTCATATCCGTCAGGTAAATTTCCCCGTCCGGCAATGAAATCGACTTCAGTGATTCGCCGATTTTGGCCTCCATTTTGGTGACCACCAGCACGCCGATTGTTCCCGCACCGAGGTATATGTTATTGACTGCCCTTACATAGGTAAGCGTCTTCAGATCCTCAGCCTGCGGACTGAGCCGGTCCATGAACATCAGGTAGCCCCGGCCCTTTTGCTCCACCGCCTGCCTGAACCAGAACGGCTCCTCTTCCTTGGTAAAAAAATAAACGCCCGCCTTCTTCACCTGCGGAAAATTGGGGGCGAAAAAATAATAATTGTTCGGATCATACACATACAGCGAGTAATAAATGACATCCCCGCGCTCCGCACCCTGCGAGTAGCTGCCCAGCAGCTTTTCTATCGTTTCGTAGCGCTCCACCCGCTCCATGATGGGATCAAGTCCGCTCATATTCAGCTGCTGCAGAAAAGGATTCTGGATTACCGTCGACGTTATTTTATTGACTGTATCGATGTCACGGTTGATGATCGCAAAATTCTGCTTGTTCAGCTCCACATAGGCGTTGGTGACATGGCGCTTCAGAACCTGCTCGGCCTTGTAATTGCCGTAACTATTGAGAACCAGAATGGGAGTAAGCATAATGACGAACAGCAGAATCAGCTGCTGCTTGACGTTCAGCCGGACAATCGGCTTGATCAGCGCGGACAACACCCCGGAACCACCTCCAGTTTCAATAATATAACAAATGAAGAAGCGCTTACATATGTTTATTTTAAAGTTGTTTATGTGGGATTGTATGCAATTTTTGCGGCTGGCGTTTTTTAAAAAGAAGGGGGATATAGTCGCTGCTGCGCGGAGCGTTTGGGCTTACGGCCGCTGTTGTCTGTGGATTTCTTGATTGGAAACCGCTGTCCGCGGTGGAAATCCCCAGACAAAGGCGGACGCTACGCTCCTCCAGCTCCAAACCTCCACTCCACTGCTCCATCCCTTTTAGAGAGAACGCAAAGCACAAAAGATTGCTTACGGGGTGTCGGCAGGGGGCGGGAAGGGGGATATAGTCGCTGCTGCGCGGAGCGTTTGGGCTTACGGCCGCTGTTGTCTGTGGATTTCTTGATTGGAAACCGCTGTCCGCGGTGGAAATCCCCAGACAAAGGCGGACGCTGACGCTCCTGCAGCTCCAAATTTCTGCTCCATGACTTCCAGCCTCTTCCGGAAACTGCAAAGCACAAAGATTGCTTACGGGGTGTCGGCAGGGGGGGGAGGGGATATCGTCGCTGCTGCGCGGAGCGTTTGGGCTTTCGGCCGCTGTTGTCTGTGGATTTCTTGATTAGATACCGCTGCCCGCGGTAGAAATCCACAGACAAAGGCGGACGCTGACGCTCCTGCAGCTCCAAACCTCGACTCCGCCGCTCCATCCCCTTTTTAGAGAGAACGCAAAGCACAAAAGATTGCTTACGGGGTGTCGGCAGGGGCAGACTAACAGCACAATTTGCAAATTAAGTGGAAAAACATCATCTATTTCGTCACCAAACAACGTAAAAAGCATATTAATTGGAAAAACGTTACTTAATTATGGCGATATCAGTCAATGTGAGGTTTTACAGAAAAATAGATGAACAATTTCCACCTAATCCGCTCAAATGCTGAAAAACGGACGAATTAGGTGAACAAAATCAAACTAAATCCAAAAACAAACAATCAAACAAACCAATTTCAAAAGCAAACAGGCCAGCCGGACTTCCGGCTGACCTGAATGACGATGCGGCCCATTGTGCAGAATCTGCCGGGCCAGACTGAGTGTCTTAGAGAATGTGTTAGAGAGTATGGTAAAGAGTTTGCTAGAGAGCATGGCTGACTATTTTAAATAACCTCTAGTAAACGCGATCGAGCCGTCAAAATCCACATATACACCGTGAACATTCGGCTGCTTCAGGACATCCGCTACATAATAGTACAGCGGGAGGATGACCATTTCATCGATCAGCAATTTCTCGGCCCTGGTATACAGGCGCATCCGTTCGGCGGGGTCCTGCTTTTGCCGTGCCTGCAGGATGTAGCTGTCATACAGCTTACTGCTCCAGCCGGAATCATTATCTGCGCTCCAGGATGTAAAGTATTCCAGAAACGCAGCAGGGTCATTGTAATCCGCCCGCCAGCCTGCTCTTGCCACCGTATAGTTCTGGCTGTAGCGGTTGTCCAGCAGCTCATTCCAGTTCTGAACCTCAACAGTCGCCTTGATGCCCAGGCTTTCTTTCCAGCCGGAAACGATGAGCGAGGCAATCCAATCATGATTTTGCTCCGCATTCACAATAATGCTGAATTCCGGCAAACTACTTAAGCCTTCTTCCTGCAGTCCCTCCTGCAGCAGCCTTTTGGCCAACTTAATATCCTCTTTAAAATATCTGGTATCCTTAATTTCTGAACGGAAGGTTTCATTAGCGCCATGAATGGCTGGAGCAACATCTCCATAAGCCGGAGTACCGTAAGGCAGCCCCTTTCGGTCAACCGCCATTGCGAGAGCTTTACGTATCTTCACATTATTAAATGGAGCTTCATTTACATTAAACTGATAATAATATAAACCGGCGTACGGATAAGTATATATTTCATTATTTGTATAAGCGGCTATCTGGTCATAATAATCAATCCTTGTATTTTCACCGCTGCCGATCCAGTCGAGCCCGCCATCGAGATAAGCATCGGTATTCGATAGCTGGCCTTCCGCCGGCTTGAGAAAATGAACCTCAGAGAAATGAATCTCCTTAGCTGCGTAGTACCCGGTATTTTGGACCAGGACAATTCGGTTGGCATCCCAGGCTGCCAGCCTGAACGGGCCGTTCGTCACAAAAGCTTTGGAACTGCCGGCCCAGCTGGTATTGGCTTTAACCGCTGCCGGATTTACCGGCAGATAAATATTCTCGGCAAGCATTTGAAGAAACGTATAGTCCGGAGCTGCAAGTGTCACCTGGAGTGTATGGTCATTCAGCGCCTTGATCCCTACTTTGGAGGCATCCTTCTGCTTACCGTTGTGATAATCTTGCGCCCCGGCTATCATATACATTTTGAAGGCCAGGCTGTTGTAAGACTGCGGAGACAATGCCCGCTTCCAGGCATATTCGAAATCCGCTGCCTCTACAGGCTGTCCGTTGCTCCATTTGGCGCTGGTCCGTAAGGCAAAGGTGTACGTTTTACCGCCGCCTGTTATTTTCCAGGACTTTGCTATACCCGGTACGGCCTGTCCCTTCTCATTCAAGCGGACCAGACCCTCGAACAGGCCCTTAATGACCGAAGACTCCGTATCGTTGACGGTAAGAGCCGGATCAAGCAGGCCCGGGATAACATCCACGCCAATTTTGAACACCTGCTTGCTTCCTTCTGCCGAAACCCTACCCTCTTGCGTTAATCCGATGCCCAATATCATTCCCATTGCTAAAAGCACATAAAGCAGCTTCTTCATCCACGATTCTCCCTTTTCCCTTTTTCACTGTTAAATCAGACCAATACTGCCATCTTATCATGTAACACCATATTCAGATAGAAAAACAACAAACAGCCGTTCATAAGCTGCAAGAGCTCATGAACGGCTTGGATACAGGATCTTCAGGATCGCCTTACTTCGTGTAACCGTTCATCTGCAGCCAGGAAGCACAGGCGTTGGTCCAGCTGCGGGTATGGGGCTCCTCTTCAGCTAATCCCAGGCCGTGTTCGCCGTGTGCATAAACATGGAGATCGAACGGAATCCCGCTGCGGCGCAGTGCGGAGGCAAGCAGCAGGCTGTTCTCCACCGGAACGGCGGCATCCTCCGCAGTATGCCAGAGGAAGGCAGGCGGTGAATCAGGCGTGACCTGTAATTCACCGCTGAGAAGGCGGATCAGCTCACCTGGCGGATTAGCACCAAGCAGATTCTCCCTGGAGCCTTCATGTGTTACTTCATCCGTCATAGAAATGACCGGGTAGCACAGAATGGAGAAGTCCGGACGGCACGACTCCCGTTCCAGTGCTTCCTCTGCCTCCTTGTTCCCTCTGTCAAACAGTCCGGATGCCGTTGAAGCCAGATGGCCTCCGGCCGAAAATCCCAGAATGCCGACCCTCTCCGGATCGATTCCGAATTCCTCCGCGCGGGAACGGATTGTCCGCAGCGCTCTCTGGGCATCCAGCAGCGCGCTCGGATACCGGTAAGGAGCTACGCGGTAACGCAGCACAAAAGCGGATATCCCAAGTAGGTTCAGCCACTCGGCTACCGGCCCTCCTTCATGTTCAGCCCGCAGCCAGTAAGCACCGCCCGGACAGATCAGCACTGCAGCGTTATTGCTTCCTTCCACCAGATACGGCGTAATGGCCGGGCAGTCCTCATCACTTATACCCTGGGCCCCCGGAGCACCCTCCGGCCATAATAACAATGTTTCCATCTGCATCCCTCAAGCTTTCCTACTATAATAGAATAATGAGTCTACATAGATTGAATGCTGTTGTCCCCTATATTTATGTATGTTCTAAGTTCAACCTATACCGGGAGTATCCTTTCCCACGACTCTTAGTCTATCAAGCTGCTATAATTCATGCAAACCGCTTACAACAATATCTGCCTCGCCCAGTACCTCAGCCCTTCCGATCCCGACGACCTGCATGCCTGCCGCTTTGCCTGCAGCGATGCCTGCTTCGGCATCCTCGAACACTACACACTCACCAGGCTGCAGTCCCAGCTCTTGAGCTGCCGTGAGAAATACCTCCGGGTCCGGCTTGGCCCTGGATACCTTATTGCCGTCAACAACAGCATCGAACATTCCGGCAATGTTCAGCTTATCCAGAATGAACAGTGCATTCTTGCTGGCTGAGCCGAGGGCAATGCCGGTACCGCCGCCGCGCAGCCTGTTCAGGTAAGCTCTGACGCCAGGCAATAGCTCCGACTCCTCTAATTCCGAAATGTAATTTACATAAAGGCGGTTCTTCCTCTCCGCCATGGCAAGCTTCTCAGCCTCTGTGAATTCCAGCCCGCCAATGTCCAGCAGAATATCAAGCGATCTTATCCGGCTCACCCCTTTCAGCCGTTCATTATCCGCTTCAGTAAAATCGAAACCAAGCTCTGACGCCAAAGACCTCCAGGCCAGATAATGATATTTCGCAGTATCTACTATGACACCGTCCAGATCAAAGATGGCACCTTTCATTTGCTTCAGTATGCTATAATCCGGCATACATTCATGACCTCCCTGTTGTTACTTTAGGTTCATATTTATCACTGTTATTCAGCAGTATTGGCACTTACATTTGAACCCGCAGCCCCCGCCGTCCGTAGCGTCAGCACCGTACCCGGCCGGCACAGCTGATCTTCGCTGCCGGACGCGCATACCTTAAGAGCGCCTTCGTTGCCCGCCGCAGAACTAACGGTTATCTCCTCCCGGCTGACTCTCAGCCGGAAGCTGTCGCCCCGCAGGCTCAGCGGCAGCTCCACTGCCGTCCATTGCCCGGGCAGGGCAGGCTGCACCCGCAGCGTCTCCCCGTCAAACTCCACGCCGGCAAAGCCGAGCACCGCCGCCATCCAGGCTCCTCCGTTCGCAGCCGGATGCGTTCCGCCAATGTACAGGTCCCCGACATACTGCTTGGATTCTCCGGTCAAATCCACAGTCGCCGTACGCATAAAATAAGGGTAGCCCCAGTCAGGGGAACCGATATCTGCCGCTACCAGCGCATAGATACATGGGCTGAGACTGGAGCCATGCTCCGTCCGCGGCTCATAGTACTCCCAGTTAGCCTGCTTAACTTCTTTCGAGAAGGAGCTTTTGAACAAATTCAGCATCAGCACCACATCTGCCTGCTTAAGAATAGCGGTCGTAGCGGCCAGCCCGTTTCCGCCGCCAAAATACTCATTCGGATGAAGCACCCGGGCTTTCAGCTCTGCCAGCGGAACATCCTCCAGCTTGAAGTAGCGGTCGAACTGCTCGATGAGCAGGGTGTCCGGATCAGGCTGCGGAACATATAAGCCATCCAGCATTTCCCGGAACTCTTTCAGGAACGGCCCGCCTGCGAATTGCCCTGCCAGCTGCTGATACCGCTCCGGGAACATGGCCTGAAGCAGCTCCGAGCACTCAATTGCCACTTCCAGTGTCCGGTGCACCAGAGCGTTAGTGAAGGCATTGTTATTGACCCGTTCATGGTACTCGTCAGGACCGGTAACATCCAGAATTTCATAGCGCTGCTTAACCGGATTATAGTAGGCATAGGAATAAAAGAAGCGGGCGCATTCCCAGATCACTTCCGCTCCGCCGTCAGCCAGCAGGCTGTCATCTCCGGTAAACGCAACATACTGCCAGATTCCATGTACCACATCTGCGCTGATATGCACCTGCTTATCACGGAAATAGGTACGCATGGGTCTTCCGGTAAATACATCGTTCACATTAAAAAGCGTACACGCATCATCCCCCGAATCCTGGCTCTCCCAGGCGTAAAAGGCGCCAAGATACCCGTATTCCGCCGCTTTCCGCCGCGCCCCGTCCAGCGTGTGAATCCGGTACATCAGCAGGTTACGGGCTGTACCGGGGTCACTGTGCAGAAAAAAGGGCAGCATGAACATCTCCGTATCCCAGAATACAGCGCCTTTGTACACCTGTCCGGACAGCCCTCTGGCCGGAATAGATACCTTCTCCGACGCTGTCGGTGCGATAATGAGCAGCTGGTAGATGCTGTATCTGAGTGCAAACTGTGCCGCGTCATCTCCTTCGATCAGACAGTCACTCCTCTTCCAGCGTGCCGCCCAGGCCTCACGGTGCGCTGTAAGCAGTTGTCCATAGCCGGCTGCTTCCGCCGTACGGACATTCTGCACGGCCAATACGTCCGGATCACTGCAGTCCAGCTCCGTATAGACCGCCGCGTATTTAAACCATTCATAAACCTCTCCGGCCTTTACGTCAAAAGCGATGAACCGCCGAGCGCCCTCCCCCGCCGTTTCCTGCGCCTCAAACCCGTACACCGTCTTTTCTGCTACCGCCACCTGCAGGGCAAGCTCACCTGTAACTGCCGAAGCCAGAAGCATACCGGCGGCGTTCTGCTCCTGCAGACCGTACAGATGCGGGCCGTTAATATCCCATACCTCACCGTCAATGCCCGTCTCCAGCTCGATCCGGCAATCCGCTGTGGCAGTCAGGCTAAGCCGGGATGCCAGCACATGCAGCTGATCCATGCTGACGAAGCGCTCAGCTGCAAAAACCAGCTCGCCTCCGCTGATGCCATACACCGTCTCGCGCTTATGCAGCGCACAGGAGATGTCCAGCTCCTGCTTGTGCAAAAGCGGCTCTGCGTCGAGCACTCCCAGCCGTTTGCCATTACAGCTAAGCCTGGTAAACAACGCGTTCGGCGCGTTGACCGGCTCGCGCCACTTCCCTCCGGCCTGATCATATACTCCGGCCAGGGTGACGGCGGCAAGCTGCTCCTTGCCGAATTCCTCCAGCGTCCCGCGGCAGCCCATATAACCGTTGCCGGTCATATATTTATTGCCGTTTGTAACAATCTTCCCGCGGCTGAACTCCTTGTCCGCTGTCACCCAGTTCATCCGGCCACCAGCCCTTCAGCGAGCGGGAGCGTTACAATATCCGTCCCAGCCGTAACCCGCTGTCCGTAAACGATAATATCTGCGCTTCCTCCGGAAACAGCCTGTATCTGCACGCCCTCCTGCGTGACCGCCAGGCGGATCAGCACTCCTTCGTACTGTACATGGAAGCTGTAGGAGGTCCAGCGCTCCGGCAGCGTTGGACTGAAGCTGAGCCGCTGCCCGTCTGAACGCATGCCGCCAAATCCGTACACGATGTTCATCCAGGCTGCAGCGATCGAGGTGGTATGCAGCCCTTCACGGGTGTTCCGGTTATAATTATCCAGATCCAGCCGGGTGGCAAATTCAAAGAACCGGTACGCCTCCTCATGCTTGCCGGTTTCACTGGCGAGAATCGAATGGATCGACGGAGACAGGGAGGATTCATGAATACAGCGCGGCTCATAATATTCATAATTGGCAAGCTTGGCTTCCCTGGTGAATTCACTGTTATACAGGAACATGAACATCAGCACATCAGGCTGCTTGATCATGTCATAACGGTACAGCCGGTCATAGGACCAGTTCGAATAGAGCGGGAACTCGGTAACCGGAATGGAGTGGATATCCATATGCGGCATATCGAAGAACCCGTCATGCTCCTCATACACTCCGCTGGCCGGGTCGCACGGAATCTTCATATGCTCCGCTTTGTTCGCCCAGTCCGAAAGCTCCTCTTCACGCAGCGCAGTCAGGGCAACCAGCGCGGCAAACCTTTCCGGCACAGCTTCCCGCATATGTGCCAGCGTATCGTTTGTGTATTCAAACAGCTTTTTGGCCATCAGATTGATGTAGCAGTTATTATTCACCATCAGCTGGAATTCATCGGGTCCCATTACGCCAAAGTAGCCGTATTGCCCGCTGCGTGCCCCCCACTGTCCGCGTGTGGCATAGAAGCGGCTGATCTGAATCAGCATCTCGGCGCCTTTACTGTAGAGAAACTCCACGTCACCCGTATTTTTTACATAATGCCAGATCCCGTACGAGACAGCCGTTCCGACATGCAGCTGCAGATTGGAATGCTGCCACAGGTCACAGCTTTCGGTTCCGTCAATCGTCGCTATCGGATAGCAGGCGCCTTCACAATCCACATCCCTCGCCCGCTGCATCGCCTCCGGCAGTGTCTTGTAGCGGAACTCCAGCAGGCTCCGGGCTGCCTTTGGATTGTTGAACATGTAAAAGGGCAGGCAATAAGACTCTGTATCCCAGAATGCCAGTCCCCGGTAAGCTTCGCCGGTCAGGCCCTTCGCCCCGATGTTATAGCCCGGATGATCACCGTGGTACGTCTGGTACAGCTGAAAAATACAGAAGCGGATGCCTTGCTGGTTCTCCTCATCCCCTTCGATTGAGATATCGCTGGTCTCCCAAATCCCGCGCCAATAAGCTTCCTGAGCCTCAAAGACCTCCCCCGCCTCAAGCCCGGCTGCTTCACCGGCAAGCTTCATGCCCTTCACCCACAACAGCTCTGGAGTACCTGCGTTCCCGGTGTCCGCATAGTTGACGGCAAGCTTCGTATAATGAATCCTTCCCCCTTCTATTAAAGGCAGTGTGAAGGACTGGCCCACGAACCTGTCACGCTCTACCAGACATGGATTCAGTTCAGCCGGTGACTGCAGGACAAAGCCGGAGAACAGCCTGTTACCGGTAGTCAGCGTTTCCGCCATAATTGCCGTAATTCCCTCCGCGGAGCCGCTGCGCAGGCTTTTCCACATGCTTTGTCCGCGCTCCTCATGGACTGCACCGAAGTCAAGCCCTGTACACACCTGCACCTCACCCGTGAAATTAAGCGGCTCAAAAGCCACCTGCTGCAGCCCGAGATGTGACATCGTCATGCTGACCAGCCGGGTGAACGTGACCTTCAGCTCTTTACCGTTCTCCAGCAGCCACAAGAATTCACGGGAGTAGACACCGGTGTGAAAGTCCAGCCTGCGGCGGAAATCCTTCACCTTACTGCGGGCCAGATCCAGCTGCTCCCCGTCAACCGTAAGCCGCGTATACAGCCAGTCCACCGCGTTCACCATATAGCGCAGCGAGCGGATGATCCCTTTGTAGTGGTTGCCGATGGCGTGCTCTTCATATAATCCGTTAAAATAGCTGCCCAGCAGCATATCCCCCGAGTAGCCCTCCTCCGGATAGCCCCGCACCCCCATATACTCGTTGCCTAGCGAAAATATCGACTCCGACACTCTGTTACGCTCCGGATCAAATCCCTCTTCCGTTACTGCCCACGGATCAACCTTTAAATATCTGTCCGCTATTTTAGCCATGTGTGATTGCTCCCTCTCCGTTTTTTGATGCTCATCTCCAGCGTACCTGTGAAGCAGGCGGGGGCCAATGTCAGGCTGTAACGGAGTTATGTGCATTTTTACGGAGTTGAATAAATTGCGCACTTCACCATATAATCAATATAAAATGTCTCTTTCCCGGATAAAAACATAAATAAGCCGTCTCCCAACAATTGTGCAAAATGGGAAACCGCTGTTATAATAGACGTTAAATATGGATTCTTCCCCCTGAAAGGGCAGAAAACATATTAAATCTCACACATTTGAAGTGAAAATTATCACAATGTTAAAAATTCGACACTTTTTCGCGAAAATTTTTAACCATAAAGAGGAATTACCATGTATAATTAATTTAAAATTTACTGAAAAACTGAGGGAATAAAGGGGATGTCGATTATGATAAAGGAACATTACAATGTTATCGAAGCCCACGGAAATACAAACTGTTTCTCCGAACAGAATTTCAACAGACTTCTCGTTACAATGAAGGAGCGTATGGTCCCTGAAGGATCACACTTGTTCTGGGAAGGCGACTACTCGGATAAACTGTTTTATATCAAACGTGGACGCGTGAAGCTGACTAAATCTACTGACGAAGGCAAGGAACTCATTCTTTATATGTATCAGGCTGGTGATATGGTGGGTCAGGCCGACCCGTTCTTCAGCACCAAGCATAGCTTCACAGCTGAGGTTATTGAAGAAAGCGAAGTTGGTGTAATCGAACAGAAGGATCTGGAAATTCTGATCTGCCAGCATTGCGACTTTGCCATTGATTTCATGAAATGGATGGGCATTCACCACCGTCTCACACAGACGAAATTCCGTGATTTGATGATGTACGGCAAACCGGGTGCACTTTGCTCCACTCTGATCCGCCTTGGCAATACCTATGGCGAGAAGAATGGCGACAATATTCTGATCAACAAAAAAATTACGCATACGGATCTGTCCAACATGATCGGCGCTACCCGTGAGAGCGTCAACCGGATGCTGAGCGATCTGCGTAAAAAAGATGCGGTTGAATACGAGAATGGCATGATTGTTATTAAGGATCTGGGCATGCTGCAGGAAATCTGCCATTGCGAGATGTGTCCGAACGAAATTTGCCGGATTTAATTCCCTAATCATAATACCCTCTATTCTCCTCATTGAAACAGTTCTGGCCCAAATATTATGAATAATAAAATAGAGTGGTCAAAGGCGCCGTGCAGGCGTCTTTTTTTCTGCGGTCAAACGCCACTGGCAGCAAGCTTAACCAACAAAAAGCTGCCCTGAGGGCTATTGCCTCAGGACAGCTTATCAGTACTTCCTTAACGTTTGCTGAACGTATTGCGGACGGGAGAGATGAGCCAGTACGCTGCGCCGACGAACAAGCCGCCGCCGATGATATTGCCGAGCGTAACCGGAATCATGTTGTGCAGCCAGCCGGCTACCGAGACCGTTTCAGGGTGGTTAGGCAGCAGAACCGCTACACTGAGCAAGGTCATATTGGCTACACTGTGCTCATAGCCGCTGGCGATGAAGGCGAACAGGCACCACCAGATCAGCACCAGCTTAGCGGCTTCGCTCTTAGCACGGGAGGACATCCAGATGGCCAGACAGACAAGCCAGTTACAGAGGATGCCGCGGAAGAACAGCTCCGAGAAAGGGAGGGTCATCTTTTTGGCAGCAGCAGCGAAGATCAGATGCTCCGCAGGAGCTGCCTTGAATAATCCCGTTCCCTGGATCAGCAGAGCCAGGATAACAGCTCCGCCGACGTTGCCGATAAAGACGATCACCCAGTTTTTGACCGTGTCCCATACTGATGTTCTTCCGGCAAGGGTACTGACGGTAAAAAACATATTGTTCCCGGTGAACAGCTCTGAGCCGGCGAAAATGACCAGGGTCAGCGCGATCCCGAAGGAGGCGCCCATTACGAGCGGCTGGAACGGCGATTTGATCGCCGCCAGCGGTGCTCCCAATGAGAAGATTAGAATAATTCCGATTCCGACATATGCCCCGGCAAGCAGTGCGGCCAAAAAGTACCGCGGTAAATTTTCATTCATTTTGTCCCGTTTGCTGACTGCTGCTTCTACGATGTTCTCGACGCTTTGCGTAAACATCTCTCCACCCCGCCGTTTCTTATCTTAAATTTGGCTTTGAATTAATGCGCCCTGCAGGGTGACCTTAACAGTGTCCCCGTCTACAGTAACAGGAAATGTGGCCACTTTGCCGTTATCGGGAGCCTGAACCTCACCGCTGCGCAGGTCAATTTTCCAGTCATAGAGCGGATCGTACAGATAATGCCCGGACACGATCCCTTCTGCTAGCGGACCGCCCTTCGGGTGAGGATTTTTGTTCTCCACCGCGAAAATCTGGCCATCCGAGGTTTTGAACACAGCCAGCTCCACCGGACCGCAGCCGATTACACGGCCAATCTGAGGCAGGAAATGCTGGGCCGTTCCTATCGTATACTCATGGTTTGTGTTTTCCATCGTTCTCTCTCCTCCTGGGCTTTTCTTTTAGTGCTGGACCTTTTCGAACAGGGCGCTGCGTGTGTCTTCTTCCTTGAGCATTTTTTTCCACGGATCGGACACCTGGGCCAGAGCAAAATCAATCCGCGCCGCCAGCTCCCTGCGGTTCTCATCGTTGTTCAGGATCACGCTCTGGATCTTCTCAAGACCCATACGTTCCACCCACTCAGAGGTTCTTTCCAGATAATTTCCGGTTTCACGGTAGAACTGCATCACGGCAGAGCACACTTCAACCAGCTCTTCATCCGTCTTCACCTTGCAGAAGGCATCTGCAATACGCGGCTTGATCCCGCCGTTACCGCCGATGAACACTTCCCAGCCGCCATCGTTACCAACGATACCAATGTCCTTGGTGCATGATTCCGCACAGTTACGCGGGCAGCCGTTTACCGCCATTTTGAATTTGGCAGGGAAATCAAGGCGTTCGTATTTACGCTCCAGCATAGCCCCTACACCCATCGAGTCCTGTGTACCAAACCGGCAGAACTGGTTGCCGACACAGGTTTTGACGGTGCGCAGCGATTTGGCGTAGGCGTAACCGGAAGGCATATCCAGCTCTTCCCACACTTTTGGCACATCTTCCTTTTTGACACCGATCAGGTCCAGACGCTGTCCGCCGGTTACCTTAACTACCTTCACATCATATTTCAGGGATACATCGGCAATCCGCTTCAGATCCTCAGGTGTAGTCACGCCGCCGTACATACGCGGAACAACAGTGAAGGTACCGTCCTTCTGAATATTGGCGCTCATGCGTTCATTGACGAAGCGCGATTCCTTCTCGTCCTCATGCGTATCCGGATAAATCATGCCCAGGTAATAGTTGACGGCCGGACGGCACTTGGAGCAGCCTTCAGGCTGTTTCCACTCCAGCACGTTCATAACTTCCTTAGTGGTCTTGAGTCCCTTGGCTGTAATCTCGGCCACAATTTCATCACGGCTGAGCGGGGTGCAGCCGCAGATACCGGCTTTGGCACTCTCCTTGAAACTGTCGCCGAGCACGAATTGCAGAATCTGTTCAACAACCGGCTTACAGCCGCCGCAGGAGCGTGTGGCTCCGGTGCACGCCTTAATTTCATCAACAGTGGTAAAGCCGTTCTCTGTTACCGCATCGACGATTGTTTTTTTGGTGACCCCGTTACAGCCGCAGACAATTTCTTCATCAGCCATCGCTTCCACGGACATGCCCTTTTTGGCATTTCCGCCTCCGCCGCAGCAGCCGGTACCCATTACTTCGCTATAAATCTCATCCGTCATCTCTGTGCCTTGTTTCACAAGCTTCTGCAGATTTGCAGATTCGGTAACATCACCGAACAGTACAGCACCGACAATAACATTATCTTTGAGCAAAATCTTCTTATAGGTTCTTTTCCATTCGTCTTTAGCGGAGATCACGGTATGCTCCGGTGTATCTGTAAATTCGCCTGCCGAAAAGACATCCACGCCGGAAATTTTCAGCTTGGTCGATACAACCGAACCTTCATATGGCTGTGTGGCTGCTCCGCACAGGTGTTTTGCAAGCACCATGCCCTGCTCGAACAGCGGGGCTACCAGACCGTAGCAGGTTCCGCGGTGTTCGGTACATTCGCCGACAGAGTAGACATTCTCCATTGAAGTCTGCAGATAGTCGTTAACGACGATCCCGCGGTTCACGGTAATACCGCTGTCCTTAGCCAGCTGAGTGTTCGGCTTGATGCCAACTGCCATAACCACGAAATCCGCCTGCAGCTCCGAGCCGTCACTGAATCTCAGTCCGTTAACACGTTCATCTCCGGTCAGCTCTGCGGTCTGCTTGCCCATAGCGAACTTCACGCCTTGGCGCTTAAGCTCAGCCTGCAGCATCGACGAAGCCGTATGGTCCAGCTGACGCTCCATCAGATCCTCGAGCAGATGCACTACCGTCACATCCATACCGAGGTTAACCAGGCCCTTGGCTGCTTCAAGTCCGAGCAGACCGCCGCCGATAACTGCTGCTGTACGGTACTGCTTGGCAGCCGCCAGCATTGCATCACAGTCAGCAATGTCACGGAAGCCGACTACACCTTCCTTGGTGCTGCCCGGAACAGGCAGGATGAAGGAATTGGAGCCTGTTGCAATAATAACTTTATCGTAAGGAACAGCCAGTCCGTTTTCTGCGATGACCTGCCGGGCTTCCTCGTCAATCTTGACTACCGTCGTTCCTGTGTGCAGCGTAATATTATTGTCTGCATACCACTGGCGGTCGTTCAGAATGATATCCTCAATGCTTTTGCTGCCTTCAAGCACATAGGACAGCATAATCCGGTTATAGTTGGGGTGAGGCTCGCTGCCGAAGATCGTAATATCATAAGCGCCGCCCAGCTTCAAAATCTGTTCAATAGTCCCTACGCCCGCCATACCATTGCCTATCAATACTAATTTTTCTCTCTCCACTCTCACTGTTAAAACCTCCCCGAAGCTCTTTAAAATTCTTTGAATTTTATCTCGTACCTGAATTATACATTTTAAATTTAAATGGCATTTGTGATTACAATCACAATAATTGTGAATGTTTTCACAATATTACATGTCATGTAAGCTTACATATAGTTCGAAACAACACCTGAAGTTTGCAAAATAAATAGCCGGATTCTCTATAGCCAATAATGGCATATAGAAGAATCCGGCATAGTCTGCCTGCCTACAGATGACGTTCGCTTACCGCAGAACAAGGGAAATCTCCAGCTTGTCCTGGATCCGCAGCTTCATATCGATCCCGCTGTCCAGCAGCGTCTTGTCATTGAGCTTCAGCTTCCACTCTTCATTCGAGAGCGGCTTGTATTCTTTGACAGCAAGCAGTGTCTTGTTGTTCTCGGCCAGATGGGCCAGCCCGCTGCTCTTCAGCATTCCCCTCACCGTCAAATCCTCGGTATAAGGCATAACATAGGAGTGAGTCAGCTCAGGCTGGCTGCTTCCGCCGTTCACGGTCAGAATGACGGGCTGAAACTCAGCGTCCTGCAGAGGTTCGGCTGTAATCAGGATAGTATCCTCACGCTTTACCACAGCGTTTAGATCGGCTGCCTTTTTACCGTTTAGCTGTATCTGCCAAGCCATACCCGGACTGAGTGATATCTGATTCACTGTCTCAAGCGACTTCCCGTCTCCGGCAAAAGTGACCAGGCCGCTGGCAGCAAGCAGCCCTTTAATCGTAGTCTCCGGCTGATAGGCATCACTGATCTGACGGCCAGCGCTGCCGGTAAAATCTGCGTCCCCCACTTTCACAGCAAATATAGGCTGAACAGCATTGGCAGCAGCATTGCTATTTACCTCCGGCTTTCCGTTCAGGGCATCACAGCCCCCGGCAATTCCAATCAGCAAGAGTCCCAGACACACCCGCCACAGCAACTTCACTTGCATTTCTCCGGCACCGCCTTTATAGCCTGAACACAGCTTCCAGCAATTTATCAGGCTTGTAGTCTGTATGTATTAGTCTTATTAAAGGATAACGTAAAAAGACAGGCTTCTCAATCATACTGCTGTCATTTTGCGGAATATTTACTGCTGGAGACTGAAGAATGATTAGAAATAGTTAACTGCACCGAAAAAAGGCCCCCAAAGGGGCCATTACCATCACACACTGCTCCGCTTATTGATAACGCAGGAACAGGTTATTATTCTCCAGATGCACATGCTCAAAGGTCATGCCTTCCAGCTCCTCAAGACGGGCATAGGTCAGGCGGTAGGTTGTGCAGGCATGCGGCGGCGGAGTAAAGTCATTGGTAACCGCACGCAGCTCACGCAGAATTTCGCCGGCTCCTTCATGCTCCTGCTCCAGATTATGCAGCAGCTCATGCAGCTCAGCCAGTTTTTCTTCGCTCGGACTTTCACTGTAAGCCAGCATTTTAGGAAATTCCAATTCCTCTTCCTGTGCCGTATGCTTCAGCAGATCTTCACGCAGCAGGTTGAACAGGCGGTGTACTTCGGCCAGGTGCGGGGAATCCTCACCGTGCACGCGGAAGACCTTGGTTACATTCTGGCTGATCTGCGGAAGCTCTTCACGCAGGTAGCGGTGATGCTTGTTCACAATGTGCTCTACCAGTTCGCGCGGCGAAGCCTGATTCCATTTTGTATCCTCTTCAAGCACCGGATGCTCCTCCACCAGCTTGTGCAGGTCACTGAGCAGCCCCTCTGCATTCAGGCCCTTCTCTTCGGCTGCTTCAGTAAGCGGCTTTGCACCGCCGCAGCAGAAATCGATCCGCTGTCCTTTGAAGTAATCTGCTGCTTTCGGGAATTTCAGTACGATATCTCTTACAAAATCTTCACCGCTGAAGCTAAGCTGTTCAGTTGTATGGTTTATTTGATTGGCCGTCATAGTGGGCCCTCCCTCGTGTTATTGGTCTAGGTTCTTTCTTACCTCTACACAATAACGCCCGCAGGGGCACGGCCTAGTGATTAAACGCACTGAATATATAAAATTTTATTGAACGAATCACTCGATACGCTTAATTTTCCACTGTCCGCTGCTTGTTACCATTGTAAATTTCAGAGACCTTGAATAATCCCCGCTGTTCTGGGTTACCTTTATTATTTTCACCCCGTTCTTGTGAGAGAGTGTGGTGTACGTAAGATCCAGTTCCCCGTATTCCAGCAATCCAATCTCCATAACCTTACTCACTTTAAATTTCAAGATTTCCGGATCAGCTGCCATCCGCTTCATTTCCGCAGAATAAGCCTCCGGCCAGAGGCTGTCCTCAAGGTAGTTTCTGATTACCGACTCAGCGCTATCCGGATAAGTAAATTGTCCGTGCCCGTTGTGATATAACACTTTATATTTATCAGAAGCTGATCTGTCATACGGATGATAGATAAACAGCTGATGGCCCTGTAAATCCTCGTAGCTATATTCAGATACACTGTCCATAATTTCGTTTGCATCTATATCCTCCAGATAACGTTTCCCTTGCCCGGTGGCATTCGGGAAATTACTTTCCAGAAGAACAGGCCTGTTATTTGTCCATTGGTACAGATTGAAGCCCTCTCCGCCTAAAATCCCCTCCATGTAAACAGCGATATGTTTTTTACCGCTCTGATCCAGCTTTAGAATCTCCACATGATCCAGCCCGTGGACTACGAATACGGCATCCTCTAGCTTCCCCAGATTTTCAAACCGCTTACCGTTCTGACGGATCACATGAAGCTCTACTTTTTCTGCCGTATCCTCTGGCTCTAATTGGGTGTAGACTACATATTCTGTTTTTGAGTCGTTATCTATATCTCCCGATGCCTTCACATTTAATTCAGCAAGATTGGTAATCCCGGACAGATATTTATCAAAGCGCTGGTCAAAAAAATGTGCATTACCGTTTACAGTCACTGTTCTTATAGCTTTCTTTTTAGGATCCGAAAGCACCTTAATTGTAGTCGCCTGCCTGCTGTCAATCAGTTCATAGCTCCAGTAACCGTTGGCACGGGCCACCGCCGCCGCCAGCTCCATCACCTCTTGCTCGCTGTTTTCCAGAAGTATGAACGGAAGCTCCACATAAAATTTAGGGTAGGTACCATTCTGGTAGAACTCCACCTGCTTCAGGGTTACTCCAGCAGCCTTAAAAGCCTCCTTTACCGGATGCTTCCAGGTCCCTATATTTACAATTTTCTGTTGGCTTGCAGCATGGACTGTAACAGGCCCCACTGCAGCTGTGACCACAAGAATGATTAGTATAAGTACGATCCATCTTCTCATAATGACCTCCGGGACATTGGATTAAATTGTATATTTAATCCATTTTAACCAATATACCAGAGCCTTGCTGCGATAAAAATCGCCTAACTAACATAAAAAAACACCTCTAAGCAAGAGGTGCTTTACATAGTGTCAGCAACAATGATTAGCGGACAGTAGCCTGCATATACGTACGCTTGCCCTGCGCATCCTTCAGATAAGGACCCAGTCCGGCGAACCTGGAATGATCCACATATACGCCGGTCATCCACCTTCCTTCAGTCAGGCCGCCGTTCCACTGCAGAACAAGATCGGGGGCGGATATCCATTCCTGATACACCTGTATATGATCTTCCCTGTATTCCTTAAAAGGCTTGCCGTTCTCAATCAGCCTGAATGGGCTGACATAAGTCGGCACAAAATAATTTGATATCGTATCCAGGTCATCGCCGTCCAGAAAAGCCTCATTGCCCAGATAATGCTGAAACAGCAGTGTATTCTCATAAAGTGACCATATTACTGCCTGCAGCACCATGCTCTGTCTTATTCCGTTATGAAAGGTGAACAGCCGCCGGCTTCCTGCTGCAGCCACGTCTGCAGCATCCCCGGGCTCCAGGCAATGCCGCTCGCAGCCGATACATTTCCAGCCGGAGGGACTCTGAATCCATTTCTGAAACACACTTCCGCTGTCATTATCCCCTTTATATAGAGAGGAAATGATTTCATAGGGCACGCCGATCCACGAATCCCACAAGGAGCCGGGAAGATGGCCGTGCAGCATGAACAGCGCCTTATCATAAATAAGCTGCACTTTGATCGAAGCGGTCTCCAGTTCGGCAACATCCTCTTTTCCATAGGCTATCTCCCGGGAAAACAAGGTCGTTTTCATCTTCCTCGCCTCCTAAATGTTCTGCAGAACGGACTTCGCTTATTGAATACGCTTTCACTCATATTCCCTACGGCATCATCATCAGCGGACAGACAGGCTGGCTACGACAGTTTTTCCTATTATATTACATTTCTACGTCAGTTGTGCAAGTTTTATTTTAATAAAATTTAATATACCTTCAGCCTCGGGTTGAAAAAGCCCCTCTCTCCAGTAATGGAAAAAGGGGCTATCAACAGGACTTCCGAAGCAGGGATTACTCGACCCAGCTCTCCGCCCAGGACTGAATCTGCTGCATGACCGGCTCAAGCGCACGGCCCTTTGGCGTTAATTCATACTCAATGCGCACCGGCGTTTCGGGGTACACATGTCTGACCAGAATGCCTTCGCATTCCAGATCCTTCATCCGTTCCGACAGCATTTTATCGCTCATTGACGGAATCAGTCCGGAAATATCCTTGAAGCGCTTCGGGCCGCTCATCAATGTCTGGATAATAAGTCCATTCCAGCGTTTGCCTAAGAAAGAGAAGGCCGTTTCGAATCTTGGGCACATCGTCAGCTGATGCTCTTCCATTGTTCTCACCTCTCAGTTGAAAAGCTTACTATTAGTTAGTATATATAATTTTAACATATTTATAGCGCAATGAACATCGTTTACCAAAAAAAAGTTCATCTGCCCTATCCTATTATATCCGCAGTGTCAATCCCCTGTGCCTTGCTGCGGCTTGCGCCGGGCAATCGCTTCTGTCACTACATAAGCAAGATCATCATTTCCGTACAGCGACAGCACACCGAGAACGGTATCGTCGGAAATATCGCCTGCTTCCTCTTCAGGTACGGTCAGGGCAAGCGCCCGGCCGAGTGCGGCGTTCCCCTCCTGCTGCGGATAAGCCTGCAAATACAGCTCATGCGGATCCAGCTTGTTGTTCACACACCACTGCGCAAACACAAGAATCATCATTTCCTCATCCCGCTTATAGCTCTCGATGATTTGTTCCTCCATTGATTTGCGGTAATCGTCCATGCTCTAGCTCCTCTCAATTCCTCGTCAGTCAGTAAGCTCTGCAGCCAGCCTGTGGCTCGCCAATACGTTAGATGCGGCGATGCTGCACTGCTCCGGTGTATGAAGCGTACTCAAAAAATGCTTAACCGCCCCGCTGAACCCTCTGCGCTCCAGCACCGTATCCCAGCTTCCGAAGCTTTGGTTACGCGGCAGGGCACCTTTTTCATATAATACAGCCTTCTCCAGATCCGTTACTTCCACCGATCTCCCGCTGCCGTGCAGCTCCAGCTTCTCAAGATCAGCTCCGGCATCCCTGACCATACTGTACATTCCGGTGGCACCGGTATCCCAGCCAAGCATTCCGGAGGACTGGAGCAGACGGCCTTCACTATCGGCTATAAGACGGCTTCTGAGCAGCTCATAATCATTCCCGCACAGCCACAGCAGCAAATCAAGCATATGGATCAGATCATCATGGATCGTCTCATGGCTGCTGCCGTTCTGCACACCCGTACGGTGCTTGACCGCATGGCACAGGCTGATGCCTCCGGCCTTCTCCAGCCAGGTCTTGGCTGCCGTATACATCGGTGCAAAACGCCGGTTAAAGCCGACTGCAAGCAGCAGCCCCCGGTCCCCGGCCAGCTGAGCCATCCGCTGCGATTCCTCCAGGTTGTATGACAGCGGCTTATCCACATACACCGGCAATCCATGCTCCAGACATTTTGTAACATACTCATAATGGGTTGTAGTGGGACTGTGCACAAATACTGCATCCAAATCCCAGGACAGCAGCTCATCCAGATCGGTCGTCCCTTTGGCAAGGCGGTAGGAACGGACCGCTCCCTGTACGGTTGCCGGTGAATGGCTCAGTATGCCGACGATCTCCGCCTGATCATGGCGGGACAGCAGCGGCAGATATACTTTGCGGGCAATGTCGCCGATCCCGATCATTGCCACTCTTTTGCGCACAGGAGTATTCATAGTACATCTTCCTTTACATGTCGTATAGATGTATTATACCGTGACATCTTGCGGCGGCAATGATCTTTGCTTCATTAATTCGTTTTTTTTCAGTATGATGGGGTGAACAGCTTATGAAGGGGCATAGTAGAGATGAGAAAATGGTTGACCGTATTCCTGTATGTTTCGCTTATAATCCTTACGTTTATCTACAGATATGATCTGCTGGAGTGGCTGCGTGCAGACCACAGCCCGGTGCTGTCTTTTATTGCCGCAACACTGCTGGCTTTTTTCCCCGTCCTGCCGTACAAGCTGATTATCGGGTTATTCGGCTATATGTACGGCAGCACTTCTGCATTATTGATCTGCTGGTGCGCAACCACCCTTGCGGCTGCAATTATGTACGGCTTAGTAAAATATCTGTTCCAGCAGCGTGCAGTCACTTATCTGGCTTCCGTGCCTTCCCTGCATAAATTCACTTCGGCTGTACAGCGCCGTCCGTTTGTATCGGTCATTGTGGCCCGCCTTGCTCCGGTGGTACCGCAATCGGCAGTCAATATTTATGCCGGGGCAGCTGGCCTTCCCTTTTGGAGCTACCTTGCGGCAACCGGTATCGGCAAGCTTCCAGGCATTGCCTTATATGCATTTCTTGGAGACCGGCTGTTTGAATAGCGTTGGCAGGTGATGCCTGTTTGTTTTATAATAGCTTTAGATTGTGATCTATTTAATTGCATTCTAGAATATGGAGGGATATTGATGAGTGAATTTCAAGCTGAACATATAAGCTCTAAGACAGAACAAGCAACCTTTGCAGGCGGCTGCTTCTGGTGCATGGTATCCCCGTTCGAAGACCTGCCGGGCATAGCCGGAATCATTTCCGGGTATACAGGCGGCCATACGGTTAATCCGACTTACCAGGAGGTATGCTCAGAAACTACCGGGCATGTCGAAGCGGTACAAATTACATTTAATCCGGACATTTTTCCATATAGCAAGCTCCTGGAGATGTTCTGGCAGCAGATTGATCCGACAGATGCCGGCGGCCAGTTCCATGACCGCGGGACCTCGTACGGCACGGCCATCTTCTATCATTCTGAGGAGCAGCGGCTTGAGGCTGAAGCTTCGAAGGCTGAGCTTGCCGCAAGCGGACGTTTTTCGGCACCGATTGTAACGCCGATCCTGCCGGCCAAGCCGTTTTACCCTGCCGAGGAATATCACCAAGATTATCATCATAAGAATCCGGGACATTATAAGCGTTACCGCAAGGGCTCCGGCCGGGAAGCTTTTATCGAAACCCACTGGAAGCATAAAGAAGATAAAGAGAGCCTGAAGACGCGCCTGACCCCGCTCCAGTATGAAGTGACACAGAATAACGCTACTGAATCCCCGTTCCGCAATGAGTTTTGGGATCATCACGGCGACGGCCTGTACGTGGATATTGTTTCCGGAGAGCCGCTGTTCAGCTCCACAGACAAATATGATTCCGGCTGCGGCTGGCCTAGCTTCACCCGTCCGGTCCGCGACTACGCGGTCAAAGAGAAGACAGATCTCAGCCATCTGATGATCCGTACCGAGGTGCGCAGCCAGACTGCCGATTCACATCTCGGCCATGTCTTTACCGACGGTCCGGGCGAGAACGGCCTGCGCTACTGCATTAATTCTGCTGCCCTGCGCTTCGTTCCCAAGGAAGACCTCGAAAAGGAAGGTTACGGCGAATACCGGGTGCTTTTCCAGTATGCTTAAGCCCGGGCTGATCAGCTCCCTTTAACCAGGCAATCCGCCTAAACACAGACAAAGCCTCCAGGTCCGTTAAATAACGGTCTGGAGGCTTTTTATTACCAGCTATAAATTAATGGTTATTCAAGCTACTTATCCAGTTCCTCAGCCTCTTCTTTGCCGGGGGCTGCTTCTGCAGGGAGCTTACCGTTGTCTTGCTGCGCCAAGGCCTGCTGCTGACTTCTGCCCGTCTGCCGGATCCGCCCCGGATTAGCCGCTTCCCGCTGCTTTAGCCGTTTGCGGATTACGAGCGCGATGAATACAATGATGGCTGCTACGATTAAGATTGGCAGCGCAGCCGCCAGGAAGACAAACAGCCACTGGAATGTCACCGACAAGGCATGCAGACTCTTCGTCAGTGCATCAGATGCCCGTGTCAGCAGCGGGCCCTGCTCTTTTTTCTGAATATCAACGATGCCCGAATCACTCTGGTAGAGCCGGAGCTCCACTGTGGAGAACGATACATTCTGATCGATGTAACGCATTCTGCCTTTAATATGCTCGATCGACTCCTGAATGGCCCCAAGCTCATTCGCAAAGGCAACGAGGTCAGAGGACTTGGTCGCTTTGGACATAAAATCGATATATTGCTTCTCCATCAGCTGCTTCGCCTTCAGGCGCGCTTCCAGATCCACATATTCCTCCGACACATCCTGGCCCTCGATGCTCCGCTGTATTCCCTCGTTCTTTATCTGCTCCAGCTTATCCAGAAACGGTGAAAACCCGGCAGCCGGCACCTTCATAATAAAGGTTCCGCCTTTTTCGTAAT
The DNA here is from genome assembly GCF_000758625.1 of Paenibacillus sp. FSL R7-0273. Classification (NCBI taxonomy): domain Bacteria; kingdom Bacillati; phylum Bacillota; class Bacilli; order Caryophanales; family Paenibacillaceae; genus Paenibacillus; species Paenibacillus sp. FSL R7-0273. The sequence goes on from NZ_CP009283.1 coordinate 5,027,772, forward strand.
CCGACATATTCTCAGTGAACCCGATGATATAGCCGCCTGTCAGGGTAACCAGATTCCGCACCTCCGACTGGGCAGTGCCGTAATCCTCCACTTCCATGGTAATGTTCGCTTTGTAGATCAGCTTTTTGTTCAGTCCGGCTGCAACGTCAACACCGCTAAACCCCGCTGTACTGTCTGCCTCCTGCTGCCCTGAGCCGGAACCCTTATCAACCGGGCTACCTCCGCCTGCTGCTTCTCCGCGTGACGTTGTCTCTGCGCTTGTGTCTGCGGCACTGCTGTACTCTGATGTTTCTGCAGCTGCAGGTGCAGCCTGTGTCAGAGCCTCAGAAGATGCATCCATATTAGCCATGCTTGCATTATCACTGGCCGAGTTGTTGTTGCCGGAACCGCAGCCTGCCAGTATGACCGCCAGAACCAGTAAACCTGTTAAGTAATGCAGACCCCATTTTCGCATACTCATTCCTCCAAAAGTGTAGTGGATATCCCGCTTCTTTTGTTCTGCTTTGCCGGCGGTCAGCTTTTGTCTGTGTTCAACTGATCCGCCTACCTCATTTGACGTTCCAAAAGCTGGAAGGTTGCAGGAGAAATGGGAAAAAAGCAGCTTTTTCAAAGCCGCAAATTATAATTAACAATACAGACATACAAAAAAACAAGATACTCCGTCAGCCGGAACATCTTGTTTGCGAATTTTCATTTTATTTGCTACAATTGTCATGTCTGAGAAGACAAGCATAACAAATACCCTATATTCCTGGGAATAAGGGTAAAGGGCTGTTTGGACAAGCTCCACCTTGTCGAACAGGTCAAGTCATTTCTGTATAAGGCAAATATGAATTTACTATAAGGGGAGGTGACCCTCATGGCAAAAGACGTTATGTGTGCAGTTAACTCTTGCACTTACTGGGCTGAAGAGAACAAATGCAGCGCTGAATCCATCTTTGTTGCTTATCACAGCTCCAAGGAGCCTAAGCACTCCGAAGAAACAGACTGCAAAACCTTCGAAAGCAAATAAGTAATACCCTAGAAGGGACCCTCCACGGTTCCTTCTTTTCTGTTCCTATAGTATCAAGAATGATAATTATTATCAAGTGTTTCCGTGAAAAAAGTATTCAGTTTTTTTGAAACTTCCGGTTTTGTGGCAATATTGCAAACGACGGTGAAAGAACGTACAATTGCTTTACGCTTTCACGTAAATTGAATCCGGAGGGTTACAGATGATCAAGCAAATCGGCCAAATTATGCTGTATGTGAATGACCAGGACCAGGCACTGCGGTTCTGGACCGAAAAAGTCGGCTTTGTTAAGGTATCCGAGGCTGACAACGGCCAAGGGCTGCGCTGGATTGAAATTGCCCCGGCTGCAGGGCTGCAGACCTCCTTCGTGCTTCATAACAAGCAGCTTATCGCTGAGATGCAGCCTGAGCTTAATCTGGGCACACCGTCCATTCTGCTGTACGCAGATGATCTTGACACACTGTATAAGGACTTTCAGGCAAAAGGCATCACTGTCGGAGAGCTGGTCGACATGCCGGAGGGCAGGGTGTTTAACTTCGCCGATGATGAGAACAACTATTTTGCAATTGTGCAAAAATAGTATCCTGACAACGACAATTACGCCACCACAGCTGCTGTGGTGGCGTTTATTATGTCTAATGCATTTACACTAAGACCGCTTTTCTTACCTGCTCTGCCGCCTCTATCATGTTGCGCAGCGCAGCTCCGGTCTCCTCCCAGCCTCTGGTTTTGAGGCCGCAGTCCGGATTAATCCAGAACTGCCCGGCATCCAGCACACGCAGCGCGCGTTCAATGCTGGCTGTCATTTCACCGACGTCCGGTACACGCGGACTGTGAATATCGTACACCCCCAGGCCGATGCCCTTATCGTACTCCTGCTCCTCAAAGCTGACGATCAGCTCGCCGTGGCTGCGGGAGGTTTCAATGGAGATTACATCGGCATCCATCGCTGAGATCTGCCCGATCATATCATTGAATTCACTGTAGCACATATGCGTATGAATCTGCGTTGTATCCTTGACCGGGTTCGTAGCAATCCGGAAGGCTCTTACCGCCCAGTTCAGATAATGCTCATGGTCCTCTGCCTTCAGCGGCAGCCCTTCACGGATGGCCGGCTCATCGACCTGGATCATTTCGATTCCGGCATCCTCCAGCGCCTTGACCTCCTGGCGCAGCGCTAGGGCAATCTGGTTCGCTACCTCTTCACGGCTCAGGTCATCCCGGACAAACGACCAGTTGAGGATTGTCACCGGGCCGGTCAGCATTCCCTTTACCGGCAGGCTGGTCAGCGACTGGGCATAGACGCTCTCCTTGACTGTCATAGGCTCAACAAAAGCGACATCAGCGTAAATGACCGGCGGCTTCACGCAGCGTGAGCCGTAGGACTGCACCCAGCCGCCTTTGGTGAAGAGATAGCCGGCCAGCTTCTCGCCAAAGAACTCCACCATATCTGTCCGCTCAAACTCCCCATGCACCAGTACATCCAGCCCCAGCTCCTCCTGAAAGGCAATCGCATCGGCAATCTGCTGGCGGACAAACCCGTCGTAGCGCTCCTGGCTCCATACGCCCTTGCGCCATTTAAGCCGGGCTTGGCGTACTTCAGCCGTCTGCGGGAAGCTGCCGATGGTCGTTGTCGGCAGCAGCGGCAGCTTCCATTTATCACGCTGAACCTTCTGCCGCTCGGCAAAGGGCAGGGTACGGCTGTCCGGAAGCTGCTGCAGACTGCTCACCTGCTCGGCTACATCGCCTCGGCCGCGCTCCGGCAGGGCGCGGAACAGTGCCAGCGCCTTGCGGTTCTCTTCCAGCGCGGCAGCGTAGCTGCCCTGCTCATCCAGCGCCGCTGCAGCAATCAGGCTCAGCTCTGCCAGCTTCTCGTCTGCGAAGGCAATGGCATTCTTGACCGTGCTCTTCAGCCGGTCCTCACCCTGCACCGTTACCGGCACATGCAGCAGGCTGCACGAGGGCTGCAGTATCAGCCGCTCAGCCGGTACGAAGCCGGTCAATCGGCTAACCAGCTCCAGCTTGGCCGAAGCATCGCTGCGCCAGATGTTGCGACCGTCAATGATCCCTGCCCCGAGCCACTTATCTTCCGGCCAGCCAAGCTGTCCGATAGCCTCCAGGCTGGCTCCTCCGTCGTGGACAAAGTCCAGGCCAAGACCGGCCACCGGCAGCTTCAGCAGTGCCTCCAGCGGCTCAACAGCCTCGAAATAAGTCTGCAGCAGCAGCTGAAGTCCCGGTACCTTCGAGGCAATCGTCTGATAGATGCTCTCCAGCAGGGCCAGGTCGTCCGTACTCAGTCCGGTAACCGCCGCCGGCTCGTCAACCTGTACCCAGGCAACCCCCTCCTGCTGCAGCTCCTGAAGCAGCTGAATGTAGACCGGCAGAAAGCTGTCTGCCACTGCTGCGATATCCGCAGCACGGAATCCCTTGGACAATTTCAGGAAGGTGTACAGGCCGAGAATAACCGGCTTCCCTTCGATCCCTGCCTGTTCCTTGGCGAACCTGTAGGCGGCAAGCGGCTTGTTGGCCGTAAGCACCGGTGTCTGATTGCCGATCTCCGGGACGATGTAGTGGTAATTGGTATTGAACCATTTGGTCATTTCGCAGGCAGGCGCCTCTGCATTTCCGCGGGCCATGGCGAAATACAGGTCCAGCGGAATCTCCCCGCCGTTATAGCCGTAGCGCGGCGGTACGATGCCGAACATAGCTGCCGTGTCCAGTACATGATCATAGAAGGTGAAATCACCAACCGGAATCAGGTCAATCCCTGCCTCCTGCTGTGTTCTGAGGTGCTGGAGCTGCAGTCCGGCCATTTCGGCACGGAATACCTCCTCGCTGATCTTGCCGCCCCAATACGACTCTAGCGTCTTCTTCCACTCCCGGTTTCTGCCGATTCTCGGATAGCCGAGGCTGCTGGTAATCAGTTTGTTAGCCATTATTGTTCACTCCTGAATTTCATATAGTTTATTACCGTTGTTATATGATGCGTACGGATGATGATGTAATCATTCCAGTTATCCTCCGGTCAGTCCGGCGCTAAGCTCCGCTGCTGCCGTGCATCTGATCTGCTGCAATCATACTGAACTGCACGGCCTGCCCGCAACAGCTTTGTCGTTTTCCGGCTATACACTTTCCCTATAGCTGACACCGCCGGTGCCTTGTGCAGCTGCTCTGCCGTTATGCTCATCCTGCCCGCCTGTCCCGTCCGCCGCATCCATAACCGCCGGAAACAGCAGGCAAACCGCATAAAAGCGGCAGCTCCTGCCCTTTCCGGGTGGAGCCGCCGCTTCCGGCAGCCTGCTATAAATTCGGTTTATGGATGCAGCCCGTCCGGCCGCTTAGAACCAGATGAGATAGACCACTGCAGCCAGCACAATCCGGTAGATCGCAAACGGCAGCAGCTTGATCCGGTTAATTAGTTTAAGGAAAAAGCGCATGGACAGCAGTGCGAACAAAAAGGCGCTGATGAAGCCGGCGATGAAAAACGGCAGTGCGTCCAGTGTAAAGTACTGCCAATTCTTGACCAGCGAGATCAGGCTCGCTCCGGCCATAATCGGCACTGCCATAATAAAGGTGAAATCGGCAGCCGCCCGGTGGCTCATCCCCAGCAGTACACCGCCGGAGATGGTAGAGCCGGAACGGGAAAAGCCCGGCCAGAGCGAGACACACTGAATCAGGCCGACTGAAAGTGCCTGACGGTATGTAATTTGGTCGACCGTTTCTGTTTTTGGTTTTTTAGGCGCAAAACGGTCTGCGATAATCATAAAGACTGCTCCGACGACCAGACCAATCAGCACCGTTGAGGTTGAAAACAGATGCTCATCAATATAGTCCTCAAACAGCAGGCCGAACACCCCAGCAGGAATAAGTCCGACAAGGACCTGTCCCAGCTTCAGGCGGCCTTCTGTCTCCACCTGAGGTACACCGTCAGGCACGGCAGTCATTTCTTTGCGGCTGAACCGCTTGAGCCCAAGCAGATCAATGAATCGTTTGTAGAAAATAATGACCACTGCCAGAATGGATCCCAGCTGGATTACAACCTTGAACGTGTTGGCTGTGTATTTTCCCAGGAACTCCTGCGATTTCAGCCACATGTCATCTACAATGATCATATGGCCGGTGGAGGAAACCGGAGCAAATTCAGTCAGTCCTTCAACGATACCCAGAATAATGGCTTTGATAATAGTTAACAGCTCCATGCTTTCTCCTCCTTATTTTGTGGTTTGGCTGCGTGCTTTGCCGGCGGCTTGCCGTCTGCGGATGAACAATACCCCCAATAATACAACTCCTGCGGCAATCCCGATGTATACGATATTGGAGTAAGTATCCATATAACCGGTAATATCCTCCCAAGACTCGCCCAGCGCCGCTCCCAGCAGAATAAGCAGCGTGTTCCAGCCCAGTGTACCAATGGCAGAAAACAGCATGAACTGGCCGAACTTCATCCCGGACATCCCGGCCGGAATCGAGATCAGGCTGCGCACCAGCGGAATCATCCGGCAGAACAGGACGGTCCAGTAGCCGTATTTATCAAACCAGGCATCTGCGCGCCGGATATCCTTGGCGCTGATCCGCAGCCATCCGCCCCAGCGCTCCACAATCCGCTCCAGCCTGCTCACATCAAGCAGCCGGCCTATCCAGTACAGCACGACGGCTCCGAGCAATGAGCCGATGGTAGCCGCAATCAGCACACCGGGAATGGTCAGGTCGGAGGTGGTGGTCATGAATCCGCCAAACGGCAGAATAATCTCCGATGGAATCGGCGGAAAAATGTTCTCGAAGGCAAGCATCAGCATAATGCCGAGATAGCCGAACTGCTCCATAAAGTCTGTAATCCAGGTTTTCATTGTTAGCTCCTCCGCATTCAGATGAGATTTTTTTTGAGGTTGCGCAGATAGCGTCCTCTGATCATGAAGAAATACAGCCCCTGCGCCGCCAGATATCCGGCCAGCACCGCGCCTGTCTCGGCTGCAATGGACAGATAAAACAGACGCTGCAGGGCGATGAAGGCAAACAGGCTGTGCACCATGGCAATCCCGACCGGAATAAAGAACATCAGTGCGAGCTGCAGCGTGACCGTGCGGTCCAGCTCCCGGTCAGTCAGACCCATTTTCGACAAAGTGGAGTACTGCTGCCGGTCATGATCCAGATCTGTATAGAGCCGGAAATATAAGAAGCTGCCTGCCGCGATAAAAAAGACAGTACCGATCAGCAGGGAAGCAAACAGCATTGTACTGTAGAGGATGTTCTGAATTTCAAACAGCGTCCCGCTGACCACTACCGCGTATGGGGAATCACTCTCGTAGGTCACCTTTCCTTTACCGCTCAGGGTGCTTGCAATGCCTGCAGTCTGCGGAAAATCCTCAACATAAAAGCCGGTATAGCTGTCGGTATGCACCGGGGCAATAGCCTGGAACTGGCTGTCACTGATAACCATTCCGCTGAAATCCCCGCCGCCTTGCCCGTCCAGCTCCGGCAGCAGATACTCGGCAATCGGAACATGCTCGGTATAACCGACCTCTTCAATCCTGGTTCCCTGCTCCAGAGTGTATACCGCTTTGATCCGGCTGGAAGTCAGGCTGCGGTCCCGCTGGGAGCCGATCATGACCAGCCCCTCACTATCCTGCAGCGGCTGCTCAGCGGACACGAAGCCGGCCTTGGCCAGCGCCTGCATATAGTCCGTATAAGAAATCAGGGGCAGCAGGCGGGTCCGGTCCGGCCCTGTCTGGGAAGCAACCGCCGCATATTTTACGGGCAGCGTCAACGTCTCATAGGGCAGCCCGAGACGCTCCAGCTCACTGCGGATCCCCTGCAGATCTGCCCCCGGCCTGTAGCCGCCCTGGCCAGCCTTCGCCACATAACCCACGGCTGCCGGATAATCCAGCTTCAGCTCTTTGGACAGCGTATGAATGGAGGCAAACACGCCGACTGAGGTGAAGGATACCGCGGACACAATCGTCACCATAAAAAACATCCGTCCGTTTGTCTTCCACCGGTAAGACAGGCCTGAGAGCATGATCAGATTGGTCTTATGCCAATAAAAACGGCGGATGCGGCGCAGGACACTTGCGATATACAGGCTTAGCTGCGTGTAGAACAGATAGGTTCCCGCAACCGTAATGGCCACGACCGGGAACATGATCACTTCCACCGAGGCTGCAGATGCAGATGCCGCAAGGGCATATCCCGCCAGCAGCAGTAACGCAGAAGCAGCAGCCGGCAGAGGGGATATCCGCGGTGTCTGTTCAGCCCTGGTGCCTCCGTGAAAGAGAATGCGCGGAGAATCCTGGCCGATGAGCATAAAGGTGCCGAGGGAAATCAGGACGAACAGCAGGGCGAAGCTGCTTATGGTCAGTACCGGTGCCTGCCAGGAAAAATAAAAATGCAGCGGACCGATGCCGAGAAAGCCTGCTCCGATCATCAGGAACAGCTTGCCGAGCAGCATACCGAGCAGCGTTCCGCTCAGAATAGCCGAGCCGCCGATCATCATGTTCTCCAGAAAGACCATTTTATTGAGCTGGGCCTTGGTCATGCCATGCATCAGCAACAGACCGAACTCCAGCTTGCGCGACTGCAGAAAAGAGCCGACCGAGACCAGTACGAACAGCGAGGAGAAAACAAAGATAATCGCTTCTGCTGCAAGCATCGCATCGGCCGCCGTGCTGAGTATCATGTCCCCGGAAATGGCCGGGTGAAAAATAAACAGGGCGCACAGGAAGAAAATCATCACGGAAAAGGAGCTGCAGACAAAATAGGCGGCATATTTGCGTTTGTTGCGTGTGACGTTCCTATAAGCGAATTGGCGAAAGGTCATGGGAAGCACCTCCCAGCAGCGACAGCATATCGATGATATTCTGGAAAAAGGCCGCTCTGCTGCTGCCGCGGTACATTTCACTGTAGAAACGCCCGTCTTTGATAAAAATGACACGGTGGCAGAAGCTGGCCGCCACCGCATCATGTGTAACCATCAGTACAGTGGCTCCTTCCGCCTCATTCACCTCGGCCAGCAGCCCCATCACTTCGCCTGCGGTCCTGGAGTCAAGGCTTCCCGTAGGCTCATCAGCCAGAATCAGCGCCGGGCGGTGGATCATCGCCCTGGCAATGGCCACCCGCTGCGTCTGGCCTCCGGATAGCTCAAAGGTCCGTTTATCCAGCAGCTGCAGGATATCCAGCCTGGCCGCCGCCTCCTGCAGCCGGCGCTCCATCTCAGGAACCGGCGTTCCGGCGAGGGTAAGCGGCAGCACAATATTCTCACCGGCAGTCAGTGTATCCAGCAGATTGAACTGCTGAAACACAAAGCCCAGCTCTCTGCGTCTGAACAGAGCCTTCTCATTACGGTCCAGCTTGTTCGGATCACGCCCGCCGATCATCACTTCGCCCGAGGTAGGCTCATCAATGGTGGCGATGACATTGAGCAGAGTTGTTTTGCCGCTGCCGGAGGGTCCCATGATACCAACGAACTCCCCCTTTTCCACAGCAAAGCGGATATGGTTCAGCGCCTGGGTCGATACCTTGCCCTCATATATTTTGGATAGATTATGCACGTCTAACAGGGGCAAATGCTTCCGCTCCTTACATCATATAGATTGGTTTCATTATACAAAGTGTTAACACCCGCGTGCTATTTCTGAAACTTACAGTCACCTTACATTATTGTAAGCAAGCAGGGGTTGACATTGTCAGCCGCCACGCCTATATTTATATGCATGAGCATGCATTTATTATCAAGCGGACGACGTTCATCACTTCCGGCTACATACAGCATGCCAAATTCAGGCACTCTGCCAAGGAGAGATACAAATGAAGGATCTGTTCACCCCCTATGAATTAAAGGATTTAAAGCTGAAGAACCGTGTAGTTCTTCCTCCTATGTGCCAGTATTCAGTTGAAGCAAAGGACGGTATTGCTACAGACTGGCATTACAACCACTATGTAAGCCGGGCTGTCGGCGGCACCGGACTGATTATTATAGAAATGACCGATGTTGAGCCTGACGGCCGTATCACAGATTACGATTTGGGCATCTGGTCAGATGAGCACATCCCTGCCCTGGCCCGGATTGTTGACGCCTGCCACGCCTATGGCGCCAAAGTAGGCATCCAGATTGCCCATGCCGGCCGGAAGGCTGAAGATGCTGCTGTTCCTGTATCCTCTTCCCCCATTCCGTTCGATGATAAATCCAAGACACCCCGCGAGCTGACAACAGCGGAAGTGAAGGATATGGTCGGCAAATTCCAGGCAGGTGTAAGACGCGCCGTCCAGGCCGGCTTCGATGTCATCGAGCTGCACGGCGCCCACGGCTATCTGATTCACCAGTTCCATTCGCCGCTAACCAACCGCAGAAGCGATGAATACGGCCAGGACCTTACCCTGTTCGGCAGAGAGGTCATTGCCGCCGCGAAGCAGGAAATGCCTGAAGGCATGCCGCTCATTATGCGCATCTCCGCCCAGGAATACGTTGAGGGCGGCTACGGCCTCACAGAAAGCCTGAATATCGGCGCAGCCTATAAGGAAGCCGGAGCGGATATTTTCCATATCAGTGCCGGCGGTGAAGGGGCAATTGCCGCTTCGGGCAGACCGGGCACACACGCCGCTTACCAGGTGCCGCTGGCCCGTGCTTTCAAGCTGGAGCTGGAGGTTCCCGTTATTGCTGTAGGCCGGCTGGATGAAGCTGTGCTCGCCAATGCGGTTATCGGCAATGAAGAGGCGGATCTGGTTGCTGTCGGACGCGGCATGCTCAGAAACCCTTACTGGACGCTGGAAGCAGGCGTACAGCTGGGTAAAGATGCCGGCATTCCGAAGCAGTATACCTTCGGGTTCCCCCGGAGCGGCAACTAATCAGGAACGCAGGCATTCCTTGTCCCAGGCTTAGGCACTGACAGCGAACAGGCTTCTTTTCTCGCAACCACCGGGGGTATAATGGTATAATGGATGTTAACTAATTTCATGCGCCGGCATGCACCGGGAGAGGATTATACAGATGAAGAAGAACCTGGAGGATGACCTGATATCCAGCTGGTTGTCCCTGACCCATATACAGATGAATGTAGCCAATGAGCTTGAAGCACGGCTGCAGGAGAAATTCCAGCTGTCGCTCAAGGAATTTTACCTGCTGCTCTTCCTGTCCGAGGCTCCGGAGAAGAAGCTGCGGCTGCAGCAGCTAGAGTCCATGGTCGGCCTCAGCCAGAGCGCGGTTTCTCGCCTGGTCAGCCGGTTCGAGGCCAAGGGCTGCGGAGCACTGGAGCGGAAGAATTGTGACAGTGACCGCCGGAGCATCTATACCTCGCTGACAGCGATCGGACAGAGCAAGGTGGACCGGGCGCGGGTAACCGTAAGCGAGGTGCTGGCAGAGGCGTTTCCGCATAGCGAAGCTGCACAGCTGCTGGAGCAGCTTGCACGGCTGGGGCAGCAGCAATAGTCTGCTGTAGCCTTATGCAGAGCATTTCCGGCCCGCCGTTACCAAAACAACCCCCGTTGTATCTGTATGGTCAACGGGGGTCTTTGTTATGCAGTTTGGTCTGTTAACACCCTCAGGCGCTCAATTTCTCCATTATAGTATTCGACCGTCCTGCCCTCCGTTGTGCTCCACTCACGCTCCAGCAGTGCAAGGATCTCCAGTATTTTCCCTATAGCTTCCATGTATTTCCCCTGAATCTTATAGATATGCGATATGGCTTCCAGACCGGGCGCGGCTGAAGGTCGTCTCCTCTTGCATAATATTCTATGGCTTCGTCATATCTGCCGAGCTTGGCCATGCAGTCGCCTCTGGCGGACCAGGCTATCCAGTCTTCGGGATAAAGCTCGGTCATCTGCTTCCAAAGATTTAGGGCCTGTGTCAGATTGCCTTCCTCTTTACAGATCAGGCCGCCGTACAGCTGGTATAAATAGCCTGGACGGATAGCATTCAGACTCTCCAGCATCCCCCTTGCCTCAGCACATCTTCCGTCAGCAATCAGGTAATTCAAAAGCCATACATAACTGCGCCAGTGATCAGGATGCTCAGCCACAAAGCTTTTATAGTATCCGATAAGCTTATGGTGATTAGAGCAGTTCCAGTCAAAAACAGGGCCGTTCTCCGCATCCCGCAGCGCATTATGGGCGTCTTTGCTGTCCGGCGCATGTATCAGGGCTTCCTTCGCATAATGTGAAGCCAGCCCCCGGTGCTCTTCGACACGGTGAATGTGCAGCTGCGCCAGCAAGGTCAGGCATTGGGCTGTTTTGCCCGTGTCACTCAGCTTTTCTTTAAGAAAGCTCTCAGCGTAACGGAAATCCTCGGCCGAAATAGATTGCTCCTTGCTGATCATAATGCCGATTCGCTCCAGATGGGTATCATCTGGCAACGCGAACAGCTCATCAATGGTTACTCCCAGCAGGACAGATAATTCCGGCAAAATCTGAATATCCGGCAGCGTTACACTGTTCTCCCATTTGGATACAGCCTGGGAGGACATATTCAGCCTGCCTGCAAGCACCTCCTGTGTCATGCCTTTCTGCAGGCGCAGCAGCTTGATCTTTTTTCCCATTTCAATATTCATACAGTTAACCTCCGGCAATAATCAGTTCGACTAGTCACCTGAATTATACGCCTTTGGATAAAATCCCCTCAATGACTGTACAGTTAAGGAGATTAGCTTAGCAGGTTACACCGGAGACCGGCATTCACCCATCTGCCCGTTCCGGCATACAACATATCTATAATGGATCAAACTGGAGGTGTATGTATGCTGTTTGCGCTGATGCAGCTGCTTGGCGGCATTATTCTGTCTGTGGGCTGGATTCCGCAGATTATGCAGATTATCAGAACCAAATCGGTCACTGACCTCAGCCTGAACGCCTATCTGCTGATGCTGCTGGGCATTGGACTGATGGAGGCTTATGCACTCAGGCTGGCCGCTGACGGGACGGGACTGGCTTTTCTCATCACCAATACGTTATCGCTGGCCGTTGTCTCTACTGTTGTGCTGCTGATTCTGCGCTACCGGCTGCCCCGGAGCCCAAAAAAATAATCCGTACCGCCGTTCCCTGCCCAGCCTCGGAGGAAATCTCCGCCTTGTGCCCCAGCTTGCCGCAGATCTGCTTCACCAGATACAGCCCCATCCCTGTAGATTCCTGAAAGGTACGCCCGTTCACGCCGGTAAAATAAGCATCAAACACCCGCGGAAGGTCACCGGGCGGAATGCCCACCCCTTCATCGCGAACCTCAAGCACCACCTGCCCCTGCTCTGCAGTATACCCGTGAAAATGGACAAACCGGCCCTCCTCCACCGTGTACCTGAGCGCATTCGTTATCAGCTGGGTCAGCACAAAGCCAAGCCACTTCTCGTCTGAAGTAATCGTGAGCCCGCTCTCTATGCTGAGTGACGGGAAGACGCGCTTGCGGATAAACAATCTTTTCTGCTCGGAGGTCACGCTGCGCACCACCTCTTCCAGCTTCAGCTGCTCAACGTAAAAATCATGCTCGAACGTATCCAGCCTTGCAGTGTACAGCACGGTATCCAGCCCCTTCTTCAGCCGGTCGAGCTCATCGCTGATTGCCGTGAACGGCGGACCATCCTTATCCTGAATGATCAGATGAATGACAGACAGCGGCGTCTTCATGCTGTGCACCCACTGGTTGATGAAATGGATGTGCTCCTCCAGCTTGTGGCGGTAGCTGTGCAGATCGTTCTGGTAGAGCCTGAACTGCTGGGTCAGCAGCTTGCGCAGGCTGTCAGCAAGCGGCGAGCTTTGGACCGGCCCCCCTGATTCGTTCAGCGAGCCCGGCGGAGTCTGCAGACGTTCATAAAAGGTCCGGTTAGACAGATAACGGTAAGCTAAATAGGCCAGCAGCAGACAAGTGCTGAGCAGCGCAGCGTACAGGGTGACTTCCACTGCGCTGCCGCCGTCCAGCCGGTATACAAGCGAGATGATCAGCAGCTGGGCGAGATATATGATAATAAGCGGTGTCTGATCCCGCAAAAACAGCTTCATCTACGATTCCCCCCAGTTCTCGGATAAGCGGTAGCCCTGGCCGCGCACCGTCTGCAGACCGTCCTGGATTTCCAGCACCGCCAGCTTTTTACGCACCCGGGTAACATAGACATTAAGCGTATTATCATCGACGAAGGCCTGGTCATCCCAGATTTTCTCCAGCAGCCGGTCGCGTGTTACCAGAGTTCCGGCTTTCCGCATCAGCTCATCCAGTATTTTGGCCTCGGTATGGCTGAGCTCTATTCTGGCGCTGCCGCGTGAGAGGACAAGCCGCTCGGCATCAAGCGTCAGCCCGGACACACTGAGGCCGCGCTCATTCCCGCCTGCAGCATAAGAGCCGTATGCCCGGCGGAGATGGCTTTTGATTTTGGCAAAGGCAATTTCATAGTCAAACGGCTTCGTGATATAATCATCCGCCCCGTTCTCCAGCGCCATAACCTGATCCATCTTGCCGTCGCGGGCGGAGATGAACAGTACCGGACAGGTGGAGATTCCGCGGATCTGACGGCACCAGTAGTACCCGTCGAATTTCGGCAAATTGACGTCCAGCAGCACCAGGTGCGGTGCATACTGCTCGAATTCCGTTTTGACTGCCTCAAAATCCTGCACGGCCCGGGTTTCGTAGCCGAATTTATGCAGATAATTCTGCAGCAGGGCAACGAGCCCCTGGTCATCTTCGATAATGAATATTTTGAACATAGCAGTCCTCCGGTTACGTCCCTGGCGTGTATAAGGGGGTTTGCCCATAATATATACAGTCCCTGCTGGCTAGTCAAATCTGGGTTATACTCTATGATAGATCCTTACAATGTAAGAAGGCTTTAGATGAGAGAGAATAAATACGATGAAGGCGTATTCTTCAAAAAATACAGCGCCATGCCCCGATATAATATGGCTGTACACAACAAACAGCCGCCCTCCCGGTTACCCGGCAGTACGGCTGTTTGTTCAATACTCCCTGCAGCTGATGATACGGTCAGTCTGCAGTCTATCTGCCGTCCAGCAGATTGCCCAGTCCCCCCAGGATACTGCCTTCCTCCTTGCGGCCTGAGCCGCCTGCCGCCGACAGGATACGGTCGGCCATGCGGCTGAACGGCAGCGACTGTACCCATACCTTGCCCGGTCCGCGCAGGGTGGCGAAGAACAGGCCCTCGCCGCCGAACAGCGCGGTTTTGACTCCTTTTACAAATTCAATATTGTAATCCACGGAAGAGGTCATCGCCACAAGACAGCCTGTATCCAGCTTGATTGTCTCTCCCGGCTGCAGCGTCCTCTCAAGCACATGACCGCCGGAATGGACGAAGGCAAGGCCGTCTCCCTCCAGCTTTTGCATAATGAAGCCTTCCCCGCCGAAGAAGCCTACGCCCAGCTTGCGCTGAAATTCAATGCCTACAGATACGCCCTTGGCCGCGCACAGGAACGAATCCTTCTGGCAGATCACCTTGCCTGAGTATTGCTGAAGATCTAGCGGAATGATTTTACCCGGATAAGGGGCCGCAAAGGTAACATTCTTCCGTCCGTAATGCCCGCTGTGTGTAAATACAGTCATAAACAGGCTCTCACCGGTCAGGATCCGCTTGCCCGCCCCCATGAGCTTGCCCATCAGTCCGCTGCCCTGCCGTGAGCCGGAGCCGTCACCGAAAATCGTCTCCATCGTAATTTCCGGGTCCATCATCATAAAGCTTCCTGCTTCGGCAACCACGCTCTCACCGGGATCAAGCTGTACCTCCACACACTGGATTTCTCCGCCCATGATTACATAATCAATTTCGTGCGCACTCATTCCTGCCGCCTCCTAAGGATTAATAATGCATATGTATTCGCGTCTCTGAGCTTCCATGATGCTTCGAATGAGATATATACGCTCTGCCCGCAGCAGCGGTTTCAGTCCTCAGGCATAATAAATAAAGGCCAGGACAGATGCATGCATCCGGCCTGGCCTTTGATCTTGAACCCCGCAGCACGGGGTTAACTCTGCGCTAATCACGCTACTGTACTATCCTGCGGTTGATTCAGCTGCGGCTGCAGCTTCGGTACTTTGTTCAGCTTAGGTTTGCCGAGTGAAGTAGTCAAGGTAATAACATAGCCGGCTACTACTACGGCCATAACTGTGTACAAGGTCTCCTTAACCGGCATATATATAAGCGACAATGCCAGGACAATAACATCCATAAGGATGAATACCGTGCCTACCTTGATACCTTTCCACTCGCTGATCAGCAGCGACAAAATATCGTCACCGCCGCTCGCCCCGCCGCCGCGCAGGATCATTCCCGCTCCAAGACCTGTCAGTACGCCGGATAACAATGCCGCAAGCGGCAGATTATCCTGCAAGTCGATCACCCATCCGGAATAGCGTTCCATCAGCCCGTAGAACAGCGTGAAGGCTGTTACAGAGATAACGGTGTTCATTACGAACGATTTCCCTTTGAAAATGATTGCGATTATAAGTACTGGTATGTCTAGAATTAGAGTGGATATAGATGGTGAAATCCCTAATACGTATTTGCCGAGCAATGCCAGGCCGACGAACCCGCCCTCGGTCAAATGATTCTGATAATTAATGTGATAATAAGTAAAGGCTAACAGCAAAGTTCCGGACAAAATAACGGTGAGTCGTAACGGCAGCTTCATACCGTTGTTGTGATTCCTCATACAGGTCTCCCCTTATCGTAGTTGGCGGCTTAGACGTCGCTTAAGCCTCTACGGGGGGGCATGCCAGAGGAGCTTTTCCTTCGCATACAATACTCCCTTCCCATGTGAGAGGCGGCTTCGTCAATTACAACGTTTCGCACCTTCGACAGGGAAGCTAAGTATAAGACAGATCATAACGTTTCCAAATCGTCCTTTGGGGATTCGTCCTTCGGGGACACATGGTATCCTGATCCTTTCTTTAATTTGATAACTTCTGAATAGATTATACCACGCGGCAGGCTGCCTCTAAACAGGTTTCCAGTAAAAACATCACGATTCATGTAAATTTTACGCTTCATTCATGTAAAATCTGTAATTAACCCTGATTCCGCAGCAAACGGTTGACCGTTTCACGCCGGACGCCGATCAATTGTCCTATCTCCTCCTGGGTCAGCAAATCTGTAAGCTGTGCACCGTAGGCGTAATCCTTCATCCAGCGGTTCAGCAGCTCCATCCGTTCAGCCGGCGAGCCGACAGTAAGGTGATCCAGCCGTGTCTGCATGAACCGAACCTTCTCCTGAAGCAGCAGCGCAATCTCCATCACTTTGTCCGGATTATCATGCAGCTCCCGGTACCATTCCGCTGCCGGAACAACCTCAATTTCACTTTTGATCATGGCAACAGCCGTTCCATGCGCCTCCTTCGGCGAAATGAGGGAATGATGGGGAACAGTCTCACCGGGATACAGCAGGTTGAACAGAACCATATTCCCGTTTTCATGCAGTCTTATTACCTTGAACAGCCCGCTCTTCACCTTATACAGATAATCGCAGCTGTCTCCCTGACGGAACAAGACTTCCCCTCTGTGCAGAATCATTTCGCTCTCTCCTTTATCATCTGTTTATATATATTGATAATTATACAGAATTACACCTCAAAATTGCAGCGGATCAAATATAAAAAAACTGCGGGAAGCAGACTGGCGTCTGATTCCCGCAGTTTTAGATGCGGATCGTTATTTATTTTCGGGCCTGCAGCGGCTTTTTCCAGAGGCCGAGCGCCAGGCCGGAAATCACGGCGCCGATAAGTACGGCCAGCAGGAACAGCAGTGCATTGCTCGATAATGCAGCGACGAAGACCCCGCCGTGAGGTGCCGGCACATTTATGTGCCAGTACTGGGTAAGTCCGCCGGCTACAGCCGAGCCGATGATACAGGTGGTCAGAACGCGCAGCGGATCGGCTGCTGCGAACGGGATCGCCCCTTCAGTAATAAACGATAGGCCAAGTACATAATTCGTCAGCCCGGATTTGCGTTCGGTTTCGGTGAATTTGTTCTTAAACAGGGTTGTAGCCAGTGCGATTGCCAGCGGAGGAACCATACCGCCGGCCATTACCGCAGCCATCATCAGGCCGTTCACGTTGCCGCTGGAGGTAAACACGCCAATGGCAAAGGTGTAAGCCGCTTTGTTGAAGGGGCCGCCCATATCAATGGCCATCATTCCGCCAAGGACAACACCGAGGAGAACCATGTTGCCTGTGCCCATTTTGTTAAGGGCATCAATCATCGCTGTATTAATGGACCCGAATACCGGATCGAATATATAGAATACAATAGCTCCTGTAATCAGCAGGCCGAAGACCGGATACAGCAGAATCGGCTTCAGTCCGTCAAGCGTGCGCGGCAGGCCGGCAAAGGCTTTGCGCAGGCCGATGATGACATAACCGGCCAGGAAACCGGCGGCCAGACCGCCAAGGAAGCCGGCATTGGAATTCAGGGCCATGATACCGCCGACCATACCCGGCATCAGCGCCGGCCGGTCGCCGATGCTCATTGCGATGAATCCGGCAAGAATCGGAATCAGGAAATGGAAGGCACCTTCACCGCCGCCGATCGTCTGCAGCAGCTTCACCAGCGGATTGTCTACACCGGCTACCTGCTCCAGCAGGAAGGAAACAGCAAGCAGGATACCGCCGCCGACTACGAACGGAAGCATATGCGAAATACCGTTCATCAGATCTTTATAGATCTTGCTGCCGACACTGCCGGATTTGGCAGGAGCTTCCTCATTGCTGCGTCCGCCGGTGCCCTGATAGATCGGAGCATCGCCTTTAAGCGCCTTGCTGATCAGCTCTTCGGGCTTGCGGATTCCGTCGCTGACCGGTCTTTCCAGCACCGGCTTGCCGGCGAAGCGGGCCATCTCGACGTTCTTATCGGCTGCCACAATTACACCGCTGGCCCGGCGGATCTCATCTTCGGTAAGCACATTCTGTGCACCTTCAGAGCCGTTGGTTTCAACGCGGATATTAACGCCCATCTCCAGCGCCTTCTTCTTCAGTGCATCTTCGGCCATGAAGGTGTGGGCAATACCGGTCGGGCAAGCTGTTACAGCTACTACGAAACCGGAAGATTCAGGATTGCCGACAATCATCTTCTCTGGGGCAGGCTTGGCTGCAGGCTTCGCTTTATCCGCTTCAGCCTTGGCTTCCTGCTCTGCCTGCTTCGCATCGAATAGCGCGGCTACTTCATCCGGAGTCGAAGCATTCATGAGCGCTTCAATGAATTCGCTTTCAATGAGCAGCCTGGACAGAGCTGCCAATGTTCGCATGTGCATATTTCCAGCACCTTCCGGCGCGGCGATCATGAAGAACAGCTTGGCCGGCTCATCGTCCAGCGATTCATACTCAACACCTGCGCTGCTCTTGGCAAACACTACTGTAGCTTGATTAACCGCAGAGGTTTTGGCATGAGGCATGGCAATTCCGCTGCCGATTCCGGTGCTGGACTGGGCTTCACGCGCCAGGATTTTCTCCTTGAACAGCACCTTGTCGTTAATTCTTCCGCTGGCTGCCAGGCTGGCGATCAGTTCATCGATCGCCGCCTCTTTGGTGGTAGCCTGCAGATTCATGATCATTGCTTCTTTTATCATCAAATCTGTAATTTTCATGTATATCAGCTCCCTTTGTTCCTGTAAATACCGTATGCCTACAGCTGTGTAATCTCAATCTGAGGGCGCAGCCGGCCGATAAAGTCTCCGTCAGCCAAATCATCGGAGAACGCTGTTGCACTGCCTGAGGCAACTCCTGTACGGAATGCCTCCAGGATATCGCCTTCCCGGGACAAGGTGCCCACAAAGCCGGCGATCATAGAATCGCCTGCCCCTACCGAATTTCTAACCTGGCCGGACGGGGCATTTGCACTGTATACGCCCTCCTGTGTAATCAGCAGGGCGCCGTCTCCGGCCATGGAGACCAGCACATGCTGCGCTCCCGCTTCCAGCAGCCTGCGTCCGTAAGCGATGACCTCTTCTCTGGTGCTGATGGTAACCCCGAACAGCTCGGCAAGCTCATGGTGATTGGGCTTGACCAGCAGCGGACCATGTACAAGAGCCTGCTGCAGAGCCTGACCGGTAGTATCTATAACGAATTGTGCGCCATGCTGCTTGCATACTTCGATCAGCCTGTTATAAAAGCCCTCTCCCAGCGAAGGAGGGATGCTCCCGGACATGACCACAATGTCCCCTGCCTGCAGATTCCGCAGCTTGTTCATCAGGGCACCGGCTTCTTCCTCATTTATCTCCGGCCCTGTACCGTTAATTTCGGTTTCTTCCCCGCTCTTCAGCTTGATGTTAATCCGTGTATCCCCGCTGACCGGCACAAAATTGTTCGAGGTGCCTTCCGCATGCAGCCAGTCCTCAATGAACCGGCCGGTGAAGCCGCCAAGAAAGCCGGTTGCCGTGTTGCTTACTCCGAGCTGGTTCAGCACACGCGATACATTGATGCCCTTGCCTCCAGGCAGCTTCAGGTCCCGGCTCATCCGGTTGAGGCTGCCGAGCTTCATATCTTCAACTTCCACGATATAGTCAATGGAAGGATTGAGTGTAACGGTGTAAATCATGTTCATCCCTCATTATTGTGGTTTACTTGCCTCACACGACCGTGAAGCCGACATCCCTGTCTTTCAGGCCCCGTATAAAGCTGTCCGGCGCTGCCGAATCCAGGATGCAGTGATCAATTTCCTGCAGATCTGCCACCTTGCAGAAGGAGACCTGGCCGATCTTGCTATGGTCAGCCAGCAGAATGGACTGCTTGGCAACAGCAATCATTTTGCGCTTCGTGGCAGCCTCCAGCATATTGGGAGTGGTAATACCCTCCTGGAGATCAAGCCCGTTCGTTCCGAGAAACGCTTTATCCACACGCACCATCTCCAGCGACCGTTCTGTCATCGGTCCGACAAAAGCCATCGTATCCGGCCGGAGCATTCCGCCTGTAATGGAAACCTCGATGTTCCGGCAATCCCTCAGCTCATTCAAAGCCATGATCGAGTTGGTGATCACCTTGAGATTCGAGAAGCTCTTCAGTGCCCTGGCAATCTGCAGCGTTGTCGTCCCTCCGTCAAGCAGGATGGCATCGCCCTCCTGGATCAGCTGGGCTGCCTTGGCGGCAATCCGCAGCTTCTCATCAATCAAACGGTCTTCCTTATCCGGAAAAGCGGCCTCGAAGTTGACGCTCTGCAGCGATACTGCCCCGCCGTGCGTCCGCTTCAGCAGCCTTGCTTCCTCCAGCTCCTTCAAATCCCGGCGGACCGTCGATTCGGAAACGCCCAGCTGCTGGCTGAGCTCCTGCACCGATGCCCTTGTATGCTGGTCTACGAACTGGACAATGCTTACCTTTCTTTCTTCTTCAAACAGCACAGCAGCTCACTCCCTGTACGCATAGCGTAAGCATGAAGTCCGCCTGCTATGCAGTGTAATTATTCATTTGCGAATTTGATCATTTCTATGAATTCACTTGCTCATTATTGATCATTTGTGCTCATTTATGATCTTAACAGCGTTTTCAAAGGTTGTAAAGTGATTTTTTTTGCTCATTCATGAAAAATAAGCTCTTTAGAAATATCCTCCCGATTGCCTATTTCATCCATGGAGGCAGCAACATATTTTATATTACATATGGCGAAAAGCAGGTGAACAGGGAATGGCCAATAACATTAACGGTTACGGCGGCAATGCCGGCAATAATAAAAGCAGCAATCGCCCCGGCAGCACCGGAAATCCTGTCGAGTCTGCGGAATTAACCGCTGATGACTATGAAATTATTGCTGCCGGACTCGGTGCTCTCGGAGAATTTTTTGCTTTCCTGGCACTCGTCAAAGCCAAGCAGGTTGCAAAGGAAACTGGCGGGCAGGTCGATATAGAGCCCGCCCTGTTTATTCAGTCACGAAAAAAAGCGGCTAAACGGAAGTCCCGTCAGCCGCGCAGATAGCTGATGCCTATTCAGCAGATGCCAGAGGAATAGCGTTATGCTGTTCCATTATTTTGCTCACCTGCGTATTCTGATCCTCACCTGATTTCACGATTACAATAATACGTTCCATCTCCGCATGCTCTGCATACTTGGCTGCTTCCGCTTCCGGAATGCCGATCCCGATCAGGCTGACAGTCAGGCCATCCCCTTCAAGGTCAGCTCCCGCCAGCTTTGGCGCTGCCGGTCCGGCAGCCACAGCCGTATCATTGATCATATCAAGGCCAACCCCTACTTCCCGGGCCGTTCCGAACAAGCCCGAATTACCGGCTCCGCTCTCCGGTTTTCCGATTCCCGTATCGTGGCTGATCAGCTCAAGTGTTTTCTTTTGCTTCGTCATAGCTGAAATATGCTTCGTCTTAATCCCGCTATCCTTTAGTGCCTCGATTGCCAGCACGGCATCGCTCCGGTGCCCGAATATTCCTATAACCAGCGCAGTCATCTGCATCCCCCTCCTGTTAAGGCGTATTAACCGCCCCCGTTCCCGCTTGAACCGCACAACCCGGCAGAATTAACCGTCTATCAGACTGAATCAATTTCTAGCGTTTCGGTTATAAAGATAGAATCGGGATGATCAGATTACATACGGTCACTGTATACATTTTAATTACGGGGGTGCTGCAATGCTGCAAAGCAAGTATTTTCGGACATGTCTGTCCATAATCGCTCTACTCACTATTCTCTATCTGGGCTCCAAGGTTATTGTTCTGTTTACTCCGCTGGTATCCATCATTAACCTGCTGCTTGTGCCGATGATGCTGTCCGGGTTCATGTATTATCTGCTGCGCCCGCTCGTCAGATTCCTTGAAAAGCATAAGCTGAACCGCGCCCTGTCCATCCTGCTGATCTATCTTGTCTTCGCCGGCCTGTTCGTTCTGTTCTGGATTCTGATCTGGCCGACACTGCGCGAGCAGTTCCAGAATTTTATTGATAACATGCCTTATCTTGTACAGGGGATGCAGAACCAATTCAACCAGCTGCGAAATGATCCGTCACTTTCACGGTTTTTCCAAGGGGACACGGACCTTTCTGACAAAATATCGGAGTATTTAAGCAACGCGATCAACTGGATGACCAACTCCATGTCCAATCTGATCGGAGTCATTTCCAGTATAGTTGTCGTTATCGCCACATTGCCGATTATTCTTTATTACATGTTAAAAGACGGACACAAGCTGTCGCCGATCCTGCAGGGCCTGTTCCCGCGGAAATACCGCAAGGAAGGCCAGGACATGCTCAGCGATATCGATACAGCGCTCAGCGGATTCATTGTTACGCGGGTTATTTTAAACGTGGTGCTCGGGATCATGCTGTACATCGGCTTCCTGTTCATCGGCCTGCCTTATTCCCTGCTGCTTGCGGTGATTTCCATTCCGCTTAACTTTATTCCTTACGTCGGTTCACTGCTTGCTTCCATACCCGTTCTTATCGTCGGCTTCATTGAATCCCCGTCGATGGCGATCTGGTCACTGGTCATTATTCTGGCAGCCCAGCAGGTTCAGGATAATGTGCTGTCCCCGATCATTTACGGAAAATCACTGGATGTGCATCCATTGACCACGGTGGTAATTGTACTGGTGGGCGGCGATTTCTTCGGAATTATTGGTGTCCTGATTGCTCTTCCGGTCTATATGATCGTTAAAATTATTGTTATGCGGATTTATGAGATCATTGTCGCGGAGCGGGTTGAGGAGATTCAGCTGCCCAAAGAGGAACAGATGTAGCCTCCTATATTTAACTGCAAAGAGCAGCGTCCTCCCGCTTCAGGGGAACGCTGCTCTTTTGTCTGGTGATGCTCCTGTAAAGCGAACGCAGCTGCTAAGCTGCTCTTATCCCCGCAGGGAACGCACAACAAAAATATGTGTGCCCTTCATCAGGTTTTGCCCGTCCTGCAGGGTAACTGCACCTTTGGTGTGCGAGACAATAACGGAGTTGAATGCGACCAGCTGGTCACCCTTCCAGACCGTTACCGCTGATTTGAAATAGACTGCATTGTCAAACTGCTGCCGCTCTCTCATGACATATCCGACGGAGTGAAGAACCGGAGGCAAGGCCCGCTCCTTGGGGGCGAGCGCTTTAATGAACACAATGTCACGAAAAGGTACAGCAATTTCCTGATGGCCGATAACGGCCAGTGAAGCCTGAGGGTCCCATTTGCGCAGAACGCCCTTCATAATCGTGTAAGGCGCCTCCCCGCAATACATAATGACTGGTCTGCCTACCCAATGCTTCATTGCTCTCCCCCTTTCTTCATCATGCCTCTGCTGCCTATAAATTCGGTATGGACCAGTCTATCCCTGCCAAACCGTGTGATTCCAGATACTGATTCGCCTGTGAAAAGGGCCTGCTGCCCAAAAATCCGCGGTGTGCCGAGAACGGGCTGGGATGCGGAGACTGGATAACCTTATGACGGCTCCGGTCAATATAGGCCCCCTTCTGCTGGGCATGGCTGCCCCAGAGTATGAACACCAGCGGCTCTGTCCGTTCATTCAGCTTTTCCATAACCGCATCGGTAAATGTCTCCCAGCCTAATCCCTTGTGCGAATTTGGCTGGCCTTCCCGGACAGTCAGCACTGCGTTAAGCATCAGCACACCCTCCTCCGCCCAGTGAAGCAGCGAGCCGTGATTAGGTACCTCCGTGCCGGTATCGTTATGCAGCTCCTGATAAATATTGCGTAAAGAAGGCGGGATGCGCACACCCGGCTTCACCGAGAAGCTCAGCCCGTGTGCCTGCCCGGCACCATGATAAGGGTCCTGCCCCAATATTACGACCCGTGTTCTGCTATAGGGTGTCAGCTTGAGCGCCGAAAACAGCAGCTCCTTGGGCGGATAAACGGTATACTGCTTGTACTCTGCAGCTAACGCGTAGCGCAGCTCCTGAAAATAAGGCTTCTGAATCTCCTCCTGAAGCACTTCATCCCAATCATTTTCGAACAACATTCCGGCTCCCCTTCCGTTCTTGCTGTGTATTTATACTGTACCTTGTATTACCCTATTTCCGCCCGTAATCCGCTTTGATCTCTCCCCATTCCTTCGTCTGCCACTTCAATACTTTATTGTTGTAGGTATTGGTCTGCAGCCAGCGCTCGGCCCGGTCGATCAGCGTCCAGATCTCCTCTGTCGAAGCATCACGCGCCAGGGTGGTCGCCACCTTCTTCTGCTTGACCCATTTCATCGCGTTGACGGAATCACTGTAAACCGTTCTGCTGCTGCCTTCCTTCTTCAAAAGAGCAAGCGCATGCACGATCGCCAGAAATTCGCCGAGGTTGTTGGTGCCCTTTTTAATCGGTCCGCAGGAGAAAATAAGTTCTCCGGTCTGTGTATCCACACCCTTGTATTCCACCGGTCCCGGATTGCCTCTTGTGCCGACATCCACTGAGATGCTGTCATAATCTATTTCAGCAGAGGTCGGTACGGACGCGCTGCGGCTGTATGAGCCGGACGCTTTGCCCTTAGCCGCTCCCGAGCCGGCTGCCCCGGTTCCCCAATTGCCCTTCCAGCCGGCCTTGAAGGCTGCATCTGCGGCAGCTTTTGACTCATATGATTTGTATTTGGCCCCTGTGTAGTGGTCCGTCTGAGCCTGACATTCCGCCCAGGTACTGTATACCCCCGGCTGCTTGCCCTCCCAGACCACATAATATTTCGATTTTGCCATGCCTGCTGCTCCTCCTGCCGCTTAAAATTCATCAGAAGATTATTGTAATCCAAACGGCTTCTATATAGAAGCCTGTATCCCAAAGCAGCTCTCCTGCCGGAATAATCTGGCGGATAATTAACTGGCCGTGCGCCTATACTATACCGGGGCCTGCTCCAGCGTTTTGAGCGTCATATCTACAATCGTCTGCAGCTTGCCGGCATCCCCGGTGGTTTTGACCAGCACCCTCAAGCCCATAAGTGCATTATGCAGATAAGCAGCCATTTCAGCCGGCTCAAAGCCGCGAGCCAGCTCACCGCTCTCCTGTCCTTGCCGCAGCAGGCGTTCAAGATGCTGCTCGGTGCCCGCAAAGGCGGCTGTTACTTTGTCTGCGGCAGCTGGATCATGAATAGCCAGCTCCACTGCAGTATTCACCAGCAGGCAGCCCTTGGGCTCATGAGCACTCGTGTGCACAGTAGCTTCAAAGATGAGCCGGATGGCTTCCTTGACAGAGGTCTGGCCTTCAGCCCGGCTCTGCAGCCTGCCTGCAGCCATCTCGGCATACCGGTCCATTACTTTCATATATAAAGTATGCTTGTCACCAAACGTATCATACATGCTCCGCTTATGAATGCCCATGCCGGATACAAGATCCTGCATAGAGGTCTTTTCATAGCCCTGCTGCCAAAAAATCGTCATAGCTTTGCCGAGGACATTATCCACGTCAAACTCTTTGCTTCTCGCCATGCATCATGCTCCTTTCACTACCTTAACTTTATCATTTATAGAACGTTCGGTAAATATTCAAGGATCAGTGAGTTAAATCACTTCTATTCCTTACCAATCGTTCTATATTAATTTTGAAGCTATCCGTATGCAGCATATCTAACCCACCTTGAGGAGGCTTTGTAACATGAATAAACTTAGTCTAAGCGCTGCGGTACTTGCTCTGTTCCTGGTAAGCGGCTGCGGGAATGACGGGAGCGGCAATCCTTCCGGCAACGGGGCGGCCGTGAACACAAATAATGCTGGTGAGCCAGATGCCGTCGCTACGGCTTCTATTGTGGATAATGAGGCGGCCTTCAGGAATGCCCTCAGCAAGGACGGCACCTGGATCGCCGCAGCCCTGCGGAATCTGAACTTCGGCGAGGAGCTGATTGTGGATGGACAGTTTGTCCATAACGGTGAGCCTGCCCGCAAAATCGCCCTCTATACGCAAGATGAGGACCAGGACATTACTGATTCATTCTCCTTGACCGCACCTAAGCTGATTGTCAAAAGCGAGAATACCCGGCTGGAGGGCGGGATTTTTATCGGGGATGTCTATGTCGAGGCCGACGGCTTCACCGTCGTCAGTGCCACAGTGAGAGGAAATATCTTTTTTGCCGACAAGCAGTATCTCTCCACCTTCCATTTAGGAGACCAGGGGATTGTGAGCGGGTCGGCGAAAGTTAAATAAACGGTTCTTAAGTGAAATGAGGTGCAGCTAATGCCTGTCCGCCGGCTTAATATCATGCTTCTCTGCTCTCTGCTGCTGCTTCTCTCTTCATGCAGCAGACAGGACGCTGCAGGAGAGCAAATGCTCCGGATTCAGTCCGGCCGGAATATAAAGCTTCTAACCACCACCGATACCCACTACCTGTCTCCAAGGCTGACCGATAACGGCCCGGCCTTCAGCCGTTTTCTGGCTGCCGGAGACGGCAAACAGCTGGCCTACAGCAGTGAAATGCTGGATTCCCTCGCTTACGATATCGGGATAGAGCGGCCCGCTGCAGTTATCATCAGCGGCGATTTGACCAACAACGGGGAGAAAGCCAGCCATCAGGATCTGGCGGAGCATCTGCGGACCATCGAACAGCAGACCGGGACACAGATCTATGTTATTCCCGGCAATCACGATGTCCAGAATCCGTGGGCAAGACGCTTTGAAGGGGAAAAGCAGCTCACCGTACCCTCTGTTACCCCGAAGCAGTTCCGCAAGATCTACAGTGATTTCGGCTATGCGGAAGCACTGCTTAAGGATAATGACTCCATGAGCTATCTTGCAGCCCCTTCAGAGGACCTATGGCTGCTGATGCTTGACACCAGCCAGTACAGCAGCAATAAGAAGCTGGGCCATCCCCAGCTTGACGGCCAGCTCACCGATGCTACCCTGAGATGGATTGACCGCTGCGGTAAGCTTGCGGCTGAGCAAGGCGCGCATATGGTAGCAGTCATGCATCACAGCCTGCTGGACCACAGTGATTTTGTCCAGGAGGGCTTCACGCTGAATAACAACGGACAAGCGGCAGCGGCTCTGATCAGAAACGGCATAACCACTGTCTTTAGCGGACATATCCATTTCCAGGATATCCGCAGCAGCAGCGGAGAGGATATATATGACATTGCTAATAGCGCCCTGTCCGTATACCCGCATCAGTACGGTATTCTCAACTACACCCCTGCAGCCGGAACACTTGAATACCATACCTCGGGGCTGAATGTGGAGCTCTGGGCCAAGTCAGCGGGCAGCACAGACCCGGATCTGCTACATTTCAAGGCTTACAGTGAAGCCGCGTTCCGTAAGCTGTCTGCTGACCGGAGTTACGCCAGACTGACCGGTGACACCAGCTATAAGAGCTATACAGAGGAAGAGCTGGCGGCGATGGCGGACGTTGTCGGCAGGCTGAATGAGATTTATTTTGCCGGAACTGCGGATCAGGATATTGCTGCCGTTACCGGCTCGGAAGGCTTCCGGCTGTGGCAGACTGCCCCGTACAGCGGACTAAAAAGCTACGTACTGCGCATGTCAGAGCTGGAGCCGAAGGATAATAACCATTTTGTTACAAAATTGCCGCAGCGGTAACGTTTGAACAGGACGGTTTGCGTTTAAATTAGGGCGAGCACTTAATTAGGCATAAGCCCAAGGAGGACGACAACCCCATGTTCAAACGGATGGATGAAATTATGATTGAGATTCCCGATGTTGAAAAACCGGACCCGAACGCGGCAGCTGCCGTGCAGGAGCTGTTAGGCGGCAAATTCGGCGAGATGTCCACCCTCAACAACTATCTCTACCAGTCTTTTAATTTCCGCTCCAAGGACAAGCTGAAGCCGTTTTATGACCTGGTGATGAGTATTACCGCTGAAGAGCTGGGACATGTGGAGCTGGTCTCCCACGCCGTAAATAAATGTCTCAGAGGCTCAACCGATTATAAAAAACCGGATTCTACTCCGCTGGAAGCTGTGAAGGATGCCCGCCTGTCCTATCATTTCCTGGCCGGAGCACAGGGGGCCATGCCGTTCGACTCCATGGGCAACCCGTGGACCGGCGCCAATGTGTTTAACAGCGGGAATCTGGTAGAGGATCTGCTGCACAATTTCTTCCTCGAATGCGGAGCAAGAACCCATAAGATGAAGGTATATGAAATGACTGATCATCCGGCGGCCCGCGCGGTTGTCGGCTTCCTGCTGGTCCGCGGCGGCGTTCATGTCGTGGCCTATGCGAAGGCGCTGGAAATCGCTACAGGCGTTAATGTGACCAAGCTGGTACCGGTCCCGTCGCTGAGCAATAAATTGTTTACCGAAGCGAAGAAATACGAGGAAAAAGGCGTGCATACCAAGCTGTACACCTGGAGTGACAAGGATTTCAGCTCGATCGGCCAGATCTGGAAAGGAACGCATCCCGAGGACGGGCTGCCGCTCGAAGTCATTGAGGGCGCTCCGCAGGGCGTTCCGATTCCCGAAGCACCGGAATCCAAGGAGGAGTTCGCCCCGGGCATTTCCGCAGAGGAATTCAAGGAAATTGCCAAGCGGCTTAAAATGGCCGGCAATATTACGGACTGACCTGTATCTGCCGGCGTGTTGTCATATAAAAAATTTGCAAAAAAAGGGGGCCTACCTGTGCAGGACGCCCCTTTTTTTCATTCTCAAACTATTTAGTCGTAGCCGCCGACCGCTTCCGGAAGCTCTAGGTAAGCCGGCTTTGCTTGGACCAGCTCAAAAATATAGCTCCGCAGCTCCCTCAACTGCTCAGCGTCTGCTGTAATTTCGCACTTTTCTTCATCCCATGAAAATGAACGGACTTCCCCGTCCACCCTGATCTGCCAGTGCTCCTCGCTAAAAGGAGTCTTTGCGCAGTACTTCCTGTCCGGCTCCAGCTTGAGCTCCCTGTAAATATTGATTGTACGCAAACGGGCATAAATATCCGCCTTTTCACTATCGGTCAAAACCAGCTCTGCCTGTGCCGTTCCCTTGACCACCAGATCCTTGGTCACCGTACCCTCAAAGGTGTTAATCTCATTTTTGCCCATAACCCCAAATCGCACAGAGAAGGCAAAATCCTCCGGCATTGCTTCCGGCATCTCGGTGGCGGGTGTGGCGGATTTGTTAGACTTATTGGGTGATTGGGATGCGTCCGGTATGCGCTCGTTTGGTGTGTTAGATGGATTAGGTGTGATGGGTGCTTTGGATATGTTGGGTGCGGTGGATATGTTGGGTGCGCCGGATGCGTTTGGTGTGGCAGATGGGCTGAGTGCGGCTGATTGTTGAGTGCTAGGACTACTGTTTCCGGAGCAGCTTGTCAGAAACGACAGGAGCAGCAGCGACGTGAATAGTAGAGACAGTCTCATTTATCTTCCTCCTCTTGTAACAAATTATCGTTAATTACCATATTATCACTAAATGGTCGATAGCTAGTTATGTTGCAGCTGTGGAGGAAAAGGGTGGCCGCTTCTGCTCGAATCAGAGGCATTTTTGCCTCTCATTTCGGCAATCCTGCCACTTCCGCTCGAATCAAAGGCATTTTTCCCTCTCATTCCGGCAATTCGGCCGTTTCTGCTCGGATCAGAGGCATTTGTGCCTCTCATTTCGGCAATCCTGCCACTTCCGCTCAGATCAGAGGCATTTGTGCCTCTCATTTCGGCAATCCGGCCGCTTCCGCTCGATCAGAGGTATTTCTGCCTCTCATTCCGGCAATCCGGCCGCTTTCGCTCGAATCAAAGGCATTTTTCCCTCTCATTCCGGCAATCCAGCCGCTTTCGCTCGAATCAAAGGCATTTCTGCCTCTCATTCCGGCAATCTGGCCGCTTCCGCTCAGATCAGAGGCATTTTTGCCTCTCATTTCAGCAATCCGGCCGCTTTCGCTCGAATCAGAGGCATTTTTGCCTCTCATTTCGGCTAACTGGCTGCTTCTGCTCGAATCAGAGGCATTTGTGCCTCTCATTTCGGCAATCCTGCTGCTTCCTCTCGAATCAGAGGCATTTGTGCCTCTCATTCTCCCATACAGCGGCGTCGGCCCGCTACTTGCGGGTTCCTTCTCTTATTCCAGCTGTCCTCATTCCAGCTGTCCTCCCATAAGCTTAGCAGCTTCCAGAGAGAGCTCCGTGAAGGCTGCCTCCCTGCCGTTCACCAGCAGTGCAATCCGGTGTACTCCCGGATAGTGGCGGCGTGTGGTCAGGTCTGCCCAGCGGTGTGTCCGGACAGCGGACAGCCTAGCTCCTCCCGGGACCGTTTTGTCGGAGAGCAGGAACAGCTTGCGGGAGGTTTTGCCGCCGGCCTTCACGAAATCAATTCCGTACTCCACCCGAATCCGTGCCGCTTCCCCCTCCCGCACCCTTAGCTGATAGCTCAGCACACAGCTATCGCCAATCCGCAGAACGGATGGATCGACAGACAAGGCGGCTGCAGCCACAAGCGGTGCGCTCTCCTCCTCCTCCGCATAGCCAAAAATCGCCATGATTTCCGGATTAGCCTTGCGGATCAGCGAGCGG
Organism: Paenibacillus sp. FSL R7-0273; assembly: GCF_000758625.1. Taxonomy (NCBI): domain Bacteria; kingdom Bacillati; phylum Bacillota; class Bacilli; order Caryophanales; family Paenibacillaceae; genus Paenibacillus; species Paenibacillus sp. FSL R7-0273. Next base: position 5,058,073 of record NZ_CP009283.1, read on the forward strand.
CAGCCATGCCGCACAATCCAGTCGGTGCGGGTGCTTACACCCATCCAGCGGCGGGCAATGCCGATCACGACATCAGGATGATCCTTGGCAATATCATTCAGGTTATTGGCCACGCTTTTGCGCACATATAGTGAAGGATCATCCTTCAGCTGCTCCAGCACCGGCAGCACGGGGGAAGGATCGCGCTTGAACACAGGCAGCGCCTGGCCCCACGGCAGACGCGGCCGGCTGCCCTCACTGGCAAGCCGGCGCACATGCTCATTAGTATGCCGCGACCAGACCAGCATCTGCTCCATCATCCGCTGCGGGTCGCCCAGCAGAAACGGTCTGACAGCAAACTCGGCACTCGACCCCTGTGTAAACCGTTCCAGCGCCTTCATCGACAGCTCCCAATGCTCCTCTGCCTGCCCGTATACTTCAACAAAATCGGGAAAGATCAGGTAAGGGAAGCCCGTACATTCATGATCTACCGCATACAGGACAGCCAGAGCCTGCCCGTAGCCGCCCGGCAGATAAGTTCCCATTGTCTCCGTAATCCGCCGCATCCGTGCTTTTAATTCCAGCTCTTCCCACGGCTCCCGCATTGCCTCAGCCACAAAGGCTTCCAGCTCAAACGTCTCGCAGGCGCCATGCAGCTTCCTGCCCAGATCCCGCAAAAATCCTTCATTATACATTGCTTTTAACGGCTCCGCCATGTCTTGAACCCTCCAGTAGTTGTTGAAATTCCAGTCATGAAAGCATAGCATGGCATACTGGACAGCCTTGTGTCAGGTTTGTTTTTAAACCGGCAATTTGTACGAATATTCTCCACACATCCGTTATTCTGCCGTTGTGGTAAACCAGCTATGCCGGTCCCGGGCACATAAACATAGGACTCCTCATCATCCTCATCCGCGCCGTCTCCAGAATCATACTCATCTTCATGGCTTAACGGAGTATCCGGAGTTGCATCAAACCTTGCATCAAATGGCTCAGATATTTTCAGATCCCCTCCTGTCCAATTAAAAAAACGCCGCCGGATACATCAGCTCTCCCTTAAGCTGCTCAAGCGCTCCCTCCCTCAGCACGCATACCTGAAATACTTCCGCAGGCACAGGAAACTGCAGCAGCTCCAGCCCGTGCACGCCAGCCGGCACAAAACCAAACCGGGGATAGTATGACGGATGTCCAATCAGCAATATAGCACCGAATCCCAGGCTGGCCGCACGTCTTTTGGCCTCTTCAATCAGCAGTCCGCCGATCCCCCGGCCCTGATACTCCGGATGCACGGCAATTGGAGCCAGGACGATCACCGGATGCTCCAGCTCCTTGTCCACTACCTTAGCCCCGCTCAGCAAAATATGACCGACAATCATGCCCTTCCTTTCAGCTACAATAGACAAGTCTGGAATGAACTGGTCTGAGTGCCTAATCCGTTCCAACAGCTCAGCTTCATCCTCACGGTTCCCGAACGCCAGCTCATTCAGCCGGAATACCTGCCCGTAATCCCCGGTCTTTTCGGTTCTAATCTGCATGGATATGCCCTCCTAGTTAAGCAGCTCCTCAATTTCCTCTATGCCCTTCTTCGCCCGGAGGTTCAGGCTCCGCTTGTCCCGCAGCCCGAGCTGCTGCAGCTCATGACCAGGGTCAGCGACCAGCGGCTCCCGCATCACAGCCTCCAAAATCTCCACCGTGCAGCGGCAGGCACGGAACAGCAGTTCACGGGGGATCACCGGCTTGTGACAGCGGATAATACCGGTCAGCCCCTCGGCGTACATCAGTCTTACTAAGCTGTCAGCACTCATAATGTTGCGCTCGGCAAAAGCGGCTGTCTTTTCCACCATGACCGGGCTCTGGTATTGTCTGGACAATCCATCCAATGCTTGAACTGCCTCCCAGTTCCGGATGGACAGCTGCTGCAAATAAGCATCTGCCAGTTCCGTCAGCCACTGCTGCTCGGTCTCCCTGGATATGCCGTGTTCTTTATACATTTTCAGCACACCTTCACGGTGCATTTGGATATGACTGCCGGAATAGCGTGTGAATAATTCACGGGCCTGCTGCAGCTCATCACTCATTATATAGCCACCTTGCTTGTTGTATTAAAATCCCGGTATTATCGTTCCGGCTCCACATGCTTCAATCTGGATTCCCTGAACCCGTTCTCTCTTCCCTCCGGCGTTATGCTGTAGCTAATCTGCAGCACATCGTTGTGGGCAAAATAAGTATACTCTACACCAGGCTCATCACTAAACTCAACCACAGCAAAAAATTTCGGCAATACTATGCCCCAAACCCCTTTTACTGAAGCAATCTCCTGTTTAGTGTAGCCCATGGTTCCCGTCAGATAGTCGGAGACCCGCTTGGCGTAAATGATTTTGTTAACCTGCACATACATCACCGGTGTCAAGATAAGCAGTACAATCAGAGTACATAACGCATAAGCAGCCCTTTTCCTCCACAGGCTCAGCTGTAAACGCCTCCTTCTGCTAATGACCTATTTTCATCACTTTTGCAAATTAAACCTGTTTTCAAAACGCGTTTGCTGTCGTAAAATGGTTGAAAAGCTTTTGGAGCGAAAAGTTTACAAGACAGATAGATAGGGGACCGGGACGATGCCAAAGCCGCTTGTCAAAAATATCGATTTTTTTGTTGCCGCCATGTCACAGACCTTTGTGTCCGCACTGCAGCTTGACCCTGACGGGATGTATTCCCAGGTCGGCTACGGCATTATTGAAAAATTCTCCGAGGAATATGTGCGGGTCAAACGCTTTGACGGCACAGTGTCGCATTATGACCGGGGAATAACCAAATTTCAGCATAACCGGGCATAAGGTACAGGAAGTTAAATATTACTACTATTTCTCCGGCCGGGCGCAATTCCCTGCTTTTTCCACCCTTAAGGAGACGAGGCAACAGGAAGCCTGTTGGCAAAAAAAAGCGGACGCACGCTCAGCATGCATCCGCTTTTTGGGTTGTTCTGGCACAGTAGCCCCGTCCTACGCTTGAAGCTGTTTTAATTCGTAGAAGGCTCCTTTACGGCTCATCAGCTCTTCAAAGGTCCCCACCTCGGCAACCTGTCCATCCTTCATCACCACAATCCGGTCCGCATCACGGATGGTTGACAGCCTGTGGGCCACAATAAAGGTGGTCCGTCCGCGCCTCAGCTCCCGCATCGCCTTTTGCACGATAAATTCAGAGATGTTGTCCAGCGCAGAGGTCGCCTCATCCAGTAAAATAATCTCCGGATCACGGATCATTGCCCGGGCAATAGCTATCCGCTGGCGCTGTCCCCCGGACAACCTGCCGCCATGCTCGCCGATCAGCGTATCCAGTCCCTGCGGCATTTGCGCCACCACGTCCTGCAAATTGGCCAGCCGGATAACCTCCTGCAGCTTATTGTCCGGCACATCCTTCAGCCCGAAGGTGATATTGCTGCGGATCGTGCCCGAGAACAGGACGGTGCTTTGCGGTACGACAGCCAGCTTTTGCCGGTACATGCGCATGTCCAGCTCCTCCATCGGCCTGCCGTCCACCAGAATAATGCCCCCGGTAGGCTTATAGAAGCCGACAACCATATTTAGTACGGTAGACTTGCCTGCCCCCGATTCTCCGACCAGTGCGATACACTCTCCCGGACGGACGCTCAGATTAAAATTCTTCAGCACATGCCTGTCTGTATCCTTATAGCTGAACTCAACCCCGCGGAACTCATATTCCCCGCGCAGCGAAGTAACCGCCGACGTCCCCTGATATTCTTCGACCTGTGTGGAGGTCAGCACCTCGGAAATGGAATGGATCGATTCGAATCCCCTGGCGAACTGCGGGTACACGCCAAGCAGGCTGTTGATTGAAGCCATAATCGTTGAAAAGAACCCCTGGTACATCACCACATCGCCGATCTGTATTTTGCCCTGATAGGCCAGAATACAAGTGAAACCCAGGCAAAGCAGCTGGAACAGGGTGAAAACAGCCCAGCTTGAAGCTCCGAACAATGCTTCAGTGATGTCGAGCCGGTACCCTTTTCCCTTCAGCTCAGACAGGGTGCCTTCGACCTTGCCGATCTCGCTCTCTTCCAGCCCGTGCGCTCGGGTCACCGGAATCATCTCGACGGTTTCAGCCACCTGGCCTGACATGTTCTCAATCTCGCTGCGGAATTCCCGATTGCGGGTGCGGATTCTGGTACGGAAAAAGGTGATCAGCAGCACACCGAAGGGAATCACGAGCACGAAGAACAGGGTAACCTGCAGGCTTTTGAAAGCAGTAATGGATATAGCAATCAGGACATTGGTCAGCGCCGGCACAAAAGAGTACATCATCTGCTTGGACAGCGTCTCGATAGCCTCGACATCACGCAGCACCTTGGACTGCAGCCGTCCGGCCCGCAGGTCTGTATGATAGGCCATCGACAGATGCTGCAGCTTGCGGATCAGCGTACCGCGCAGCCCCGCTTCAACCTGCCGGGAAGACCGGCTCATAAAGCTGACGTGAATATAGGCCGACGGAATATTCTGCAGAATAACAACAGACACGATCGCCAGGTCCCTCCACAGGAAACCCAGGCTGGTTAATTCAGGCCGGCTGAGCTGATTAATAATGTCAGCAGTAACAATCGGGATGACCCAGACAGGCGAATGCTTGAAAATGTAGAACAGCAGAGAGATAAGCAGATTCAGCCGCATGCCTCTGTACAGCAGCAAAAGCGTACGGAACGGGCGGTCCCTCTTCAGCTCCCTGCTCATGAACAGCTCTTCATAATCAGGCATGCCTTCTGCACCGCGCTCCGGAAAACCTCCGCTGCCGGCTGCATCCGGCCTGCCTAATGCGCTCAACTCCAGAACTCCGTCCCGGCAAAGACCCGCGCTTTATCCGGTATACCTTCTCCTGTCCCGCTTACATTTGCCCACGCTACACGCTGCCCCCGCAGCTCACTTGCACCTGAAGCTGTATATTCGCTGTAACGTACAGTAGCCTCATTGGCCGGGTTGCCCCAGTTATCCCAGCCGGCAGGATGAATATGCGCCCCCAGCCGGCAATTCACAAAGGCCGTTGCCGCGTAGCTGCGCCATGGCCGTCCCAGGTAAATGCCGGAAACGTCAGCACCGGCTGTCAGCAGACAATCCCTGAATACATAACCGTAGGCCTGGCCCTCAGGCGTAGATGCTGCCGTAACATAACCGACACCATCATGGGTGGAGCGCAGGCTGCGGATCTCGCAATGCTCGAAATAAGCGGTTGCCCCGCCAAAGATAAAATCCACTGTCCCTTCAATATAGCAGCGTGTGTACAGCTGGCGGCATTGCTCCTGCCGTTCATGCAGCGGAACCCCGCCGAAGGCGAAGCCATGCTTGTTCGCTGCAGGCAGCGGACCGGTAAAAATCGTATCCTGATGCCCCTTGAAGATACAGTTGCGGAATACCGTTTCGTCACAATGGGCATAGAGAGCCAGCGCCTGGCCAATCTCCGGCCCCTGCCCGGCTGTATTGATGACGGTCAGATTTTCGATGACCAGCCTGTTGCCATTCAGGAACAGGGTAGGTGTAGCAAAGGTCCCCTGCTCTTCACCTCTTTCGTCCAGCTGCCGGGCATACAGATTGTTTGTAATAATAACCTCGCCGACTCCCGCAATTGTCAGGTCTGACCGGTATATCCGCACGGTCTCCTCATATATCCCCGCCATAATATATATTGTCTCGTGCTCCTGCACAGTCCGGCGCTCAAGCTCATTGACTGCCTCCTGGATTGTCGGGTAATCGCAAAAGGCCTCTTTTCCTACCCACATGTTCATTTCCTCCTTATGATCTATCTCAGGCACCTTCCGGCCGCGTCAAACAAACAAGATGATTATAACGCTTTCTTAATCAATGTGCCATCAAAAATTTTAACGTGTGCATTTCATTATTTCCTTGACTTGACGCAGTTTGAGGAATACACTGGAATCGTTAACAATTCTTTTTTTCCGGGGAGAGCTTATGATAACGATCAAAGACATCGCGCGTGTTGCAGGCGTCTCCCATACTACGGTGTCCAGAGCGCTGAACGGCAGCCCGCTGATCAAGAAGGTCACCCGTGACAAGATTGAGCGGATCGCAGCCGAGATGAACTATGTGCCCAATTACAATGCGAAGAGCCTCGTTACCAAACGTTCCTTCACTATCGGGCTATTCTTCTCCAGTATCGATCAGGGAACCTCGTCGAGCTTCCTGGTGGATGCCATCAAGGGCATCAGCCATGCGCTGGATGAGAACTACAATCTGACCGTTCACGGGATTGACGGAGTACGTAATTTCGGCAACATTCAGCCGCAGCGCTTTGACGGTATTCTCGTCATGAGCCAGAGCGATGAGGATAATGCTTTTATCTACCATGTCAAGACCATCGGCATCCCGCTTGTCGTGCTGAACCGCCAGCTGGAGGACCCCGGTATTATGAACGTAGTGGCGAATGACCGCGAAGGCGTCAGGGAAGCTATTGATTATGTAGTTTCGCTGGGGCACCAGAAGCTGGCTATTATTGAAGGAAAACCCGGGTTCAAGTCTTCAACAGAACGCAAGCAGGGCTTTATGGACAGTCTGATCGCCCACCGTCTTCCGCTTCATTCAGATTATTTCGTGCAGGGGGATTACAGCATTGAGAGCGGTTTTGCCGCTATGTCCCGGCTGCTAAGTCTTCCGGAGCCTCCGAGCGCCGTCTTCTGCTCCAATGACGATATGGCAATCGGGGCCATGAATGCCTGCTATGCCCATAAGGTCAGCGTTCCGCAGCAGATTTCACTGCTCGGCTTCGATGATATTATGTTTGCACGTTATACAAATCCCGCCTTGACTACTGTACGTAAGCCGATTGCAGATATAAGCGAGCTCGGCACGAAGATGCTGATCCAGCTTCTGCTGCAGCCGGACACCATGCCCCAGCAGCTGTTTGTCAAGACGTCGCTGGTAGTGCGTGATACGGTAACGGACCTCTGAGGTCCATTTGTTTAACCGCTAATCTCTGTTCTTGCAGAATCGGATCCCCCCTCATCCGTAAGGGGTAGTCCGTTTCTTCCAGATAAAAATGTTCACGTGTGCATTTATTAAACTTTATCTATTTAAATTTAAAGGAGACGTTGAAAACCATGACAAACCGCCTATCCAGAACCACCCAGCCCGGCCTGCCCGTCTATCCAGAACGGATGATCCAGTTCGGCGAAGGCAATTTTATGCGTGCCTTTGTAGACTGGCAGCTGCAGCAGATGAACAATCAGGGGCTGTTTAACGGCAGTGCCGTGCTCGTTCAGCCGATCGGCCAGGGTCTCGGCGGACTGATGGCTGAGCAGGACAATTTGTACACAGTGCTGTTAAACGGTATTATGCAGGAGCAAACCGTCAACTCACGCGAGATTATAACAAGCGTCAGCCGGGTGATCAGCCCCTATGATGACTATGCGGCTTATCTGGCTCTGGCTGAGGATGACGCCCTGGAATTCATAACCTCCAATACTACTGAAGCGGGTATTGCTTATAGCGCCGGCGACAGTCTGAATGATACACCTCCAAAGAGCTTTCCGGCCAAGCTGACTGCGCTGCTGCACAAACGCTTTGAGCTGGGCAAAAAGGGCTTCATCATTATTCCTTGCGAGCTGATCGACCGCAACGGCGAGAAGCTGCTGCAGATTGTGCAGCAATATGCTGCGGAGTGGCAGCTGGGCGAGGATTTCAATAAATGGCTGGTGGAAGAAAACACCTTCTGCTGCAGTCTGGTAGACCGGATCGTGCCTGGTTATCCGCGCGACAAGGCAGCCCAGCTGGAAGAGGAGCTGGGCTATAAGGACAATCTGATTGTTACCGCCGAGCCTTTCCTGTTCTGGGTTATTGAAGGCCCTGCATGGCTGTCCGAGAAGCTGCCGCTCGCAGAGGCCGGACTGAATGTAGTTGTGACCGACGATATGACTCCTTACCGTGAGCGCAAGGTTCACCTGCTGAACGGTCCGCACACTGCAATGGTTCCGCTGGCTATGATGGCTGGTCTGGAGACAGTCGAAGATGTAATGAACGACGCCACCTTCTTCCGCTTCGTGCAGGAGCTGATGAACGATGAGCTGAGCCCGATGCTGGATCTGCCTGCAGAGGAGCTGTCTTCCTACTCTGCCGCCGTACTGGAGCGGTTCAGAAACCCGTTCGTCCGTCATGAGCTTGCCTCCATCTCGCTGAACAGCATCTCCAAGTTCAAGTCCCGCCTCCTGCCGGTTCTGCTCCGCTACCAGAAGGAGCGCAGCCAGCTGCCGGAGCTGACAACGCTGGCCTTCGCCGCCCTGCTGCTCAGCTACCGCGGAGACCGCGTAGCCAGACAAGACGGTGCAGAGGTACTGGAAGCCTTCGACAAAGCCTGGAGCAATCCGGACAGCTTCGTGCAGACCATCCTTGCGGATGAGAGCCTGTGGGGTCAGGATCTGACACAGGTTCCGGGACTTGCAGATGCCGTTGCCGCGAAGCTGCAGGAGCTTGACCGTACAGACAGCCGTGCGGTGCTGCAGCAGGCTGTGAACTGATAGAAAACCGGATTTAAAATAAAGGTTTTGCCGTTTCAATAACTTTAACTCCATCTAACGGACTGAGATGCTCTTATTGTCCCTAACGTTCATCTTTTATGAGGCTAACGGACAGCAGCGCCTTTATTGGCGGTCATTTCTCCACCTTCGGGCAACAAATGAAGAAATAAGCGCATTGAGGTCCGTTAGCCATCGGAATATACACTTTCAGGCCTAATAAGGGCTCTACGGTCCGTAAGAATTAGAATAAGGCAGGATACCTCCTGCTTGAGATCATAACAACATTTTGAGGAGGGACAGACAGCATGAAACGATTAATGAAAATGAACCCCCGCGATACGGTGGCTGTAGCCCTGCGTCCGGTTACCGCCGGTGAACAGCTGGAGATCGACGGTGTCAGCGTGCAGGCAGGCCAGGATATTCCCCAGGGGCACAAGATCGCCCTGACAGCCTTTAACGAAAATGACGTCATCACCAAATACGGCTATCCGATCGGGCACGCGATTGCCCCTATCGCAGCCGGCGATTGGATTCACACGCATAACATCAAAACAAATCTCGTAGGTGAAGAAGAATACGATTATGTGCCTGAGCTTCACCCGGTTACCTATCCGAAGCGCGACCTGACCTTCCAAGGCTACCGCCGTGCCAACGGCAAGGTCGGCATCCGTAACGATCTGTTCATTATCCCGACTGTCGGCTGCGTGAATGGCATCGCTGAGCAGATGCTGTCCGAGTTCAAGGCCGAGCACCCGGATCTGGGCGGCTTCGACAATCTTACCGTGCTGAAGCATCCTTACGGCTGCTCCCAGCTGGGCGATGACCACCGCATGACCCGCAGCATCCTGCTGGATGCCGTGAATCACCCGAATGCCGGCGGCGTGCTCGTCTTCGGCCTCGGGTGCGAGAACAACATCGTCTCCGAATTCCGCAGCATTCTAGGCGATTATGATAAGAGCCGGGTCAAGTTCCTGGTTGCCCAGGAGGTCGGCAACGAGGTGGAAGCCGGGCTGGCGCTTCTGGAAGAGCTGTATGATGCGGCTAAGGATGATAAGCGTGAGCCGGTTCCCCTCAGCGAGCTGAACATCGGCCTGAAATGCGGCGGCTCCGACGGCTTCTCCGGCATTACAGCCAACCCGTTGCTGGGCGCTTTCTCCGATTTCATCATTTCCCAGGGCGGTACCTCGGTACTGACTGAAGTGCCGGAAATGTTCGGTGCAGAGAAAATGCTGATGGCCCGCGCAGAAAGCCGCGAGGTCTACGAGGATATCGTCTCCCTGATCAACAATTTCAAGCAGTACTTCCTCTCCTACGGAGAGCCGGTGTACGAGAACCCTTCCCCGGGTAACAAAGCCGGCGGTATCAGTACGCTCGAAGATAAATCTCTCGGCTGCACCCAGAAGGCCGGTACTTCTCCGGTCGTCGACGTGCTGGATTACGGCGTAAAGCTGCGCAAAAAAGGCCTCAGCCTGCTGCAGGCTCCGGGCAACGATCTTGTAGCAGCATCCGCCCTTGCTGCCTCCGACTGCCAGCTGGTGCTGTTCACCACCGGACGCGGGACACCATTCGGCAGCTTCGTGCCTACGGTTAAGGTAGCCACCAACAACGAGCTGTTCGCCAAAAAAGGCCACTGGATGGACTTCAACGCAGGTCCTCTGCTGGAAGTGCCGATGGCCGAAGTATTGGAAGAATTCATCTCCTACATCATCGCTGTGGCAAGCGGCCAGAAAACACGCAATGAGCAGAACGAAGTGCGCGAGCTGGCTATTTTCAAGACCGGGGTTACGTTATAATCTCTTATCCTAAATTTCTTATAAAGGGAGCGTCATCATGTTTTTAAACGACGATTTTTTATTGACTACCGAACCTGCACGGCAGCTCTTTCATCAATATGCAGCCAAAATGCCGATCATTGACTACCATTGTCATCTCGATCCCCGTGAAATCTATGAAGACCAGCCGTTCAAAAACCTGACTGCAGCCTGGCTCTACGGCGACCATTACAAATGGCGGCTCATGCGTGCAAACGGCATACCGGAATCCCATATTACCGGCGATGCTTCGGACTACGACAAGTTCCTGGCCTGGGCCAGAACGCTGCCAAAGGCTGTCGGCAACCCGCTCTACAGCTGGACCCACCTGGAGCTGCGCCGCTTCTTCGGTGTTAACGAGCCGCTGAACGAGCAGACAGCACCGGCAATCTGGGAGCAGGTTAACCGCAAGCTGGCGGAACCGGAGTTCACCCGGCGCGGGCTGATCCGCAGCTCACAGGTCAAGACGATCTGTACTACAGATGACCCTGCTGATTCGCTGGAGTATCACAAGCTGCTGAAAGAAGCCGAGAAGGAATTCAGCGTGTTCCCTACCTTCCGTCCCGACAAGGCGCTGAACATCGATGCTCCGGGCTTCCCGGCATGGATCGCTGCCCTGGAGAAAGCTGCCGGGCTGCCGGTAACCAGCTATGCTGAGCTGCTTGAAGCGCTGAAAAACCGTGTAGAATTCTTCCACGACAACGGCTGCCGCCTGTCCGACCATGCGCTGGATGTCCTGCGCTACCGGGCCGGCTCGGACGCTGAAGCCCAGGCGGTCTTCGCCAAACGTCTGGATGGTGCAGAACTGTCTGCCGAAGAAATCACACTCTACCGTACAGAGCTGCTCACAAAGCTCATCGGCTTCTATCATGACAAAGACTGGACCATGCAGCTGCATATCCATGCTTACCGGAACAACAATACACCGATGTTCCAGAAGCTGGGACCGGATACCGGTTATGACGGCATAAATGACCTGTCCATTACCGAAAGCCTGTCCAGTCTGCTGGACCGGGCAGAATGCGCCTCTGGTCTGCCGAAGACGATCCTCTATTCTCTGAATGCGAAGGATTATCCGGCACTGCTGGCCTTGATGGGCTGCTACCAGAAGGATACGGCCGGCAAAATGCAGCTCGGCTCCGGCTGGTGGTATAACGACACCAGAAACGGCATGCGCGAGCAGCTTACCCTGCTGGCTGACAACAGCCTGCTGGGCAACTTTGTCGGCATGCTGACCGATTCCCGCAGCTTCCTGTCCTACACACGGCATGAGTATTTCCGCCGCGTGCTGTGCGGACTGCTCGGCGAGCTTGTTGAGCGCGGCGAAGCACCGGATGATACAGCGCTGCTCGGACAGCTGGTTCAGGATATCTCCTATAACAATGCCGCCGGATATTTTGGCTTCCCGGCTGCGGAATAAGGTAAGGGGGAGCAAGCATGCTGCATGTATGTCTTGACGGGGATGGAGCTGTGCCGGAGAATTCCGGCACCTCCATCCTTTCCCTTTATCCGCTGCCTGTACAGGAGGAGCGGCCGTTTATGCTTGTGCTGCCCGGCGGCGGCTATCATCATCTGGCTCAGCATGAGGGCGAGCCTGTCGCCTTATGGCTGAACAGCCTCGGGATTCATGCCGGCGTGCTGAAGTACGTGACTCAGGACATTAACCCGTCTTCCTTGATCAGGGATGTGGAGGAGGCACTGGCCTGGGTGCGGGAAACGCCTAAGGATTGGAGCGTCCGGCCCGGTCAGGTCGGGCTCACCGGCTTCTCGGCTGGCGGCCATCTCGCCGCCATAACGGCAGTTACGGCTGCCCCGGAACGCAAACCCGATCTGCTGATTCTGGGTTATCCGGTCATTACGTTTGAGGAGCCTTATGCCCATATGGGCAGCCGCGGGAATATGCTGGGGACAAATCCAAGCGAGGCGGAGATCGTGGCCCATTCTGCTGACCGTCAGGCTAACACAGATAGCCCTCCTGCGTTCATCTGGACTACTGCGGACGATGCCAGTGTGCCCGTGGAGAACAGCCTGAAATTTGCCGCTGCCCTGTCCGGCATAGGAGTTCCGTTTGAGCTGCATATCTTTGAAGAGGGCCGTCACGGGCTCGGGCTATCCGCCGAAAATGCGGAATGCCGGCAGTGGCTGAAGCTTTGCGAGGTCTGGCTCGGTAAACACCATTTTGTAACTGATAAGGAGGAAGCCTGACATGCCGACACTATACATTGCCGGTGACTCCACCGCCGCCCTGAAGGGGGCGGAAGCCAAGCCGATGGCGGGCTGGGGAGAATATCTCCAGGCCCATTTTGGACCGGAAGTCATTATTGATAACCGCGCCATCAACGGGCGGAGCACCAAATCTTTTCTTGAGCAAGGCCGGCTGGCCGATATTGAAAAGGATTTTCAGCCCGGTGATTACCTGCTGATCCAGTTCGGGCATAATGATGGCAAGCATGACGACCCTTTGCGTTTTACAGATCCTGATACAGAGTACAGGCAGAATCTGCGACTGTACATTGAATCTGCCCGCAGCCGCGGCGGTTATCCGGTACTGCTGACCTCCGTCAGCCGCCGCCTGTTCACTGCGGACGGTGAACCCGATCCGCTGGCCTTAGGCGCTTATCCGGCGGCTATGCGCGCTGTTGCAGAGGAGACCGGGGCGCCGCTGCTGGATATTTTTGCTGCTTCCCAGCAGCTGTACCGCACGCTCGGCATTGACGGTTCGCAGCATCTGCTGATGCATCTCCCGCCGGGGCAGCATCCCAATTATCCCGATGGCGTCACGGATGACACGCATTTCAGCACCGAGGGCGCTAAGCGGATCGCCGCGCTTGTGGCGGTGGCCATCCGGCAATGTCCGGCGTTAGCAGAGCTGCATCCGCATCTGCATAAAAGATAAGCGTACATAAACCCGCCGACTGGTCATATTAACGGGAAATGTACCGTTCTTTTCGGCACCGGCGGCCAATCCGCCTGCATTAACGGGAAATGTACCGTTATTTCCGGCACACTAACTTTTGTATCGTTCAATCCAGCCATGAAAATATTACTCACAAGGAGGCCACCTGTAATGAATGTACCGCTACATCTCGGCATCCGCGCCCATGATTTTCCCAGACATTCCCTGCCTGAGCTGATCGCGAAGCTGAAGCATTACCGGTTTAGCCACATTCAGCTTGCCGTACGTAAATCTTTTCCGGCTAGTGTCCCTTCCCTCTCCTCGCTCAGTCCAGGGGCGGCTGTTTATTATGGGGAAAGCTTCCGCCAAAGCGGCATCAAAATCGCTGTGCTCGGCTGCTATGTCAACATCATCGACCCAGATCCTGATAAACGTGCGCAGGCTTTGCAGGATTTCAGCACCCATCTGCGCCTGGCGCGTGACTTCGGAGCGAGCCTTGTCGGTACAGAAACAGGCAGCGTCGGCAAGGGATACACGACGGACAATTTTACCGAGGAGGCCTTCCAGGAGGTAGTTGCCTCTGTTAAAATAATGGTCGCTGAAGCTGAACGGTTCGGCGTTACCGTGGGCATTGAAGCAGGCCAGAATCATCCGCTGCATAACGTCCGGCTGACGAAGCGGCTGCTGGAGCTTATTCCGTCGAATAATCTGCAGATTATTCTGGACTGCGCAAACCTGATGTCACCGGACAATTACCAGCAGCAGGAGGCTGTCATTGCTGAAGCACTGGAGATGCTGGGTGACCGGATCGCGGTCATTCACCTGAAGGATTTTACTGTGGAAGACGGCAAAATCGTCATCGTTCCTGTCGGCCAGGGACAGCTGCATTTTGCACCGGTTCTGCGTTATATGAAATACAAGCGCCCGCATATCCAGGGTCTGCTGGAAAGCACAACGGAGCCTTTTATACAGGAAAGTGTGGATTTTCTGCACCGTCTGTACAACGAAGTGTAGCTTATACTGATCTGCCATCGGCTTATAAGGTTCCAGTCCTCATTATTAAAGCATCCGCAGCATGCGGGTGCTTTTTTGGCGTTTTAACTGCACCGCTGTTATGTGCTCCCCGGGGTTTTCATGTAAAATAGACGATGGGGCTTAGCTCCTCTTACATATGTTAGTTAGCCAGGATCATGGGTACAATTAGGTTAGAGAGCTTCATTCATACAAAGGATAGGTGAAACCATGCACAATTTCGGATTTGCCCGCGTCGCTGCAGCCTCCCCCGAGCTTCGCGTCGCAGACTGCGGGTTTAATGCAGAACACATTATTGAAGTAATCAAACAGGCTCATGCCCAGCAGGTCGAGTACCTGGTGCTGCCTGAGCTGTCTATTACAGGGTATACCTGCGGAGACCTGTTCCTGCAGCCAAAGCTGCAGACTGAGGCAATTACAGCCCTGCATGAAATTACAGCCGCAACAGCCGGCTTAAGCCTGATTGTTATCGCCGGCCTGCCTGTCGCCATCAAAGGCCGGCTGTTTAACTGCGCTGCCGTTCTTCAGCAGGGTAAAATCCTCGGTATTGTGCCAAAAACCTGCCTGCCCGGCTACAGCGAATTCTATGAGCCCCGCTGGTTCGCGGCTGCCGAGGAGCTTGAGGTTGCCGAGCTCCGTCTGGGCGGCGTTACGGTTCCAATCGGCAACGATTTGATCTTTGCCAGTGAAACGGACGGCAATCTCTCATTTGGCGTTGAGATCTGTGAGGATCTATGGGTTCCGGTTCCGCCGAGCAGCCTGCTGGCCCAGGCCGGCGCCCTGCTGCTCTTCAACCCGTCCGCCAGCAACGAGCTGGTCGGCAAGGCCGATTACCGGCGCCAGCTGGTCTCCGGTCAGTCTGCCTCCTGCGTGGCGGCATATATCTACGCAGGCAGCAACACCGGCGAATCCTCGACAGATGTCGTCTTCGGCGGCCATTCACTGATTGCCGAGAACGGCCAGACGCTGGCCGAATCAGAGCGCTTCAGCCATGAGAGCCAGCTCATCATCGCTGATATCGATGTGCCGAGGCTTCAATATTCGCGCTCGGTCATGGGCACCTTCCGGGCTGGCAAGGGCGGCCGCAACTACCGCGAAATCCTGTTCGCTGATCCGGCAGCCCGGCAGACGGAACGCCAGCTGGCCCGCAAAATTGCCGTCAACCCGTTCGTTCCCGGCAATCCGCAGCAGCGGGATGAGCGCTGCCAGGAAATCCTGTCGATTCAGACCTCCGGCCTGATGAAGCGCATCCGCCACATCGGTACGAAGCAGGCTGTCATCGGCATTTCCGGCGGGCTTGATTCCACGCTCGCCCTGCTCGTCGCAGTTCGCGCTATGGAGCGGCTCGGCCGACCGGCAAGCGATGTGCTCGCAGTAACGATGCCTGGCTTCGGTACAACGAACCGGACCTATGATAATGCCGTAGGCTTGATTAAGGCGCTCGGAGCCTCGATGATGGTTGTTGACATTAAAGCGGCGTGCCTGCAGCATTTTGAGGATATCGGACATGACAAGGATGTTCATGATCTAACCTACGAGAACGTGCAGGCCCGGGAGCGCACACAGATTCTAATGGATCTGGCCAACAAAAACGACGGCATCGTCATCGGTACCGGCGACCTCTCCGAGCTTGCCCTCGGATGGTGTACCTACAACGGTGACCATATGTCGATGTACAGCGTAAACTCCGGTATTCCAAAAACACTGATCCAGTACGTGGTCGCCTGGTACGCCGATCATGAAGCTGACGAGACGGTAAATAAGTTCCTGTACAGCATTATCGAGACAGGCATCAGCCCTGAGCTGCTGCCGCCGTCGGCGACCGGAGAGATTGTTCAGCTGACCGAAAATATCCTCGGGCCGTACATTGTGCATGACTTCTTCCTCTACTATATGCTGCGGACAGGCGCTGCTCCGGGCAAAATGCTCTATCTGGCTCAGCAAGCCTTCGGCGAAGCTTATCCCAAAGAACAGCTCAAAGCCTGGCTGAAGGTATTCATCTCCCGTTTCTTCACCCAGCAGTTCAAGCGCTCCTGCCTGCCGGACGGACCGAAGGTCGGGACGGTGAGCCTTTCGCCGCGCGGTGACTGGCGGATGCCAAGCGATGCTTCTGCGGCCCTATGGCTGCGTGAAGTGGACGAATTATAAGCTTCCTTAAGCTGAATAATAGCTGTATCCCCAGCAGTTCCGGCTGGTGCGGATACGGCTTTTTTTGCATGCATAAAAATTTAGTTAGGCTCTTGACGTATTTCTGTACAGATGATATATTGTTTCATGCTTTAATAATTAAGTTGTTAATTATTTATTGATTAATTAATAAATCTTTTATTTAGTAAACCACTTATGTATTTTCAAATGATTGCGCGGGAGGTGAAGGATTGACAGATCAGGAGCGTGACCGGTATTTTGAATTCCCTATTCTTTTTAAGACCTTTCTGAAGGGGCTGGGCCAGCAGTGGAACAAGCAAGGCTTCCCGATCACCCAGACCCAGTTCAAGGCGCTGCAGATATTGTCCAAGGAAGGTCCAATGATGGTTTCCCAGCTGGCCGCTGCGCTTGATTTGACACCTGCCGCCGTTACCGGCATTACAGACCAGCTGCTTACTGAAGGCTATATTCAGAAGGAGCGCGCCGCCGGAGACCGCCGGGCAATGAACATCACGCTGACCCCCGAAGGAATAGCCGTCATCAGGTCAACACAGGCGAAGCTTGGTGAGGTTATGCATTCTTATTTCAGCATTTTGCCTGAAGAAGACATGGAGCATTTGAGAAGAATTTTTGGGGTATTAATTAAGGAATTAGACAAAAAATAAAAGTGACGGTGAAGAAACTAACTATGGAAAATTTAACAGACAAGCGCAAGCTATCCATTATGATTGCCATCATGGCAGCCATGCTGTTTGCCGCGATCAACCAGACGATTACCAGCACGGCTATGCCGCGCATCATCTCCATCCTGGACGGTATGGACTACTATACCTGGACCATTAATATTTACCTGCTGACCTCGACGATTGCCACCGTGCTTGTCGGCAAGCTCTCTGACATGTTCGGGCGCAAGCCGTTCCTGCTGGCCGGGATTCTGCTCTTTATGGTCGGTGCCTTTTTAACGGGTACCTCCGATAATGTCTACCAGTTCATCACTTACCGCGGGATCCAGGGGATCGGCGCCGGTATTATCCAGTCCACTGCCTTTACTGCTGTAGGCGACCTGTTCCCTCCGCGTGAGCGCGGCAAATGGATGGGCCTGATGACCGCAGTTTTCGGTTTCTCCAGCGTACTTGGACCGACACTCGGCGGCTATCTGATTGACCATCTCGACTGGCACTGGCTGTTCTGGATCTTCCTGCCGCTTGGTTTTGTAGCATTCGGCATGATCCTGGCCCTGTTCCCAAAAGCACAGCGCGGAGCGTCGACCAGCATCGATTACCTCGGCTCTCTGTTTATGACAACGACCATTGTACCGCTGCTGCTCGCTTTTTCGTGGGCGGGTACAGAATATGCTTGGGGCTCTGCCCAGATTCTCGGCCTCCTGGCTGCAACTGTAGTATCAGCAATCATCTTTATCTTTGTTGAAACCAAAGCCAAAAACCCGATTCTGCCGCTTCACCTGTTCAAAAACAGCATCGTTACGATCTCCAATCTGATCGGCTTCCTGATGAACTTCGGCATGATGGGCGCGATGATCTACCTGTCCTTCTTTGTACAGGGTGTACTTGGTATTTCCGCAACTTATGCAGGTTACGTTACTATGCCGATGTCGATCGTAATGGTCGTAGCAAGTGCCCTGACCGGCCAGATGATTGCCAAAAAGGGTAAGTACAAACGTTTCGCTCTGATCGGGGTACCTATTATGGTGGCCGGGATGGCGATCATGGTATTCATGAACAGCGTGCCGATGGCCGTTCTCAGTATGATCGTATTCGGCCTGGGTCTTGGCCTGGGGATGCCTGTCTTCTCGCTGGCTACCCAGAATGCCGTATCCCACACCGAGCTTGGCGCAGTTACCGCATCCACCCAGCTGTTCCGTAACCTTGGCGGTACAATCGGTATCGCTGTAATGGGTACTGTAATGTCGAACAATCTGACCAAGCACCTGAAAGAAGCGCTGACCTCATCTTCAGCACCTGACTTCAGCAAGCTTGATCCGACAGTAGCACAGCAAATGACTGCCTTTGCCAACCCGCAGGCGCTGATGAACAAGCCGCTGCTGGAGCAGACGCAAGCCAGTCTGCCTGCTGATGTTCAGCCAATCTTCGTACAGATGATCGATAGTATCCGTGACGCACTGGGTCAGACGCTGTCCACAGTGTTCCTTACCGGTACCATCGTTCTGTGCCTGGCTTTCGTACTCGTCTTCTTCCTGAAGGAGCTGCCGCTGCGTTCCTCGAACAAGGCACCTGCTGATGCAGAGGCTCCGACTGAGGGTGTGAATACTAAGAAATTGGCTGTGGAATAAATCCCGGCTTACAACAATAAAAGGGCAATCCTTGGTCACCGGCCACGGATTGCCCTTTTGCAGTATAAACCTTAAAATCCGGTTCGCGGAATCTCTGCCGGAAGCACATGATAGGGTTCAGCTGTGCCTGTTCTTACCTTATACATCTGCTTGTGCGCCTCTATAGCCCCCTGCATAAAAGGCTCATACAGCTGATTGCAGACATCGGCAGCTCCGATCTGATAATTCTCCCCGTCAAAGCGTCCCAGCACCGGCTGGTCATTCCACTGAAAATAATGAACGCCGATCAGCTGCGGTATGGCAGCAGACTGCTCCACAAAATAACGGTATGCCCCGCCGCGTTCCTCCTGGGTAGCCACCGCCCGGATTCCGTAAGCCAGCATACCGCTGTCTGCACCGCCGAAGTGGTACTCGCCGATCATAACAGGCTTGCCGAGGCGGCTGCTGATCTGTTCAATCTGCTCCCGGTCCGGAGCAAACTGGTAGCAGTTCAGCGAGAATACATCAAACCATTCGCAGCCTTCCAGCACTTCATCGCTGCTTACCCATGCATAACGCATACCGAGATTCAGATGATTGGGAGCTGCCTCCCGGCAGGCACGGGCCGGCAGCTCCACATAACGCCGGATCAGCAGCCGGTTAAACTGTCCATAATCAGCTGCTCTTACCGAATCAGCCAAAGGCTTCGTATCATCAGGAATGTACAGCTCATCATATCCGTTATAACGGCTGTTCCAGGCTGCGTTTAATTCATCCACTGTACTGTACTTCTCATGCAGCCACTGAATGAACCGCTCTTTGCTGGCAAAGCGGGTGGCTGAAGACAGCATCAGCTGCGTCAGGTCCAGGCTGTCCACGAACGCCCAGTGCGGCTCGTTGCGCATGAAATACCCAACCATCCGCCGCTCTTCCCGCAGCGGGAGCAGCTGCTCCGCAAACTGCTGTGCATTCCGCCCGTATTCCGGACTGAACACATCCGGAAAATCGCGGAAGATCCGCTGCTCCGTCTCCGGGAACCCGCTCAGCGGATACACATACGGCAGATTCGAGGCCGCGATGAACCTGCTGTCCGACCAGTTGCCGATGGTATTGAACCCGCCCTGCCGCAGCCGGTATTCAGTCAGCTCCGTCCAGGCGTCTCTCCACTGCGGACCGAATACTCTTATCAGGTTCGCTATCCCGAAGCTGAATTCACGGCCCTCCTGCGACCAGGCATCTTTATAAGCCCCACCCTGCCCGGGCAGTTGCGGGAGGAGATGCTCCATACCGGTTACACGCATAGGCGAGGAAGGGCCTACACAATCCATTCCGGTACTGAATAGTGCATAGCCGTCCGGATCAACGAACCACCAGTTCCGGCCGTCGAACGCTGTGCGGAAATAACCGGTCGCCGTGAACCTCAGCTCTTTCCAGCCTCCGTAACGGCTGAGTGAGCCGGCGCTGTAATCTGCTCCTGCCGTCTCCGCCCATTCCGTCGCCCGCTGCCGCTCAGCCCGGAGCCGGCTGACTAACTCTGCAGCATCGGCCGTTTTGCCCGGCCACTCTCTTCCCTTCAGCTGTCCCAGCTCATCTACATAAGGCTGATAGATATAATCGAAGGCCGGTTCCTCTTTGCTTAGGCATAAGCCCAGTATATCGGCACTTCTCTCCGCAGCTGATGGAATAGTGGCAATCGAAAAGCCGGTTATCTGATCCCGGTCGACCCTGGCACCACCACGCAGCACCGTCTGCATTACACCGGGATAACGGGGCAGGAACAGCTTTTCACCGCTCAAATGCTCCAGCGGCAGGCAGATTACGGTTCTTACGCCCGGCAGGATGCCCAGATGATAAGTAATTTCACGGTCATCCCTGTCACGGAAGGAGAACAGCAGGACCAGGATATCATGGCACTCATGGTACACCTCAGCATTCACATACCGGCAGGCCTGCCATTCAGCAGCGTCTGCTTTGCCCGGCTGCAGCTCTGCTCCGCCGCCCTCAGGCGACGTCCACAGCCGGAAGCCCCCGGAGGGGCTAAGCGTAAGCTGTGCATGAGGACCGGTGTCGAACCATTCCCCGGACAGCTGGAAGGATGATGCCATCATTTAAGACCCATATTGGTCATGACATCCACTTTACCCGCATTCGTATACCATTCGTTCACTTCTTCCGTGATCTGCGTTCCGCCCTTCTCGTACCATTGCTTAACAAAAGTGTCGTAGCTTTCGAGCGGCTCCTTACTATAGATAATCTTAGTAAAAGTCTCCTTCTCCATCGTGTTCAGCTGCTCCCATGAAGTCTGCATTGTTTTGGTCGGCGGGCCGTTAAAAGCGTTAGGGAGCAGCACATCCCGGTTCTCGTATGAAATGACATACCCTGCAATGGTGGTAGGATCATTAGCCGCTGACCGCATCAGCACCCCGGTATCGGCTTTGGCACCTTGTGCCAGATCATAGAAGGACTTGCCCGGTCCGTCCACGCTTGGCGTATTTTTGGTAAATGCCATCTTCCCTACTCCCTGAACCGCATCCAGCGGTGTGTTGAATGCCTTGGAATCAAAAACAACCTCCCCGTTCACGATGTCATAATCGTAGCCCTGTGCGTACCCGTATTTAAAATCTCCTGTGCCGAAGGCTGCATCATACAGCTTGTCGTAGTAGAGGAAGAACGCCTCCATATTGTTAAAATCTTTATTAAACATAAATACACCGTCATTCTGCTGGCCGGACTGGTACGTCTTATCGCCGCTGACCCCGCTGATTGTCGGGTAGGCACTGATTTTGGCACCCTGCACATTGGTTTCAACATCCTTCACGCTGCCGTACAGCCAAGGACGTCCGATAATAATGCCTGCTTTGCCTTCGGTAAAATCAGCCAGCGCATCCCAGGCTCCCTGTGTCGCCAGCTCCTTGTTCAAATATCCCTTGGAATACCAGTCACGCAGCTTGGCAAGCGCATCTTTCATCCCGCCGGCAACAGACCCGTAAGTAAGCTTGCCGCCCTCGTTATACCATTGGCCCGGGAGATGCTTGCCGGCGTAGGCGCTGAAGATCATTACAGAGTCGCTGACCCAGCCGGTGTTGTAGGAATCCTTTCCGCTAAAATCGAATCCGTACGTATCCTGCTTGCCGTTCCCGTCCGGATCATCATTCGTAAAGGCGGCAATGACCTGCTCGAATTCGTCGATCGTCGTCGGCGCCTTCAGCCCCAGATTATCCAGCCAGTCCTGCCGGACCAGCATCACTTCGCCTTCTGTCAGATTGGGGGCAATCGGCATACCGTATACCTTTCCGTCCTGGATAACCGGGTTGAAGGCGGTCGGATATTCCTTGTAAATTTCCTTTAGCCGCTCCGGCATATATTTGTTGATGTCCTCTGTAATATCCTTGACCAGCCCGGACTGGATCAGGTCATTCTCCAGCGAAGTATCATAGACCGGCAGCACATCCGGAAGCTTCTCCGAGCCGGTCAGCGCAAGCCGCAGCTTCGTGTTATACTGCGCTGCATCGCCGCCCAGCAGTGTTGTCTCAATCTGTATACCCAGCTTCTCCACGCCCCAGCGGGTCAGCACATTATCATTCAGGCTCTCACCGTTGATATATTTCCCGGCATTTTCATCCTGCTGCTTCGCAATCGTAAGCGTGATCGGCGGATCATATTTACCGTCCTTGAGCGTCGCTTCGGCCGTAGAGCCACCTTCCTTTTTGACCGGGCCGCACCCGGCGAGCAGTCCTGTCAGCAATACAGCAACGGAGAGTAATGCACCTTTTTTTTTCATATATAGACTCCTTTATCGTTGAATTTAAGTTGAAGTTAGGATGTATCTGCTTCTGCTACTCCTTAACTGCACCCAGTACAATGCCCTTTACAAAATACTTCTGCAAAAATGGATAGACGAGGATAATCGGCAAGGTGCTGATAAAGATCTGCGCAGCCTTGATGCTCTGCTCCGATAATGCCGCCGCCTCCGACTGGCTGAGCGCCATGCTCTGGGCTGAGCCCTGCACCACAACCGTCTGCAGAAAGGAAGCCAGCGGGTAGTTCTCGGTACTCGACATATACAGAATTCCGTCAAACCAGGCGTTCCAGTGGCCGACCATAATGAACAGGCCTACCGTTGCCAGTCCGGGAAGGGAGAGCGGCAGATAGATTTTGCGGAAAATAACAAAGAATGAGGCACCGTCGATAAACGCCGCTTCCTCCAGCGCCTTCGGAATCGTTTTGAAGAAATTCATAATCAGAATCAGGTTGTAAGCGCCAAAGGCGCCGGGCAGCACCAGCGACCAGATCGTGTCCTTAAACCCCAGCTTCGTAACCAGGATATAGGATGGAATCAAGCCTCCGGAGAACAGCATCGTGAAGATAAAAATCCACATCAGCACATTCCGCCCGCGGAAATCCTTGGATAAGGCATAGCCGGCCGTTGTAATGACAAACATGCTGATCAAGGTCCCGAGTACCGTCCGGAATACAGAGATTTGCATCGAGCCGGTAAAGTTGGTGTTTCTGAAGGTTTTGGCGTAGGCGTCCATATTGAAGTCCACCGGCCAGAAGGATACCAGATTGCCGTTGATCGCCGATTTGCTGCTAAGGGACTGGGCGAGCAGATGGAGCATCGGCAGGAAGCATGATAACGCAATCAGAATCAGAAATATATAGTTGAAGAACGAGAAAATCTTATATCCCTTGGACTTATGATACACTCTTCATGCTCCCTTCTAGAATATTTTGTAGTTGGCGGCCTTGTAGGCAATACGGTATGAAATAACGATCAGGACGAAGCTGATGCCTGATTTGAACAATCCGACCGCTGTACCGAACCCGTATTGGCCATTTAACAGAGAAGACCGGTACACGTAAGTATCGATAATATCCCCTGTACTGTACACCAGCGGATTGTAGAGGTTAAAGATCTGCTCAAAGCCTGCATCGAGAATATTTCCCAGACTCAGTGTGGCAATAACAATGATCATCGGCAGCATGCTCGGCAGCGTAACATGTCTGATCTGCTGCCAGCGGGAAGCGCCGTCTATCTCGGCAGCCTCATAATAAGAAGGATCGATTCCGGTAATAACGGCCAGATAGACAATCATGCCGAAGCCGAAGTTTTTCCACAGATCACTGATAATGACCGTTGGTCTGAACAGGACCGGATCGCCCAGGAAATAAACCGGCTGGATTCCGAACACACTGGTCAGCACATGGTTGATGCCGCCGTCAAGTCCCAGAAGGTCAATCATAATGCCGGCCACCGTTACCCATGATAAGAAATGCGGCAGATATACGAGCGTCTGAATGCTTTTTTTGACACCCATATTGCGGATTTCACTTAACAGGATAGCCATGATGATCGGCACGACAATACCGACAACGATTTTGATTACCGCGATAATCAGCGTGTTCGTGATAGCCTGAGTGGCTTCCTTGTACTGAAAGATTCTCGCGAAGTTGTCCCAGCCGATCCAGGCGGAGCCGGAAATACCCAGCCAGGGCTTATAATCCTGAAAAGCCATCACCAGTCCGACCATCGGCCCGTAGGCGAAAATGAGGACACACACAAGTGCGGGGATACAGAGTACATACAGCGGCCAGCTTTTTTTCAGTTCCTTGCTCCAGGGATCTTTTCCTTTTTTCCGGATGTCAGTCTTGAGCGGCTGCACCCTGTTTATTATAACGTGAGCTATTGGTGTTACCCCCTTTAAGAATGCCGAGTAGGTGTTGCAGATTTAATGTTAGCAAAAACGCTTTCAATCTAAAATGTCCCGATCTGAAGATCATAACCAATCCCTTAACCTGTTTGATAAGCGCTTTCATTTTGTGGGCTGATTGTCTTTTTCTTTTGAATTTAATGACTTATGATAGATTCGGGCGGATGCACAGCAATTAGACAAATACGTGTTACAGGGAATGAGGACAACAATATGATTAAAAAGGTGAATATGAAACGGTTCATCTACTTCTTCATTTTTTTCCTGCTGCTTACACTGGGGCTGTTCTACATCATGAATACCCTTAGCTCACGAACGCTTCAGGAGAGTCTGGTCAATGCCTCCAGGAACCAGCTGGCTTATGCGGAGGAAATCATAGACGGGGCGATCTCCGAGGCAAGCATGTACGGAATCCAATATACCGCCGACGACGATGTACGTTTCTATCAGAACCGCAAGCTGGAATTAAGCAATTATGACGCCCAGATGAACAAAAATGAAATTTCCGGCCGGTTAGCGGACCAGCTCTTCTCCAGCCTTGCGGTCGAGTCGATCGGGATTTACTGGAAGCAGGACGGCACCTTCATCCAGACCGGACATGATTCGCTGGCGAAGCTCCCTTTTGAACAGGTAATGGAGCGCGGCTGGCAGACTTATAATAATAGCCTGTACTACTTTTCGGTCTACCCCTATATCCACCAGCCCAAAAATCCGGCAAATATAGAATATATCGTCGGTGTGAAGCTTAAGAAGGAGTATCTGACCGGGCTGCTGGGCAAAGCGGTTAACGGCGACAGCTCCAACGCTTTTTTACTGGTGAATGACAGCCTTGTCATTAGCAGCAAGCCGGTAGACAGCCGGATCGAGGAAAAAGCGCGGGCGACGGTTACCCCCGATCCGCAGCACATTCTGAAATTCGATTACCATACCGGCGAGGACGACTATTATGTGCTGTCCAAATACATAGAGCCTATTGATACGTATCTGGTGACGTATACAAGGATGAGCGATTTCCTGACTCCGCTGGACCGCAGCCAGCAGGTGTTCGCAGCCAGTATTATCGTTATCCTGATCATCGGCCTGACCGTCATTCTGATGTTCTACCGTAATTTTTACCGTAATGTGCATCTGCTCGGCAAAAAATTTCATCAGGTGGAGCAGGGTAACTACAGCACGCGGATCAGCGAGAACCCGGTCAACGAATTTTATACCTTGTTCAAAAGCTTCAACCATATGGTACTCAGAACCCAGAACCTGTTCGCCTCACTCAAAATCGAAACCGAGCTGCGCAGGGATGCCGAGGTAAAGCAGCTGCAGGCCCAGATCAATCCGCATTTTCTGTACAACAGCCTGTTCTTTATTATGTCGATGGCACAATCCTCACCGGAAGCCGTCATGCAGATGAGCAAGCATCTGGCCGAATATTACCGTTACCTGACCAAGCTCGACCGCCAGGATGCCACGCTGGCCTCCGAGCTGCAGCTTGCCGGCCATTTCTTATCGATTATGTCTCTCTGTAAAGAGCTGCATTATGAGATCAGCCTGCCGCCGGAGCTCGGGGAGCACCGCATTATGCCGCTGATTATCCAGCCGATTGTGGAAAATGCGATCCAGCACGGGATTGAGGAGCTGCAGGGCGCCCACCGTGTCTCCATCGAGGTAAAGGCACTCGATGACGGGGCGCTGATCCTTATTGCGGATGACGGGAAGGGACTTACGCCGGACCAGCTTGAGCTGCTGGCAGCCCGTGTGGGCAGCGAGGCTCCTCCGCAGGGCTCCCGGGGCATCGGCTTGTGGAATATTCATCAGCGGCTCAAAAATGCCTATGGTGAATTAAGCGGCCTGCGGTTCTTCACGAATGACTGGGGCGGCCTGTCCGTTATGGCTTACATTGATTTCTCACTGGATGAAGGAGGAGAATATGAAATTACTGATTGTGGATGACGGGCATTATATCGTTGAATATCTGAAGCATCTGCTGGACTGGAAAAAATTCGGCGTGCAGCAGGTTGTAACCTCCACCAATTCGCTGGAGGCCAAGCAATTGTTGAACCACAATGACGTTGATATTCTGATTACCGATATCCGCATGCCTGAGGTATCCGGCCTTGATCTGCTGGAGCACATCAGCGGGCAGCTGCTGAAGACCAAGGTGGTCTTCCTCTCCGGTTATTCACAGTTTGATTACGCCCAAAAGGCGATCCGGCTGGGCGCCCTGGATTATCTGCTTAAGCCTGTAGATAAAGAGGATATGGAAAAAGCCATGCAGCAGGTGCTTAAAAATATTGACGAGCAGCAGCGGAAACAGCAGCCGGTGCAGGCGGAATTTGACGCTCTGGGCTTTCTGCTGTCTGTTATCGGCAGTGCTGCTCCCGCAGAGGGCGACAATGAATTTGTTGCCTGTGATACCATGCAGCAGCTGAAGGAACGCTACTGCTTCTTTCAGATTACAGACGCCAAGGGGACAGACGAAGTCACGTTAAGGAATCACAGCTGTGCTGCAGAGGGCTTCATCTGGGCAGCCGGCCCGTCCATTACCGGCCTGCTCCGGGTATCCGGTGCCGGCCCGCTTGCTGCCGAAATAGAGAATATCTCCTTCTCTGAGAGCTTTGAATTCGCGGACAAGAATACAGTCCGGCATATCTTCTGCCGGTTTTATTACCGGGAGGAGCCGGATGCCGGGGATTGTACACTGCTGCAGAACTGCACTGCCCATCCGAAACGGGAAAATGCGGACTGGGAAGCCGCCCGAAAAAACATCCTCCGAAGCTACGCCAAGCTGCAAACCAGAAAGCAGCAGCTTCTCTATCTGCTTGATTTCATCCAGCTGCTGTACTTCACGTCCGGCCGGCTGCAGCAGTCTGAGGTGGCCGACTGGATCTTCAAAGAGCTGGCAGAGCCCGATGCTGCACTCCAGTCCGTGCTGCTCTGTGTCACCCGGCTGGAGCGCAGCCCCAAATTGACGAACAGCCATATTGTCAGTACTATTCAGGCTTATATTACCGGGCATATCGGTGATGGTTTGAGCCTGGACGATCTGGGTAAAATTGTACATCTCCACCCGGTTTATCTGTCAAAGGTTTATAAGCAGGAGACCGGCGAGAACCTGTCGGGCTTCATTGCCGCCAAGCGGCTGGAGAAGGCATCGCAGCTGCTGCTGGAATCCAGCCTGCATGTGGTTGATATCTCCCAGCTGGTCGGCTACAAGAAGCCGCAGTATTTCATTAAGCTGTTCAAGGAACAGTACGGAATTACCCCTTATCAATACCGCAGACAGCAAATCCAATAAGGAATAAGCTTGTAGACTTAGACTTAGGAGGCGATTGCTTATGAAGCCGTTTGAACAGCCGGAAGCCGGAGCCGGGGGAGCCATCGAAACCTTCACTCTCCCGCAGGACGGCCTGCTGCCAAACAACCCGGCACTGCCGGTCATTGTGTATACAGGTGCCCTGCGGAACCATCCGGAACGCACCGAGCAGCTCTTCAATGACAACGGCTGGCTGAACAGCTGGCAGAACGGCGTGTTCAGCTATCACCATTACCACAGCAACGCGCATGAGGTGCTTGGTGTGATGTCCGGGACCGCCAGCCTGCAGCTTGGCGGCGATGCCGGCCGGACGCTTGAGGTGTCGGCCGGGGATGTACTGGTGCTGCCGGCCGGAACGGCGCACAAGCTGCTGCACAGCTCCACCGGCTTCCGCGTCGCCGGCGCATATCCCGGCGGCGCGGATTACAACACCCGGCTGGCCGAGCCTGACGACCTGGCGGCTGCACTGCAAGAGATCGCGGAGGTCCCGCTGCCGGACAGTGATCCGGTGTACGGCAAGGCGGGGCCGCTGCTGGAGGCGTGGGGTGCGGGCGGCTGAATGCGGGCGGCAGCCGCAGCAAATCCAGCAGCCTTACTGCGGGCCGTTGTTGTGGACGGCTGCATGCCGGACTAAGCCGCAGCCAAAGTGCCGGGAATTAAAAAGCGCTTTGCCGTGTTTCTCCGGCAAAGCGCTTTTACATGCAGCTTATTTAGTTCTGCTGTACATATTCTCATCCCGTAGCCGGATCAGTACCTTGCCGAAGCGCCCTCCCTGCTGTACAGTCACCGTTCCTTCGGGATACGTAGCGTTCATATAGTCAGAAACGATTTTCCCGGTAGCGTCACTGTCTGTCAGGCGGTGATGTTTCAGCAGCTGAAGCACCTCGTCGATAGCCGCTTCAACAGTATATTCCGCGCTCTTCATTTCCTTGGTCACAATCGACTCAAAGGCGTAGTCCTTTAGATAGAGCAGGTTTAGCAGATAGGCCATCTCGGAGGCTTCGGCAAGCGGTACAGCCTCTCCTGTAAACAGCGGCAGCACCTCATTCAGCAGACTATGCCGCCTGGAGCCGGCTGAAGTACTGATATAGCAGTATTGTCTGGCACAGCTGATCACACGCTCCGCGCCTGCCCAGTCGGACACAGCCGGACACATCGAGACAAAAACAAGATCAAACGCCTTCTCCCATCCCTTAGCCGCCAGATCAATATCCTCAAAGGCTTCACGTACCAGTGTGATTTCCGCTTTTCCGGGGCTGACCCGGGCTTTGTTCGCTTCAAACAAATCGGCCAAAGGAGTATTAGGCTCAACGGCGGTCACCTTCGCCCCGCGCTCGGCAAACGGCACACTGAACCCGCCCGAAGCCGCGCCGATATCCAGCACCGTCAATCCGTTAAAATCAACACCCTGCCCCTCCATCCAGCCGATAATCCGCTCTGCCCTCTGTCTTCCGCCTTCGCTGAATACCTCTTCGTTAAACGTATGCGCTTTGGAATCGAATGAACGGGTAGGGTCCACTCCAGCTTTTCTTGTCAAATTGATGTAGGATTTCGGGTCTTCCTTCCATGCCTGCTCCCATGCCTGTGCATCAAATAAATGATTATTCATGCCTTATCATCCCTTTTCATTTAGTAAACTGCTGTTAATACCTATAAACACACTGCCGGTTATACAAAAGACTTAATAGACTTCTTATATCTATAATCAAGCCATAAAAATAACGGCGCTTATAAATCCACCGTTACTTTTGCAGCAAGCTCAGAGAGCTTCTTGTTCTGCAGATAGTCTTCCATCCGGTTCTCTGCCTCCACCATCACCTGCTGGATCAGGCATTCACTGGAATGGTTCAGCGTGCAGTCAAACAGCGACGCCGTCCCCTCAATCGCATGGATCACATCGAGAAAAGAAATATCATCCTTCTTCTGCTTGAGCTGATACCCGCCATTCGCACCGGATACAGACTGGATCAGCCCCGCCTTCACCAGCTTGGTCAGAATCTTCGACAGATAAGTCGGCGACACATGCTGCCGTTCAGCCAGCTGCTGCACGCCCACAGGCTTATCGGGAGAAGCAGCCACCAGAAAAAGCATCGTATGCAGCGCATAATTCGTTGCTTTGGAGTACTTCATGTTCCACCTCAATCTTCAATCACAGACTTTATAAGTCTATAATAGCTTTTATAGGGATGGAAAGCAAGCTGCTTTTTAAGTTTGTTATAGATTGAACTATATAGATTGAACTAATAACATTGCTGTTTTGGGACTGCATGTGACTCTAGAGAATATTTGGACTTCCAGCCGCTGTTGTCTGCAGATTTCTTGATTTATACCGTTTTTAACGGTTGAAATCCGCAGACAAAGGCGGTCGCTACCGCTCCTCCAGTTCCAAAATTCTCCTCCGCCACTCTTCCCTTAACATAAATTCTTAAGTTCAATCTATATAGTGATTTTATGGTTTAGGATTTGCCTTGTTTCAGTGAATGCGCAGACTTCCGGCCGCTGTTGTCTGCAGATTTCCGGACACAATCATTAGTAGCTGCACGACGTAGCATGAAGGAACTTCCCCCTCCTCCGATGCTTCGCCTTAACTGCACTTTGTGCAACTAAAACACCTGTTTTTCTCCGAAAGTTCATTTTAACTGTATTCCGTGCAACTAAACTGCCGGGAAAAGCCTGTTTTCGCCGTTTTGGACGGAAATAGCTGCACCAAGTGCAGTTATATCGCTGAGGGTCACCTTTTCCTCGAATATAACTGCAGATTGTGCAGCTATTTTAATTTCTATAGGATGGTATACTGCCCAATGAGTGAAATGCTGCCTCACACACAACGTATGCACAGGGGCGTTCGTCCGAGAGACTAGCTAATTTAGCTGCCGGAGTTCAGCGGGAACAACTCAGCCCAGCCGGGTGAGGTAGGCTACTCACCCGTGCACAACAAACCTAATGCAGCGTACAAAGCTCAGCGCCGGTACCAATTCTACGCCCCGGCTCTCACTTACCCCAAGCTGGCTGTCAAGATCTCACACAGCGCGCCGAACAGCGGCTGCTCAAGCTTAAGCGCAGTAAGGGAAGCTAACGCCGCCGCTGGCGTAGCAGAAGACCGCACCAGCCCGTAGATCTGCTCCTTCAGCTGGAATTCAATCTGCGCCCGGTTCAGCAGGGCGAATACATCCGCTTCAATCCGGTTAGCGGCAAGGCGCGCGCCGCCGAGTTCAACCGTAATCGCGGCAGACACCGCGGTCTGCGGGATCGTTACCGTAAGCGTATGTGTGGAATGGTCATACGCTGTATCCGCTGCCGTCTCCGCACCGCCGGCCAGCACCTTCACCTGCGTATCGGCCACGCCGGTAAAGCAGAGCTTCCAGCTGCGCAGCGGAGGCAGGGCAGCCAGGTTGCCGCTGGCAGGATGAATCGTAAAGCTGGCGCAATCCCCCCAGCTCAGGCTCATCTTCGTAACGCACCAGCTCTCCTCCCGGTCCCCCGCAGCTTCCCCTGTATCCTCCCACAGGTGGAAGCGGCCGTCTGCTCCGGCGAACACCTTAACCTCCAGCTCCCGCGGGTTCGCCGTGGACGAGGTGTATCCGCTGAGATCAGCCAGCGGAACAATCGCTCCGGCCTTCGCCAGCACCGGAATGGTCTCCAGATTCCTGTACAACGTAAGGCTACGGCTGCCGTCATACCCCCGGCCGCTGAAAAGGTCATACCAGCGGCCCTCCGGCAGCCACGCCGTGAACTCCGCCATTCCGGTCCGGCGGTCCACCGGTGAGGTGATCGGGCAGGCCATCAGCTCGGTGCCGAAGTAATACTGGTTCGCCACCCCGTAAGCCTCCGGCTGCTCCGGATGATGATAATACAGCGGCCGGACCAGCGGCAGCCCGTCCACGCTCGCGTAGCGGTTCATCGTGTACAGGTAGGGAATCAGCCGGTGCCGCAGGCGCAGCGCTTCCTTCATCGCGGCTTCCGCAACCGGGTTAAACCGCCACGGCTCCTTGCTGTTGAACGGGCTGGCTGAGCTATGCAGCCGCAGCACCGGTGAGAACACGCCGAACTGCACCCAGCGCATCACCAGCTCATCGTCGAGATAGCCCTGCATGTGGCCGCCGATGTCGTGGCTCCACCAGCCGTACCCGGCATTCGCTGCACTCGCCGTGAAGTACGGCTGGAACGCAAGCGACTCCCAGGTGACAATCGTGTCGCCGGAGAAGCCCACCGGATAACGGTGACTGCCCAGTCCGGCATAACGGGAGAACGTCAGCGGCCTGCCGCCGCGCCGGCCGCTGTCCAGATAGTGATAATGGTTCAGCATCCACAGCGGATCAAGTCCCGGCACCCGGGTTACACCGCCCTGCTGCCAATCGATCCACCAGAAGTCCACGCCTTCCTCTTCCAGCGGATGGTGCAGATATTTGAAATAGGCCTGCAGGAATTTCGGATCGGTGATATCAAATTCAACTGCATCGCCCTTTTCCGGGTCCAGCCCAAGCTCCCCGGCGATTGCCAGATAGGGGTCTTCGAAAGCGCGCACGCCGTCTGCCGGGTGAACATTCAGCGTTACATGCAGCCCCCGCTCATGCAGCCTGGCCAGGAACTGACCAGGGTCCGGGAACAGCCTGCGGTTCCATGTATAGCCCGTCCAGCCGCTGCCGTACTGCGGATCGACATCGACCAGATGCCAGTCCATGTCAATCACCGCAACAGAGAACGGAATCTTTTCCTGCTCGAACCGTTCCATCAGCGCCAGATACTCATCTGCGCTGTAAGGGTAATACCGGCTCCACCAGTTGCCGAGCGCATAGCGCGGCAGAAGCGGCGCCGGGCCGCTGAGCCGGTAAAAATCCTTCAGGCATTCCAGATAGTCATGCCCGTACCCGAAGAAATACAGATCCGTCCCGCCCGCTTCACGCGGCATAACCTGCCCGTCCTCCTCCAGCAGCAGTGAACGGCTGTCGTCCATCACCGTATAGCCGCCGCGGGACATCAGCCCCGGCTCCAGCGGAATCGCCCCGTCCGCATTATCCAGTGTCCGGGCCGTACCGCCCAGATCCTGCGGCGTGTCGCCGTAATGCCAGACTCCCATCAGGTGGCCTGAGCCGTTACGCACACGCACATTAAGCCCGTAGCGGGAGAAGGGCTGCTTGTCATAGCTCAAATGCAGCCGTTCCGTTATAATCTCCAGCTTGTTACCGTGATCCACCAGCTGGAACTCCGGCACCGGAAAATCCCGGTTAAGCACAGTCTGGGTCGCCCGGTCCTCGAACCTGCCGGCAGGATGGTATTCCAGACGAAGCAGCTGCGGGGTCAGAACAGTGATCCGGAAGCCCTCTCCTTCAATGACCGCTTCAGGACGGGCGGAAGGCCGAACTTTCAGTTTCATATGCTCAGGCAGCTGCTGCTGCTCCATAATCTTTTTCATAATAATATGACCTCATTTCCGGCTATAACCGGCGCACCGTTAAGAACTACTCCTTCACCGCGCCGATCATAACCCCCTGGTTAAAATATTTTTGGATGAACGGATACACGCACATAATCGGAACCGTCGCCACAATAATGACGGAGTAACGCATCATATTAGCCAGCCGCAGCGCCAGCTGCGCCGCCTCGCCGGACCCGATGCCGGATTGCATCTGGTTGGTAATGAGGATGTTGCGGAGGATCAGCTGCAGCGGATGCAGATTGGGATTTTTGAGATAGATCAGGGCGTTGAAATAGGAATTCCAGTGGCCGACGGCAATCCACAAGCCCAGCACGGCAATAATTGCCTTGGACAGCGGCAGCACAATCCCCGTAAAAAACCGGAGATTCCCGCACCCGTCAATCTGCGCCGCCTCCCACAGGTCGCCTGGAATACTGGTCTGGAAGAACGTACGGGCAACAATGATGTTATACACGCCAACCGAAAACGGCAGCACCATGACCAGAAATGTGTCATACATATGAAAATCACGGACCGTCAGAAACGTCGGAATCAGCCCGCCGTTAAAAAACATCGTAAAAATAAAGAACAGCGACAGGAATTTACGCCCCTTCAGGTCTTTACGCGAAAGCGCATAGGCAGCGCAGATATTAACAACCAGGCCGATGAGCGTGCCGACGATTGTATACAGGATGGTATTGCGGTAGCCGATCCAGATATTATTATGGCGCAGCAGCTCCTTGTAGCCGTCGAGCGTGAACCCTTTCGGGAACAGCCAGACCTGGCCGCCGGCCACCGCCGAAGGATCACTGAAGGAAGCGATAACGATAAAATACAGCGGATAAATCAGAATAATCAGAAACAATACCGCAATCACGTACAGCACAATCTCCATCACGCTATCGGAGGAGCGGTTGTTTTTTATTTTCCCCTTAGGCTCTTTAACTGCAGGTGTAAGTACTCCCATTATGAACTCCTCCTTCTACCACAGGCTGTTTTCGCTGATCTTTTTGGAAATCTGGTTGACGATAATCAGCAGAATAAAGTTAATGACCGTGTTGAACAGATTGACTGCCGACGAGAAGCTGTACTGGCTGCTGAGCAGACCGATTTTATATACGTAGGTGGACAGAATTTCGCTGGAGGTGGCGTTGAGGTCGTTCTGCATCAGGTACACTTTTTCAAAGCCAACCCCAAGCAGCCCCCCGACACGCAGAATGAGCAGCGTAACCGCCGTCGGCATCAGCATCGGAATATCGATATAACGCACCTTGTGCCAGCGGCTCGCCCCGTCCACGGTTGCAGCTTCATATAGACTCGGATCAACCGCAGACAATGCCGCGATAAAAATAATGCTGTCCCAGCCGACATGCTGCCACACATCCGACCAGACGTACACGCTGCTGAACAGCGACGAGGAGCCGAGCAGATCGGGCGCTTCCTTGCCGAACAGGCTGAACAGGTTGCCGACCAGACCGGTGCTTGGCGACAGCAGAATGACCATCAGCCCGACCATGACCACGGTGGAGATAAAATGCGGCATATACGAAACCGTCTGGAAAAAGCGCCGGAACCGGTTCGGACGCATCTGGTTCACCATCAGCGCCAGGATGATCGGAATTGGAAAGGTTACCAGACTGTACAGGCTGATAATCAGCGTATTTTTAATCGTGTTCGAGAACTGATAGGAGTTAAAGAACTTCTCAAAATATTTAAACCCCGCCCACGGACTCTCCGTAATCCCCAAAGCCGGGCTGTAATCCTTAAAAGCAATAAGTATCCCGTACATCGGTTTGTACGCAAACAGCAGCGACAGCACCACCGCGGGCAGCAGCAGCAAATACAGCCCCCAGTTTCTTTTCACCGCCATAAGCGTCCCCCCGGAACTGGCTTGACCGGATCTCATGAAATCCCCTCCTGAATGTGTTTATCTGTTTAAGTACCTAAAGTATATCTTTAAGGTCCCGGAGGCTGCCGGACCTAATGGGTGCGTTAACCGGACTTTTATGATTGGTGTAAAAGCTTCCGGGCTGCACGGTTTCCCGGGCAGCGGGCCGGTATGTGCAATGCGGACTTTCGCTGCTGTTATCCGGACTTTCGGCTTGGCGGGCAGCAGAACAATATTGGACTGCCGGCGGATGCAAAAAAAAAAACGCCGGGCAGCGTCTGCTATCCGGCGGTATCTCATACAGTATGTTACACAGGCTTACACCTGCTCAATAATGACGGGCCGGCCGGCACAGAACAGCTTGCCGCCGCCATAGACCTTGATCTCGCCGCCGTCGATCAGGCTCTGGTAGCTTCCATCCGGCAAGCCGGTATCTACCTCGGCTTCCCTGCCCTTCAGGCTGAATACGCCGGCCAGCTTCCGGCTGCCCCAAGTGTGTGTTCCTGTTACGATGTCCTCTTCCTCTACTGCATGCAAATGGAAGATGCCCTCCGCCATGATCTCCTTCTGCTTAATCGGGTATAGCGCAGTGAACAGCCAGGACAGGTCAGTCCCGGTATCCCAGCTGACCGTATCCTTGTCGAACAGGTCAGGGCAAACCGTGTTCGCCGTTTCCTGTCCGCCGTAGATCAGCGTCATGCCCTTCTGGAAATACAGGAAGGCCGTCCAGTTGATCAGGCTCTGCTCATCCGGAATGAGCGCTTTAGCCCGAGGCCGGTCATGATTCTCCAGAAACCGCAGTTTGACGTAGTTATCCGGGTAAAGGTACTCCTGGGCGTTAATTTTCTCTATGTAGCTCGCAAGCGGAATCTCACCGGCCAGATAACCGCTGTAATACGGATAGACATCGTAGTCATAGCAGGCATCGAACGCCTGCAGCGTTTCCGCATCGCTGAGCCCGGCCAAGCCGAGCGAACGGAGGTGCATAATGAAATCCGGCTCGATAGATTCGGCCAGCCACAGGCAGCCGGAATTGACCTCGCGCACTTCCTTGGCGGCCCGCTCCCAGAACGCCAGCGGCAGCAGCGGTGCAACGTCGCAGCGGAAGCCGTCGACGATGCCCGCCCACCTCTTCAGCGTCTCAATCTGGTAGTCCCACAGCTCTCGACAGTTATAGTCAAGGTCCACAATATCAGCCCAATCTCCGGCTTTATTGCCGAGCTTCCCTTCCGGCGTTCTATAGAAAAATTCGGGATGCTCACTGACCAGTACCGAATCCGGCGAGGTATGGTTATACACCACGTCGATGATGCATTTCATCCCGTGCTCATGGATCGCGCCGACCAGCGACTTGAAATCCTCCAGCGTGCCCAGCTCCGGGTTAATTTCCCTGTAGTCCTGGTTGGCGTACGGGCTGCCTAAGCCGCCTTTGCGCTCGGCGGTACCGATCGGATGAACCGGCAGCAGCCAGATAATGTCCACCCCAAGGCTGCGGATGCGCCCGAGATCGCGCTCCACCGCGCGGAAGCTCCCCTCTTCACTGTGGTTGCGGACGTACACTGAGTACACAACACTGCTGCGCAGGGATTTTGAAGTATGCTTTGCCATTTCTGTTACACTCCTACTCCTATAGTTAATTAGAATTAAGGCTGGATGTTTGACGGCTAAGTTAGTTTGTTGACAGTTAGGTGCTATGTCGAAGTTGGGGGCTATGTGAGAGTTTGGTGCTATGTGAGAGCTTGATGCTATATCGGAGTTTGTTGCGTTACCGTGTGTTGAGTAACCAATCTTGAAGCCAAGTAAATTGAATTAAGTGGATTTTCGCCACCTAATTCTTCATCAAACAACGATATTAGTGAATTAGTTGGAAAAAGGTCACTTAAATGTGCCTATTTCACCTGTCTGCTGGTAAATCACCGAATTAGGTGACGTTTTTCCATCTAATTGTCCGAATCAGCAGATAACGATCAATTTAAGTAGCAAAAATCCAACTAAATCTCAAAAGCTCCTCATTTCAGAGTAGCTACCCTCTCAGAACCGGCCGGCGCAGGACAAACTGGGCCATCCAGCCTGCGTCCCCTCCGGAAGACTGCTGCTGATGCTGCCGCCGGATGCTTCCAATCAGCAACTCCGAAGCCATGGCACCCATTCGCGCAACACTTTCATCCGGTATGCCGGGAAAAGTTACTACCGCTGACGCCAGCGCACCGGCACCCTCGTCAGAACTTTCCCTGCCAACCTTCGTCTGCCCGCTGCTCCCGGCATCCGTTTCATGCTGATCCCCCGCCCCCTCACTCCCGCTGCCCGCCGTCGGCTCATCCTCCACCAGCACAAACGGATAGCCCTCCTGCTGCAGGAAATCCACAACGGAGCTGCTCCGGCGGGCGGAGAGCAGGATGGCACCGTCGGCCCGGCCGCCCTTCAGCAGCCGGGAGACGGCCTCCAGCTCCTCCCGTCCTCCATCGCCGGAGGCCAGCTGGATGTCGTAGCCCAGCTTGCCGGCGCCGAGCACAATCCCCCGGATCACCTCCATACAGTAGAGGTTGGCCGGCCATATCTCTGCCGTGTCCGGCAGCAGGACACAGATGCAGCGGGTCGTCCGCGACACGAGGTTCTGCGCGATAATATTCGGCGTATAGCCCAGCTCCTCCATCGTCTCCCGGACCCTGCGGGAGGTCTCCGCCCGTACATTGGCATGACCTGCCAGTACCCTGGAGACGGTGGACACGGAGACGCCCGCCCGGCGGGCCACCTTTTTCATCGTAACCGTCATAGACACTAGAATCAGCCTCCTTTCCAACCCCACTCTCTCAACTTTCATGCCCATGCATACACCGTGACACTTCGCCGTATACCCACCCCGTTCTTCCTCCGTCTCCTTACACACCCGAGTCAGCAGGGTGGCGGAGTTGGAGGTGCGAGTATGGGGGATGGCCAACTCCCAAAGACAATCCCGCCCCGCGCAACAGATTGCGCGGGGCGGATGACAAGCGGATTATTTTACACTGGTATAACGGCTGTAGGCTTCGGTACGGATCTTGAGCAGCTTGTCGAGCCCCATGTCGTTCAGCTGCTTCACATAGGCATCCCAGCCCTCATCGATATTGCCCTTGCTGATGAATTGGGCGCGCATCGTGTTCACATAAGAATCAATGTCGGTGGTCAGCGTAGGCAGCTCCTCGAACTCCTCGGCGGTGTACATTACGTTAGGGAACGGCTCAGTCACATACTCACTGCCCAGCTTATCAAGCTGCAGCTTCAGGCCGTCGCCGGATTCCGTGCTCAGCACGATCTTTTGCTCAAAGTCCGGGCTGACATATTTCGGACCAAAGTCACGCAGCGACTGCTCCCAGTACCATGCATCGGCGCTGGTTCCGGCAGGCGGGTCCATCAGCGTATAGGTACCGTCATCATTTTTCTGGATAACCGTACCGATTGCGCCCCAGAAGTTCTGAATGCTCGCTTCATCGGTGTAGAACTGGTCCGCCCAGCGTGCGGCGATTTCCGGCGTTTTGCAGGAGGAAGTGATCAGGAACTCGTTGCGGGCCAGGTTCATCCCGTTCGGATTGCCGATCGTGTAGCGTTTTCCGTCCGGTCCGGCGATTGGCGGAATCGTTACGTACTGGTCGCCCCATTTGCCGAATACGGCATCCGGTGTCCACTGGTAGGAGAAGCCTACAACTGGAGCATCCGGGTTCTGGAATTTGGCGGATCTCATCGTGTCGTCCTGGGTGAACAGCTCTTTGTCGAGCAGGCCTTCGGTGTACAGCTTATTTTCCCATTTCAGACCTTCCTTGTATTCCTCCGAGGTCGGGTAGTATACAGCTTTGCCGTCCTTCACAATCATGTTGTTGTTGTTGAGGTCGGCGATGCCGAACGGGCTGATCAGGTCATTGCTGACTTCGATATACGGAATTTCATCCGCCTTGCCGTTGCCGTTCGGGTCCTGCTCCTTGAACGCCTTCATTACGTTGTACAGCTCGTCGATGGTCTCTGGTACCTTCAGGCCGAGCTTGTCAAGCCAGGTTTTGTTGATAACCGGCTGGCGTGAGCTCTTTGGACGTGACGGCAGTCTGGCCGGCAAAGAGTAGATTTTACCGTCCGGGAACGTGCTGATCTTCTTCATATCCGGCGTCTCATCCATAGCGGCCTTGAGGTTAGGCATATACTGGTCGATATAGTCATCCAGCGGACGGAAGTAGCTCAGGTTGTTCACGATATCGGAATCCGAGAAGGTCTGATCCCCGATTACTACATCCGGCAGCGTGCCGCTGGCCAGCATGATTGACTTCTGCTCGGCCCAGTCATTGGAGGACATGACCTGCCAGTCGATTTTTACATTCGTATTCGTTTCCAGATCCTTCAGCCACTGGTTCTGCGTGAACGTATCCCCCATGCTGCCCCAGCGCACAGTCAGTACCTTCAGGGTTACCGGCTCGCTTACAATCGGCAGCCCTTCCTTGTTGAAGCTGCTTGTATCACTGTTAACAGCATTGTTCTCCCCGTTACCGCCGCCGCAGCCCGCGAGTCCGGCAACCATTACGGCAGCCAGCAGGCCGGTTGTCAGTTTTTTTGCTGTCCCGTTCTTACTCCGTTTAACCATGTATTACTCCCCCGTTTCTTGTATGTGCTTTCGCTTTACATGTCTAATCATAACGGCTTGCAGATAGGCATTCCGGACGCTTTGCCGCCGTTATTCGGACCTCTGGCGCACATCTGCCTGTTTTCCGGACACGGATCTTCCCGACTGGCTCTTTTTTCATAACACTTTCCAGACCTTTGATAGCGCTTTCCGGACTTTGCGGCCAAACGCCCCTTTGTTCTTATGTTTTTTTCGGGCAAAGGTTTTATAATGTTGATGTTACCTAAATAAAACGCATTCATTATTGAAATCGCGCAGAAAGGGACCGGTACGTACCCAGCCATGACCAAAAAAACAGCAGCACCCAAGCCGCTTCCCATCCGCCACTATGTAAGGGTTATGATCCTGATTGCCGTCATTGTCCTCATCGCGGATCTAATCATCAGCATTACTTCCATTATTATCGTCAGGCAGCAGTCGACCCGCTATCTTAAGGATACGGCGGCGCTGTACATTAATCGGATTAATCATGATTTCGCTTACATGAACCACTATATGGGCTGGACGCTGGCCAATGACGAGACGCTGAACACAATGAACGCCTACCGCATCAACAGCATTGAGTTTCTAAAATCCAACGAGAATCTGCACAAAAAATTTACCGAGCTGCAGAAGAACTACGGCCAGGAATATAATTTTTTCTACTATTTAAAAAATCAGTCCTACTTCCTGAACTGTGCGCCGATCAGCGTGAACTATCCGGACTATCTGGAGCTGAAGCGGCAGATCATCTCTTTTATTGACGACAAGGAGGTGTACGAAAAGTTCTATTCCAAATGGACGCCTATTCTGGTAAACGGCAAATATTACGTCATTAATATCGTCCCGTACTACAACCGCTATCTGATCGGACTGATCTCCGCCGACAACCTGATCCGCCCGCTGCGCGAGATTAATTTGGGGGCCAACGGGTATGCTTCGCTCGTGGATGACCAGGGTACCGTGCTCTCAAGTCCCGTATCCAACAGCGGCAGGGTGCTTCCCGAGGAGGGAGGTTCCTCCCTGCTTAGGCAGCCGCGCACCACGATCAGCAGCGAGTTCCTGAATACAACGTTCAGTGCGGACATGGTGATCCAATTCGGGGCTTTTGAAAAAATCATGATTGCCCAGCTCCTGATCGTCCTGCTGTTCTTCATGGTGATCTCGTCGCTGTCGATCATTATGATCTTTTTCAACCGGAGGGTGCTTGGACCGATCCAGAGCTTCTCCGAGAATCTGGCCCGTATTAATGAAGAAAGCCAGCCGGCAGACTACAAGGGCAGCAAAATCATCGAGCTCGAGCAGGCCAACTCCCAGTTCAAGGATCTCGTCCAGCAGATCAAAACGTTCAAAATTACAATGTACGAG
The DNA here is from genome assembly GCF_000758625.1 of Paenibacillus sp. FSL R7-0273. Classification (NCBI taxonomy): domain Bacteria; kingdom Bacillati; phylum Bacillota; class Bacilli; order Caryophanales; family Paenibacillaceae; genus Paenibacillus; species Paenibacillus sp. FSL R7-0273. The sequence continues at coordinate 5,099,070 of NZ_CP009283.1, forward strand.
CAGGAGCTGGAGAAGCAGCAGATTCAGCTGGATTATATGAAGCAGCAGATCAAGCCGCATTTTTTCCTGAACTGCCTGACCAGCATTTACAGCATGGCTCAAATTCAAATGTATCAGGAAATTGAGGATATGGCGATGACCACCTCAAAGTATTTCCGCTACCTGTTCCAGAACGGGGAGAACTTCGTGCCGCTGGAGAGCGAGATTGAGCATGTGCAGATGTATCTGGAGATTCAGAAGCAGCGCTACCGGGACGCCTTCAGTTATCAGGTCGGGCTGCCTGAGGAGGCCAGGAATGTAAAAATCCCGCCGCTTGTGCTGCAGACTTTCATTGAGAATTCTGTCAAATACGCCATCTCCCGGGAAAATGAAATGCAGATCACGCTCACTGTACAGCGCTGCCAGCTGGAGGAGGGAATTGCCGGTACGCGGATTGAGCTGTCGGATAACGGGCCGGGGTTTCCGCCGGAGGTGCTGGAGAAGCTGCAGGGCGGACTGCCGCTCGATCAGACCAAAGGCACGCATATCGGCATTATGAACACACTGAAACGGCTGGAATATCTCTACTATAATCTGGCCGGCGTGACTTTCACCAATATTCCCGGCAGCGGCGCATGCATCACGTTATACCTGCCCGATCTTCCGGAGCCTATAGCAGAAAGGAAGTTAGATCTATGAATATTTTGCTGGTAGATGACGATTATTACGTAATAGCCGCCCTGCAGAAAAAAATCGGCTGGCCGCAGCTGGGCATCGAAACGGTATATACCGCGAACAATGTGGCCCAGGCGCGCGAGATTCTGGAGAAGCATCCCGTGCAGATTCTGATCTCCGACATTGAAATGCCGCAGGGCAGCGGACTGGAGCTGCTGGCCTGGATCAGGGAGCAGAATCTCAGCGTTCAGGCAATCCTTTTGACCAATTATGCTGACTTCAACTACGCCCAGAAGGCGATTGAGCTGCAGAGCTTCGAATATTTCCTCAAGCCGATTGAGTTCGACAAGCTGATGCTGATCATCCAAAAAGCCGTTGCCCGCGCCAAGGAGCAGCAGAGCAATGAGGAGGCCATTCTGGGCGGCTACTTCTGGCAGAAAAACCAGTCCAAAAACCTCGAGCATTTCTGGCGCAAGCTGGTCAGCAGCAGCACCTCCTCTCCGGTTAAGCAGGCGGAAATCAGCCGTGCAATTGAAGAGCAGAATCTGTCCTATCAGATGGGCGATCTCATCCAGCCTATCCTGTTCAATGTCTTCCCCCACAACGGCAGCATGGGCAGGGAAGAGAAGGATCTGTTCGACTTCGCGCTGCTGAATGTGCTGTATGAGCTGCTGCAGCATCCCGGCTACACGGTCCAGAGCATTCTGGAGGTAAAAGAGTACAACTGGATCGCCATCCTTAACTGGAGCGAGCCGCCGATGGACAATGCCTTGCTGCAGGCGACCGGGGCTTCTTTTATCCAAAAGGCGGTGCCTTATCTGAAATGCGATGCCTGCTGCAATATCGGCCTGACGGGTGAGCTGCAGCAGATCGGCAGCATCCTGAAGCAGCTGCTGAACATGGACGAGGAGCTGACGAGATGCCGGAACCAGACATACCTTGTGGAGAACGACCTGCGCCAGCCGAAGTCCTCCTACACCCCGCCGGATCTGGCCCAGCTTGAGGAGCTGCTGAACCAGAACAAGCTGGCTATTTTTCTGGAGGAGGCCATCCGCTATCTGCGCTCCATGCTCAGCTACAAGTCGCTCGATACCTCGGTGCTCGGCCTGTTCCGGCTGGACATGGTGCAGCTGGTGTACTCTTTTCTCAAGCAAAAGGGCATCCAGGCCCACAAGCTGTACGCCGGCAAAACCAATGACAAGCTGCTGCTCCACTCCCTGCACTCGATTGAGGACATGGAGGAATATCTAAAGTACCTGGTTAACACCGCCATGGAGTACCGCGACTTCGCCGCCCAGCCCAAATCCATTGCCGAGGAGATCAAGCAGTACATCCACGAGCATTACGGGGACGACCTGACCCGCAACGATCTGGCGGAAATCGTCTACCTCAATCCGGACTATCTGGCCCGGCTGTTCAAGCGCGAAACCGGCATCTCCCTCGGCAGCTACGTTATCCAGGTCCGCATCGCCGCCGCCAGACATCTGCTGGAGACAACCAGCCTGTCCGTCTACACCATTGCCAGCAAAACCGGCTACTCCAACTACTCCTACTTTTCCAAGCTATTTAAGCAGGAGGTCGGTTTATCGCCGAATGAGTATAAGAAGGAGCAGCACGTCCAACCTCTTAACTTAAGTCAATGAACGAACATATCCCCCGGTGTAAGATGGACTCATTACAATGCAAGGGGGATTGTTCATGAGTAACACATTGAGAGGATTATCGGAACAGCGGACAACGGCTTTAATATCGGGGATCGGATTATTGCTTATGGCGCTCGTTGCCGCTTTTTCATATGGATATGCCCATTCTGCACTTCTCACCGAAGGGGATGCAAATGCCACATTACAAAGCCTGCTGGCGCATAACCATCTCTTCCGTGCAGAGCTTGCCGGCTGGATCATCATCCTGGTGCTCGATATTATCGTCGCCTGGTCGTGTTATCTTTTCCTGAAGCCTATAAATCAGCCGTTGTCTCTGCTTGCTGCGTGGCTGCGGCTAATATACACAGCTATCCTGGGCATCGCGGTAATGAATTTACTATTTGTGCAGCTGCTGACAACGGGTACAGAATATACGCAGGGTTATACCTCAGACCAATTGGGCGTGCAAATCCTGCTCCATTTAAAAGCATTTGACGCCATGTGGTCCGTCGGCTTAATTATATTTGGCGGGCATTTGCTGATCCTGGGTATACTGGCGCTTCAGGCGGTTAACGTTCCGGGATGGACTGCTGTTTTGCTGCTGATTGCTTCGGCCGGATATATTCTTACTCACGTAAGCAAGCTCTTGCTTCCTGAATATGAGGGAATTGGGGATGTTGTTGAGGCTGTCTTTATCGTTCCTATGTCAGCTGGGGAGCTGGGCTTTGCTCTATGGCTGCTGTTTCGGGGAGGGAAAGGACGGACACAGATAAGCTTAGGCTGATAATTATCCGGAAGATATTCTTTTCTTTATTCTGCTGAGAGACTCCGGACTCATGCCCAGATAACTCGCTAGCTGATGCTGCGGGACTCTGCCGATTAAGGAAGGCCGCTTGGCACATAAAGCCTTGAAGCGTTCCTCAGGTGAAGAGGCGATAAACGCGGCGAAATCTGCTTGCATTTTGCCAAAATTCGCCTCAATCATCCTGCGGGTCATAGTCTCCAGTTCACTATACTTGGCATACATCTGCTGCTCCGTATCCAGGCTTCCGGTAACCATCACACAATCTTCAACGCACTGCAGAGTGTAATCAGAGGATTTATCTGTCCTGTGGTAATTAAAATTGACGATGGCCTCTTCTTCCGTATAAAAATTTGAGGTAACCTCCCGTCCCGCTTCATCCACCGAATACTGCCTCACGCAGCCTTTCAGAATAAAGTAGCAGTTACTGGTGAGGTCGCCTTGTCTAAAGAGCACGGTTCCCTTTTTGAATTCTTCTATACTGATTTCGTCTAAAATAGCTTGTTGTTCCTCTTCGCTAAGGGAACTCATGCCCGTCATATATATGAGCAAGTTATTTTTCATATCGGTCTTCCTCTTCGGCATTTTTTAAGTGATTAAGTGGCCTTGAATCAATTTAGTTGGATTTTCGTCACTTAATTCTTCTCTTTTCCTCACATTCTAATGATTAGTTATAAAAAAGTCACTTAATATATCTCCAAACCCCCTCCAGGCGCAGAAACAGTAAAATTAAGTTACCTTTTTCCAATTAGATGGATCAAACAGGCTGTTTGACCGGAATTAGGTGTCCTTTTTCCACTTATATTAATAGAACTGGTGAATTTTTCGTTTTGGGACTGGCCGTGACTCCAGAGAATGTTTGGACTTCCGGCCGCTGTTGTCTGCAGATTTCTTGATTTGATACCGCTGTTAGCGGTGGAAATCCGCAGACAAAGGCGGACACTTCCGTTCCTCCAGTTCCAAAATTCCCCTCCGCCACTTTTCCCTTAACTAAAATTTTCAAGTTCAATCCTACAAAAACCCCCGGAAATCCGAATACCCAAATCAGCAGCCCAAGGAGGATGATCACCCCGCCGGCAGCTTTAAACAGTACAAGGGGGACTCCATGTGTGTACTCTTTAGACTTTACAGTACGAATGGTTTTAGTATTTACCTTCACCGTTTTCTGCCGAAGAATCGAGGCACCGGCTATAACCAAAAACAAGCCTGTTACGATTCTAACTATAATGACCAACATAGTCAGGCCACCCCCCTGTCCCTGGCTATAACCCCTGCGTGGATCTCAGCTTCTCCTCTTGGAATTCATAGCCATCCAATACCCGGCCACGCCGACGAGAATCGCATAAAGAGTGTATACTATCTTCTTCTGAGTAGACCATTCATCATACAGCAGCCAGACAGTAGCGGTTAATCCTCCACTCGAAAAGAGTCCAACAATAATGGACTGCGTTTTTATGGACATTTAGCTTCTCCCCTTACCAGCATCCCGCTCCCGCACATACTCCGCAACCATCCGCTGATTCTTCTCATCCAGCCGGAAGCCGATCCCGCGGAAGTTGATCACGGCGCCGCCCATGTTCGCTGACAGTTTCACCACATCCTCGTAAGCAGCGACATTACCGGACCAGACGGTTTTATCGTAGCCTTTTTCAAATTCGGGCCAGTCTGTGAATACCGGCAGCCACGACTCCCCACCCTCTACGCCGAGCGAAGCAAACTGGATAACCGTTCCCTGCTGAAGGGTTTTCCTTCCCTGCTCATCAGCCGCCGAAGGCTCCTCCTCCTTAAGCTGCATAGGCACCAGAAACTTAGCCTGAAGCAGCTCATCCAGCATACGGGCTTCTGCTGCCCGCAGAATCTCGTTTTTGCCTGCATATTGCTGCCTGGAATACATCGCCTGGAAAAAGCTCAGCATCGCATGCTGCAGCCCGGGGTTACTTACAGGAATCTGAATCTCCGGCGTTCCGCTCCAATCCGGCGGCGGCAAAAGCTCGTCCCTGGCAAGCACCACCGTATGCTGCCCGTTATGGACAAGCAGGCTGCCGATTCCCAGAACATGAAGCTCAGCAAGCATTTTGCGGATGTCCTCTCTGCCGAGCCTTCTCATCTCGAGCTGGATGAGCTGCTGCAGATAATAGTCGGCCGCTTCCGCCGCGAATTTTCCCTCTGAGAATACCCACACTTGATTGCCCGAACCAATGTATGGGTAATTCGTGTGGACATCATAAGCGATATATAATGTCTCCGCATTTAAGACAGCTTCCTTTATCGCTGTAAAAACCCTCTGCTCATCCAGGTGCTCCGCTCCTGGGACCCTGCCGTCCGCCGAGCTGCGGGCAGATTGAAGCATTCTAATCAAATCCTGGATCGTTAGTCCTTCGCTTGCTTTCATCGACATCGCAGACACAGAATGAACCGTTCCTTCCAGTCCGCCGTTGTTCCCTTCATCGTTCATTGCCAGCGCTCCATTCGGTTTACAGGATATGGTTATGTCTTGTCATATTATTAATACACTAACCAAAGTCTGCTTACGCAGCATCCCCTTCATAATGGCTAAAAAGAAACAGCGGCCGCCGGATCGGTTCATATCCTCAGCGCCGCTGTTGCCGGTGTGCTATTTGGTTACTTTTTTACGGTAGGTGTAGATATCCCCGCCGGATTTGCTGACATGGTAAAAGACTTCAAAGCCCCTCCGCAGCAGCTCCTCATCGGGTTTTCTCTTATGGTCGTCGTCTCCGATACAATCGATGATCACACCGCTGTTTTTGACCACTCTGGTCAGTTCCGCCAGCTCAAGGTCATAGTTGTCGCCTACGACATGCCCTGACATCACGATATCAAAGGTATTATCCTCGAAGGGCAGGCTATCTGCCGTACCGTCGAGAACTTTCACATTGCGGATGTTTTCCCGCCTGATTGTGTCGCGCATGTACTCTCTCAGCCTGTCCGTAGGCTCACTCGCATAGACCTGTCTGGCCTGCTCCGCCGCCGCAAAGGCAAGCCGTCCGGTGCCGCTCCCCACATCCAGCACGAGAGCGTCTGTGAAATCTGCCATATGAAGCAGATGCTGCTTATCCCAATTATAGATATAATTACAATTCCGGTTCATGACTTCCGGGTAAGCGTAAACTACAGAGGTTTCCATCGCCTGAAGGACAAATATCTCGGCCTGGCGCACCTCATTAGCACTGAGCCCCTTTGCCGCAGCAGCAATGATCTGCTCAACATATGATTTACTTTCCGGACTCCGCTGAACGAAGTACCAGGCAACTGCAGGATTGTAAGCCAGCGCGGCTCCAAGACTCTTTTCATACTCCGTCCACTCCCGGAAATCCCGGCAGATCATCTCAATAATCCAGCGGTCCAGCAGCAGGAAGCTGTTGAACGAAAACTCCTCCGCGTTGATCCAGTTATATTTCATTAACACCTCTCCTTGTACACAATGGCGGCAGCTCCAGCCAGTCTTTTCATCCATTATTTTACATAGCGGGGATTACTGCCTTCAAGGGAGAGTTTGATTATAATCGTCTATCTCATCAAAAGCGCGTTCCACTCACCTCTGCTTTAGCTTTTCAAGCTTCCCACGGTCGAACCCCTTCACTATTAGCCATACTGCCAGACTCATTTCATACACACCTACAGGCAGGGCAATCAATCCTTTTACCGCAGACATAGGCTCTACCACACCGAACATTTCCAGCAGCCCGGCGATGAATACCAGTACAGCAGTAACCATACCGAATAGCGCCAAGGGTCTTGGGACGATGCCCGTTCTGAACAGCAGATAGCTGTAAATCACCGTATTTACACCCAGCATGAAATTGGGGCCCAGCATGGAGGTCCAGCGGTGAAAGGCCTGCAGCATATAGCCGAGCCCGTCAAGATTATCTACACTTTTCAGGCTGCCTGCCTCATAATGGACACTAAGCTGCAACAAACCAAGTATACTTACCACACCAATCGCAATCAGCACGGCCTCCATAAACCGGAAGCATAAATAGGCGAGTGCCAGATGTTCATTCCAGCGGCGGAGATAAGGGAACAGCATAACTGCTGTACCCACTGCGGTCAGCACAAGCAAAAGATCGTTGATGACCCCGAGCAAAACCTTTGTTTTGAATCCGTCTGCTACAGCCATATACCATTGTTCCGACAATACCGGCTCATATGAGATTACGGCGATGATTGAAGTAACCGCTGCTACGATATAAAAGATTCCGATGATCATTCCATTTCTTCTGTCCTGTGTCATAAGCGCTTCCTCCTGTAAGTACACTTTCAATTTATTACGGTTTTCATTCAAAACATTTAGCGGGGGCTACTATGGACCATTATGAAGTCATCGAGCGTGCATTAGTCCATATTGAGGACAATCTGGAACAGCCTTTGTCAGTAGCGTCGGTAGCGGACAGCTTCAACATGTCCAAATACTACTTTCACCGGCTTTTTTCGGCCGTAACAGGCTCTTCCTTAAACAACTACATACTCTCCCGCAGATTGAACGCTTCCGTAGCGCTCATTCAATCCGGCGGATGTTCACTGACGGATATTGCGTACCAGCTTAATTTTGGAGCCCAGTCCTCCTTCACCCGCGCTTTTAAAAGACAGTTTGGGATCGCTCCCAGTGCTCTAAAAACGCAAGAAGCAGACATCTCTCCAGTCCCTATTCCCCCGGTGGTCAAAAGACCCCTGAAAAACATCAACGGCGATGTCGTCACCGACTTCACCCTGACGGAGTTCGAATCGATCCGGGTAACGGGGATTGCCTTTGAAGTGGATCTTGCTGAAGATTACAAAACTCAGATCCGCTCGCACTCGGCACAGCTGCTGCAGGCTATTGATACCACGGTAAAAGGCCCTTGCTATGTTATCTATTCCAACTGTCAGCCTGACTCCACCCGGTTCAAGGTACTGTTCGGCATTCCGGCTGACTTCCGGCTTGACGGGCCTTTTTATTTCACGATTGATGTACCACAGCTCTTCTGTGCCAGATTCAAATATTCCGGTGATCTGCTGGATATTGGCGACGTCCTCAAAACGGATTATGCCAGATTTCTAAAGATCTCCAGGCAGGAAACCGAAGACTCCCATATCGAGCTCATCCAGGCGTTTGATGATGTCCACAATCTCCAATCCGCCTACCACATCTATGCACCTGTCAAAAAATTGCCGATTGATACAGTGTCCTGACCCCTCCTGTCTGCTGTAATCACTGCTTTGCTAAATCCAAAGTAACACAGGCGCTGATGATCCACTTTTCAAATCTTGCTGTAATGACAAAAAGCCCTCTATCACTGCCGGAAAGGCAGGATGGAAGGCTTGTTCAGCTCCAAGAGACAGCATTCACTCATTTAATTGTTTATTTTCTTGCCCAGCCATTCTTGCTCCAGAATCCCCATCTCCCACAGATTCCAGAACTCGTTGCCGACTTTGCGCGCTTCCCGGAGCATGCCTTCTTTTACAAACCCCGCCTTCTCGTAGCAGGCAATGGCCGCATAGTTAAAATCAAATACGCCAAGGCTGACTCTGTGTACATTCAGCTGTCCGAATGCGATATCCAGAACCTGCCGGATCATCTGCTGTCCGATGCCAAGCCCCTGTAAATTTTTGTTTCCTACGATTACTTTTCCTATTCTTCCTGATTGATTTGACGGGTCGGGCGTTAAACTGATATGCCCGATGACCTCGTTATTCTCCTCATACACCACCCGGTAGCTTAGTGTATCACTGTTGATATAATGCTCTAATTGTTGATCCGTTAAAGGGTAGCTGAACGTTTTCCCTCCCCACTGCACCATAAACTCCGGCGAATCAATCCAGGCAATTAATTGCTTAAAATCACTGCGTTCGAACGGCTCCAGTCTGATCACAACGTCCCCTCCTCAATGGTATTGGCCCGAGACATGCTCATCGGTGTCCTGCAGCATTTTGGCAAGCAGTACAATCTGTCCGGCGTGATAGCCATAGTGAGCGGATACCTGGACAATCAGACGGCCAATAGTTCTTGTATCATAAGTTTCGCCGGCTATGGCAGCACTCCGGTACATCCGGTTCCAGTCCTCCTGCCCATAACGGATAATCACCTCGCGGGACAAATCGTCCATTGAGACAGCAGACAATACTGCTTCCGATTGTGACCGCGTATTGCGGAGAAGACTTATCAGCTCCTCTTTGGGGATTCCTCCATCCGTTGTGAATTCACGGGTCCGCTCCCGGATGAACGGCCTGTTTCCGATGGCGCTGACAAAGTTCTGATATTCATTGCCTGCCAGATGCAGACAGAGGCTGCCGATGCTGTTCATGGAGTCCTTCGTTTTTGTCCACACCAGCTCATCGTTTAACAGACTCAGGCTCTTCTCAATCCGCTCAAGCTGCTTGTTCATATCTTCTATAACATACTGGATTAGCTCGATCACAAGAATGCCTCCCTCTCTCCGCTATATCATCAGTCCTCATAAACGTTCTAATGCCCTTCAGTCCCTCTATGTAAACTAACCATGATATTAGTTAAGATTGAAAAATTTATCCAACTCGTCACCTATTGTATTTATTTGTTCTATCGAGGTTGCCTCAAATATCGTGAACCCGCTGATATTACTCCTGAAACCTTCCGGGAGCCCGCTATATCTCGATACATCTACACCGATTTCCCGCAGACCCAAGCAATTTTGAAGAATGGATAAATCGCCAACCGGATAGGTAAATTCCTCAAGCTTGCTTAATTCCTCCAGAACAGTCATCTCCGATTCATCTTCCGCCCGAGTGTCTGCTCTGAAAGTCTTTAGATTCTTTAAATCTTTCATAAATCCAAAATGGGGGATCGTCACCTTTTTGAGCTCCAGCTTTTTCAATTTCGTAAGGTTTGAAATGTAGCTTAAATCGCCAGCCGCGAAGTCTTCAAGGCATAATTCTGTCAAGTTTACTAGTTCTCCTATTGTTTTACTGTCAAATGATTCTATCAAAATTAATGCAAGGGATTTTAATTTGGAGATGCTTTTCAGTTTGTGTACATTCTTTAATGTTAATCTTACCAGTGTCAGTTTTCTTAAATCCTCCAGACAAGCTAAGTACTCCAGATCTGACTCTGTAAAAGAGGATCCGCTGATTGCCAGCTGAGTCAGTCCTGTCAGCTTCTTGAGTACTTCATAATTTGCAATGTTATCGGCATGCATAATAAGTTTCTTAAGGTTAGGCATAAGAGTCAGAAACTCCAGTGACACTGACTCGTATCTTTCCGCAAGATAAGGAAGGATCATTACACTTTTCTGTTTGCTCAACATTTCCACAGAAATACAGCCATCTTCAAGCTTATCTGCAAAATGCTCCGCCCAGTATCCGCTAACCGGAATCAAGCTGTTTGGCTCGTTCTCCATGGCCCCTTTCTATATCCTCCTTCCTTCACAACATCCGGTTTGCCTAAAGTCATCCGGAAACGGAAACCCGATTTCTTTTTCGGCCTCAATGATTTGCGCTTCTCTTACTCCCGGATTCAGCAGCTCCTCGACCTCCGGTATGTATGCTCTCAAAGCTTCAATCAGGCTGCATTCTCCATTTTCATTAAATAACGGCATATAACGGCCCCATTCCGCAAATGTAGATTCTATTAGAATAAATCCAATATATCACATAAAAACTAAAGACCCTCCACTCTTTTTTTAGAATGAAGGGTCCTTTCATTTGTCTATATCCCCAGCTCCCGCATCCGCAGCACAACCTGCTCCATCCGCTCCTCAAGCACCGTTTCCCTGAACTTCGGCAGCCGCATTTCGCTCACGATCTGCCCGTCGCACATGAACAGGATACGTTCTGTCTTCGCGGCAATTCTGGCATCATGGGTGACCAGCATCACCGCAGTCCCGGCCTCATTGATTTCGGCGAACAGGCTCATGATGCCCTCGGCAGCCTCCTGATTCAGCGCTCCGGTCGGCTCGTCGCCAAAAAGGATCTGCGGGCTGCCCAGCAGCGCCCGGCAAATGCCTGCCCGCTGCAGCTGGCCGCCGGACACCTGGGTAATGTCCCGCTTTTCAAGGCCTTCAATGCCCGTCTTTTTCATAAGGGTTCTCGCCCGCTCCGTAATCTTCTTCACGTTCTTTCTATGATCACGCATCGCCGGGAGAATGATATTATCCAGCAGGTTCATATTCTTCAGCAGGGTCGGCTGCTGGAACACAAAGCCCATCCGTCTCCGGCGCAGGTCGGCCAGTTCATTCTCTTGAAGTACCCCAAGCTCCCTGCCGTCAAAAAACACCCTCCCACCGTCCACCGTGTCCATTCCGCTCACCGCAAACAGCAGCGTCGATTTGCCCGAGCCGGAAGGACCCATCACCGACACGAACTCCCCCTCGTTAATGCTCACAGACACCCCGTCAAGCACCTTGCGGCGTTCTCCGCCCTGGCCGTAGACCTTTACAATATGTTCAGCTGCTATAATCTTCTTCATCTTTCTGATCTACTCCTTTATATAGCCGGATATGGTGATCTGCCCCGTACCCGATGTACCGATTATAGTGGCGATAAGCACCGGGCCGGCCAGCAGCAGCGGACCGAACAGGTAGGCCGCAAGCGGATCGACCACGAATTTGAAGGAGGCTGCACCGAAGGAGCCGATAAGCGCACCTGCCAAGCCTTCACCGAGTGTGTTCGCCAGAACGGTCCCAAATACAATTCCGGCCACGAGCACAGCTGCCGCACGCGCAAAATACTGTGCTCTAAGGTCAGCATTAGTAAAGCCCAGAGACTTCATGACGGCAATCAGATACTGGTCTTTCGCCACCAGCAGCCGCATAAACAGCACCGTTACCAGCACGCTGATCAGCAGCATCATAACAATCGCTATCCGGGAAGCCGTCCCCACAGAGCTTATGGTCGGGCCGAAGGTCTGCGCAACATACTCCCCGACACCGGATACTTTGGCAAAAGAAAACCGGTCTGCATACTTCTCTGCTGTACCGCCGGCAAGCGCCTTATCATCAAGCTCCGCGTAAATGACGGACCACATCACCTCTCCAGACTGGCTGTCAAAAGCGGCCTTGGCCGTCTTCCCGCCATTGGTAACGTCTGAGTAGATGCCGCATACCGTCAGGTCCAGCAGCCGTCCGCCGGACTTCAGCGTAATGACATCACCCGGCTGCTTGCCGAGCTCATCGGCGTTCATCACGGACAGGGCGATTTCATGGTCAGCTGCAGGCGCTCTTCCCTTAGCATATTCCACAGGGAAAATGGAATGGTCGCCAAGCTCGATCTTGAGTCTCTCCTCTGTTCCATCCTCTTTTAAGGCGGTAAAGCTCTCCGTTGTAAGCACGGCGTACCGGGAAATAGAAGGGTCCTTCTCCATCACCGCAGCCACTTCTGCTGCTTTGGCGGTGATAAGATCCGTCTGCTGGATATCCAGGCGCAGATCGCTGTTGCCTACGCCCATGTAGGTGATGAAGCTTTTGGCAGAAATCGTGTTGTACAGGTTCCGGGGTACGGTGATAACGAATGCGGCAATGATGATTACAGCAAGCATGGTCGCGTACAGGCTTTTCCGGGCAAGCACATCCTTGACTCCGAGAAAAACATTGGTGTTCAGCAGCCGGTTTGCACTCAGCCGCAGCTGCCTGGCTCCCCCTGATTTATCCTGCGTGGTACCGGACCGTACAGCTTCTGCCGCAGAAATGCTCCGGAAGCGTCCAAGCACCCTGTTCACATAGCCGGTAACGGCCAGGAACACAAGTACGACTCCACCCAGTCCGAGCAGCAGGGTCAACAAAGCCTTTTCGTTTCCGCCCATGTACAGCCGGATATTGTCCAGCAGCATACCTCTAAATACTAGCGAAAGGGCATATCCCAGGACACAGCCAAGGGCGGCGATACCCGCGTATTTTACGAGATACAGCTTCTTGATGTCTGAGACGCGCAGTCCAATAGCCTTCATGACGCCGATCTCACGGGTATCCCGTTCCATTGTGGCAAGTAAAGTAAACCGGATGCACATAAAAGCGACAGAAACAACGAGCAGGCTGACCAGCAGAATAATCGCAATCATCAGCCCGTCGGACATGGCATTGAGCATTTTGAACAGTGGGTAGGTGATGGCGGGGCCGTTTGCTTCAAGTCCTGCCGAGGTGTAGTCATTTTTAAAAGCGCCAAGCATGGATAGCTCCTTCAGTCTGAATTCAATCAGATATTCGGTGCTCCCGGAGGATTGGATAGCGGTGTAGTCGTGCCCGCTGACCAGAAATCTTTTGGAGGAGGCCAGCAGGGAGTTCATCTGGGAATCACGGAGAAATCCGGCCACAGTCAATTCTTTTCCGGCAATTACAGCTGTATCTCCGGCCTTGGCGGTCCCGTCCTTCATATAGGCGATTGGCACATACAGCTCCCCCTCAGCCGGCGTTATCACCTTCCCGTCCAGGCCCAGCAGGTAGTCAAATTTGCCGCTCTGTGTGCTGAACCCGTTGTCCTGGACATTGTCCGCCAGCGACTTGCCGCCGATGATAATCCGCGCATTTTCCACATTCACGAATTCAAGCACCTGGAACTCGTCAACCTTACTGTTCTGCTCAGCAAAAGCCGTAAACCGCGTCAGGTCCAGCTCCCCTGAATGCATCTGCATGTAATGCGGCGTCTTCGCCTGCGTCATCAGTGTATCAATGGCTCCCGCAAGATTGACGGTCAGAATGGCCGACAGGGAAACAAGCATAGCGGCAGCGGTGACGAACAATAGGGTGGTTAATGTAATCAGCTTACCTGCGCGCATGTCGTTACGGATTATCCTGTAGTACATGGTTCACCTCCGGTTTCCAGCTTTTTAATGGATTTCAGGTTATATAGAATAACCGCAGCCGCACTTAACAGCAGCCCCGCGAGGATGATCAGAAGTCCGATTCCCCGGCCGCTGCCTGTACCTGTAATCCGGCCCACACTGCCTGCAAGCAGACCCTTGTCTGTCAAAAGCGGAGTGAACACACGGTCAGCGAGCACCCCGGACAGCATATAAGCGGCTATGAAGCCCAGCTGTGACACTAGCCCGATCAGTGACCAGGCCCGGCCCTGCACGGCATTCCTGATATTGGTCCGCAGAAGATAATCCAGGCTGGTATTGGCAAACGGCAGGGTGGCGAAAAAGAAAAATCCGGAAACGCCAAGCAAAAGCACATTTTCCCGTAGCCCGAATAGCGCCATACACAGCCCTCCGCAGAACAGGGACAGCGCCAGGGTCTTTACGAAATTCTTCTTGAGCGGGAGAATGCCGATGAGGATGCTGGATGCCAGCATGCCCAGTGCGATGACCGTTTCAAGCGTACCGAGTGCAGCACTATCGGCAAAAGCCAGAATCATCGGCATCGACAGGGTCTCTATGAATCCGAGGCAAAAGGTCATTACCGATGTCATCATTACCAGCATCAGCACACCTCTGCTTACGGAAACCGCGCTCCAGCCTTCTTTTAGCTCACGGATGAATGAACCGGCCTGTTGTTCCGTCTGCTTGGAAGGAAGCCCCCTGCGCACAGCAAGCGTTGAAGCAACAGTAACCAAAAAAGTGCAGATGTCGATGACCAGCAGCAGCTTCACATCCGACACCAGGAGCAGATAGCCGGCAAGCGCCGGGGAGATGAGGTATTTGGCCGAGCCGGCCACCTGGACGAAACCGCTCGCCCTGGTATACTGCTCCTCCGTCAGCAGATCCGTCACCGTTGCTTTGTACGCCGGATCAAGCAGTGAGGAAAATACCGAGCTAACGGTTACTCCCAGGCAGATCTGCCAAAGCTGCGCTTCACCGCTAAGCAGACAGATCAGAATATAGATGAGCCCGGTTGCAGACAGGCTGTCGCCCAGCATCATTAACAGCCTCCGGTCATAGCGGTCCGCAAGCACGCCGGCAACAGGGCTTAATAAGAGTGAAGGCATAAAGGCCAGCAGAGTAACCAGAGCCATGGCGGATGCCTGCCCGGTCTGCTGATACAGGTACACCCCCAGACCAAAAGCTGTTAGTCCGCTGCCGACTGACGACACAAGCTGTCCCGACCACAGCAGGAGAAACCTGCCGAAGCCCCGCTCCCGGTTACTCATTGCCCGGTTCATCTCCCTCTCCGCCGCCGAACGCCTGCATTACACTCATCAAGCTTCCTTCCTCAGCCCCGAGCAGCCGCTCTACATTGGCGATAAAAGCCAAAATGCGCGACAGCCGTACCTCGTCTGTCATCTCAACCATCTCCTCATCAAAAATGGTGTTCGCATAGATGATAATCATCTCCATACTTTCATACGGGTACTGCGTGTGGAACAATCCCTGCTGAATACCCTCCCGGACAATGGGGGTCAGAATCGGCGGAACACCGTTAACAAGGATCTTCTGGATCTTCTGATGCATCAGCGCATTCTGCGGCCGGTGGATATGCTCCATAATCTCCTTGCTGCTCTCTCCCCCGTTACCGCTGCTGATATTCATAGCCATAACGGCACGGAGAATACGTTCGACGACCGGAATAGTGGTATCCAGGGCAATAGCCTGCGCCGCTCCCAGCATCCTGCTGCTGTACCGCTCAATCAGCGCATCCATAATATCTTCTTTGGATTTGAAGTGATGATACAGCGTGCCCCGGGCAATCCCTACTTTGTTCAAAATATCATTGGTACTCGTTCCGTCGAACCCCTTCTGCCCGAACAGCTCATCCGCAGCGTCGAGGATTTCGTTTCTGCGCGTCTCGGCTTCTTTTACAATTCTCATGGGTGGCTCCTTGTTATGTGGTTGGGTGGTTATTTAGATGATCTCAATTGCTTACCGACCGACTGTCTGTCGGTTATGTGGTAAATAATAACATGATATTCTAGCAATGAAAAGATACATCTCTCACATTTAATAAAAAAAGCAGCCCCCAACTTCAGCGGCCGCTACCCTGGTAACTGTGCGTTTCAAGTCTATTTAGCCGGCTTAACAAGCTCATTATCATGAATATCCAGCAGTGAATACGCATTCTCCACCATTAACCGGTCCTTTTCAAACAGGTGGGTGGCTTTATCATAGATTCCGCTCGTTTTGGCAACATGGTTTAACTGCTCCACCATAAACCTTGAATTGCAAAGACAAATTACCCGCTTGCTGTATATAGTCAGCTCTTGCTGAAAGACACCTGCAAGCTCAGCAATATCAGGAGAATATACAACCGGCTCGCCATCCGAAGCCTTCATGCCCCGGTGATCCACCAGGATGTCCAGCTCATTATTGCCGTATGCCGAACAAATGCCAAAGATGACTGAGGATAAGTAATCCACATCCTTTTTCCCGGAAAACAATCCGTTGACCTGAAAGGCCAGCAGCCTCTTGTCTCTGTCCAGGCTATATTTGAACCGCTCCTTAAAGGGGATGGCAAAATCCTTGGGCTGGTACGCAACAGATGCAGAAAACCGTTCTCCTGAAAAAAAATACTCCAGCGACACCTGCAGGGCAGCGGCAATTTTCCCGATATTCACCAGACTGACATTCCGCTCCCCCCGCTCGACTCCGCTTATGTAGGTCCGGTCAAGTCCTGCACGATAGGCCAATAATTCCTGCGACATCCCGCTGCGGGCCCGTAATTCCTTAATTCTCCGCCCAAACTCGGAGCGAATATCCATTGGCTTCTTCCCCTTCATTCTAGTGTATTTCATTTGAAGATTCAGGCAAGGTGACTTAAAGTCAACAGACCAAATACAGGTTTCCTATTATTCTAACAAATACGCACTATAAGTAATCTATCAACAATGCCGGAGGGCCATTATGCCGTTTATACAGGTTAATGACATTAATATGTATTATCAGCTCTATAATGAAGAGACTTCCGCAGAGACAGCCGTGCTCCTTCATGGGCTTGGACTGAACCTGGAGCTGTGGAAGGACATCACTCCTTTTTTCGAACGGCACTACCGGGTGCTGCTTCTGGATCTGCGGGGACATGGCAGAACCGAAAGAGGGACCCCGGCCCTTAGCTGGAATCTCTTTGTTGAGGATATCCATGATTTACTGCAGCTGCTGAAAATAGAGCACGTTCATTTCATAGGACATGGCTTTGGAGGAAACCTGGCAATTAAGTACAGCCTGCTGCACAAGGAGAAGGTTAAAAGCCTGTCACTGCTTGCCGCTCCTGCATTTTATCCGCAAAAATCAATCCATGCACTGATTCGTAGACGCAGGCAATTAACCAGCAGCGGCTCTATGCTGCCGCTTGCCCACAGCATGGTTAAGGGGATCACCCTGGAACCTTCCGGCAGCCGCCTTTTTGATGCAATCGTCAAATCCTTTACCCTGGTTTCCCCTGAAACCTACTTTGAGATATTTAATCTGTATCTGGCCTCACCGCCTAACGGAGACTTTGATTCACTGACCCACCCTACCCTGTCGTTAGTCGGGTCTCATGACCCTCTTTTTCTGACTTCCTATACTCTATCTTCAAGGCTGCTGCTTAAAACACAGCTGTTAATTGTTCCGCATTCCTCCAATGCTGTCTTTATCGACCAGCCCAAGCTGACCTTTGAATGGATACATGATTTTATCTCCGGCCCGCCGCTGGAAACACATGATTATTGTTCCCTTGAGAGCGAAGCGGCTGAACAGGTCATCCATTATATTCATGATATTTATGAGGAGGGTCTCTATAGATTAGAGTCTTTAGAGGTGATACAGGTTGATCTGCTTGAGCCTGCGGAATCTAAACCATCCATTCTAATTACGGATAAGGAATAAGTCTCCCTTCGCGGAAGCGTCAAATCTGATGTATTGGCGTTAAAAGGTAATCTGAGGAAAGCGCATTTAGAGCAGGAATACAGAACCTCGCTGGAGAATCAGATTGTAAATTTGGCCAAAGAAGCAGCTGCATTAGAAATAGAGGCAGGCAACATTCAGAGCAGCCTGCAGTTCCTAAATGCAGCGTTAAGATATCATCCTGAGGATGAGTAACTGTAATTGATCCCTCAGTCCATATTGATTTGCTCCCGCAGCCTCTCAACAGCACTAGCAATAATCTTCGCATGATCAAAAGCCAGGCCTTCACTCGACTCTATGGTGTATTCGACTGACTTCGAGTACAGCCTGGCTGTTACAGTCCGTTCAATAACCGCTGTTAGCTCCCCGCCGTCGCTGCTAAGCTTCAGCTCAACCTTACCAGTTTGGATGCAGCCCTTATCCAGCCACTCTATGTTCTCCGTCAGCTGCCGGTAGCTCACCGTAAACCAGGCAGCGTCTTCGGCATCGTCTCCTGCCTGTACCTGCAGCCGGCTGGTGTCTATGAGCGCAATATAGCTGCAGCTTATCACCCAGGTGCGCGGGTCACGTCCAACATCTGAGAAGACGCCCAGCTGCTCCGCATAGACATCGTTCAAGCCGGTCTCCTCGTACAGCTCCCGCGCAGCAGCCTGATCTGCCGTCTCATCCGGCTGCACGAAGCCGCCCGGCAGCGCCCATTGTCCCAGGAACGGGTGCCCTCCCCGGCGGATGAGCAGAAGACGCAGCTCTTGTTCAGCAAGCTTATGTCCTTCATCCTCCAAGCCTGTGACCGCAAAAATCACCATATCCGCTGCCACCGAAGGCCGTTCATAATCCCCCGGCCGGTATTGCTCCAAATATTCACGCTCCGTAAGTCCATTACGATCCACTAGTCCCACTGTTGTCCGCCCCCTCATTTATCTGCTGCTGCTAAGCCTGCCCGCCAAAATAATTGCTGTAAGGCTCAAACTCCGCCAGCACCTCATCTACTCTGCGCATCCGCTCCTCAAGGCTTCCTCTAAGTGTAATGTAAGGAATCCGCCGGGCCTGCAAATCCGCGATAATCTGCTTATGAAACACATGCCGCTTCTGATCCCCGCTGCGGTCCCACGTATCATCGTAGGGAATATCGTCATCGCACAGGAAAAACAGATCGTACCGCTGCGTATTCTCCAGCGCGAGCCGGGTCAGCAGCCCAGGTGCACGCCCGTGATAATCCAGAGCATACATATACGTGGTGATCGCATTGGTATCGACAAAAAGATACCGGTCCGCCGCAAGCAGCGCCTGTTCCTCACGCTCCAAATGGCCCAGGGCAATTTCGTCAAAAGCCTCAAGTCCGATCCGGCGGTCCACCTGATGCTCTGCCCAGTAATCCCGTCCATACTCACTGGCGTAAGCCGTCCGGTGCCGCCGGGCCAGCGCCTCGGTAATGGTGGATTTACCGGTGGACATTGCTCCCACAAATACCACTTTGGTAATTAAATCCCTGTACACAAGGTCACTAACGTAATCCCGGTATTTATACGGATCAGAACGGACCATTGTGGCCGATACAGGCACCTTCTCACGTGCCTCATCCACCCGCCGGTCTGCTGCACCAAGGGCAATGCTCATATGCTTGCCGTAGAACTCGCTGGAATAGAAATGGGTCACCTGCTCGCCTTTTAACAATCCCAGGATATACTGCTCTTCACGGATCTCATGCTCCCTGTCGTCGGAATAGCCGTCCGGACCGTCCCAGGCCTCAATGACCCGGACCGCCCGATAGAGCGTACGGATCCAGCCAGCCCTAATCTGCAAGGGAATAGGAGAAACAGCCGTTTCATAAACCACCACAATGAGCTCATCGACCTCCTGCAGCGCCGCTTCAATCATATACTGATGCCCTTTATGCAGCGGGGCGAACTTGCCCAGTGTTAATCCAAGTGTCTTCATGCCAGCGCCTCCTTAGCACCTTTGTTCCAGTTATAGTAGCCGTATGCCGCGTTGAGCAGATAGGCACTCCACATGACGATCATCAGCGGGCCTTCACTGCTCCCATCCGCCGTCCGGATACCCCACAACAGCACAGTGAACATATTGAGCACAATATAGACCAGCCACTGCTCCTTGAATCTGCGCACCATCAGAATAGTAGCCACGACCGATAAAACCGTTGTTAAAGCATCAATATACGGCGAGTTCTGCCCCGGAATAAACGACAGCCCAAACCCCAGCAGCAGAAACCCGGAGATACAGACCGTGCCTACCAGCAGCATGCCTCTAATCTCCATCTGCCGCATCGTCAGCTTGCCGCCTTGGAAATTCTTTCTCCACATGTAGAAGCCGACGATATTCATCGGGACAAAAAACAGCAGATTCAGCATCACTTCCCCGAACAATCCATTATTATAGGCCAGATAAGCATAGCCGAACGTGTTATACATGCCAAATACATAACTCATAAGCTTCCCCTTCGCCGTTAGCACCACACACAGCACCCCGGTGATAAAAACCGTGAAGCCAAATAATGAATCCTTGGATATAAACGTAAAAAGAACTCCTATTGCCGTAAATACAACCAGCCAGACGATTTCAAACCACTTCCAGTTTCCCGTAGCCTTGCCCATGCTGCATCCCTCCGTTTAATCGATTACTGGAAAATAACACTTATTAACTTTTTGATAATTTCATTTTGTTAATATCAATTTAGCAGAGGCTCCCTCAGAATGCAAGGAACATTTTCCAGCAGCTGCTCGTGACAGCTTCCAGGCAAAATAAAACGGCCGCCGTCCCGGGCAAAACCCTGAGGACGAAGGCCGCTTACCTTTTTATTCAATTGTTCAAATAAGTCCAGGACAGAAACACACAAATGGCTGCAGCTCCAAAAAAGATAACAGCAAGCCGGGTATTCGATCTGAATTTGATCCCGTATGCCCCAAAAAAGATGGCGGCGGCTACTTTGGCGATACTCTGATAATAGCCGTGATCTGCAAAAAACGAACTGCTGAACACGACCGTTGCAAGCAGAGAAGCAATAATTAGAATCTTAAACCACAGGGGCTCCCACAAAAATTGCTTATACATCCCGATAATTCTCTGCATCGATAGTCAGCCCCTTATGTGTTTATGCATTTATTCCAGCATACCATCCATACCTTCAGCCGTCATCTGATTCTGAAGCGCTTATCCGGGAAGGTTATATAAGTCTCCATAAGGAATATTAACATATACATTATGAATATCGGAGTTGACCCAAATGGAGGCTATATCAGCAGAGGAAATGATCCTGGATGATCTAATAAAAAACCTTTCATCGTTTATTCGCTTTGAATGTAATTGAAACGACCTCAATCAAACGGGGCTGGCTAAACTTAAAATGGAAAGTTACGACTGAGGCAGGAGAGTTTTTACTTAAACAATATAACAAAGAAAGATATAAATTATTTAACCCTGAGGAGCTATTATTTGCATTCTCTCAGCAGATCAGATTGCATGACCAAGGCCTGGTGTGCCCCAAACTGTTATCCCATAATGAAGGTATTTTGCTTGAATCGGATAACGGCGAGCTCTTCATGGTGATGGAATATTGTCAGGGCCAATTAATACCACCAGGTAAGACCAATGCCCGCCAAATATACGATTTAGGCCGGGCAACAGGAAAAATGCACCGAATTTTAAATGACGGGACACTTGGCCTTAATAATAGTCCGCAATTTATTCCTCCAAGCCGCGAGGAGCGATTAGCACATTGGAGTTTAGTCAGGGAAAAGACTAGAGAAGCTGGTAAACCTCAGCTGCTTGCTGATATAGAAACTCAAATTAAGGCTACTGAAGAAATGGATGTAGAAATACTTGATTTCCTTCAGGCAGGATGGGCACATCGTGACCTTTGGGCAGATAATCTTTTATTTAATGACAACGGATTAACAGCAATTCTAGATTTCGATCGGCTAAAGTATGATTATCCGCAATTGGATGTAGCCCGTGCTGTAATATCATGTGCCTTAGATGATCATTTAGATGTCTCTCTGGCTTCAGCATTTATGGAAGGGTACAGCGAGGAACGGAACGTGGCAGAGGGCTATTTAACGTATTCATTACAGTTGTTGTGGTATATGGAAAGCACATGGTGGATTCATGCTAATATGGATCAGCATAGTGTACCGCCAACCCGCTTCGCTAAGGAAATGATTTGGCTTGCTGAAAACCAAAAAAACATACCTGCTTTATTAGGAAATATGTAGTCAATTAAAAAATAAAGAGCATTCAGGTTAATGAAACCCCGCAGTTATTCTGGCGTATGACCCTTAATTATATTTTTCCAACACGGCTCATGCGGAGGTGAACTTGACTGGAGCATTTTTATGACCTGTTTCAACTGGCACTCTCGATCGCCCTCTTCTCTTCCTTAGTATTACTTCCATTCACCTACTATTGTTCACCTAAGATACACCGGGATCATGAAATGGCTGCAGCCGGTTCAGCCTGGTATGTGGCCGACAGACTAACGCAGGTGAGTGGTATTCAGCGGTGGATCGTCCGTATCGCCCGGCGTAGAGAAGCACCGGCTGAAGAAGACCACCGTCCTTCCCCATATTGATATCCATACATTCAATTAGGGAGGACAACAATGAAAAAGATTCGTTTGCTCCAAAAATGGGCCAAGCCCCTTCTCGTCCTGCTGACCGGGCTGATTCCGGTCCTTGTGCTCAGCGGGTGTTCAGCAGCATCCCCAACAGATCCGATTCATGCTGATTCGGCAGGAATATTTGATCACTTTTTGATTTATCCCTTTTCGCTCATGATCAAATTCTTCGCGGATGCCTTTCACGGAAACTACGGACTATCGATCGTGCTGATGACCCTGATCATCAGGCTTGCGATTATGCCGCTCATGATGAACCAAACTAAAAAACAGACGAACATGAAAGAAAAGATGGCCGTGCTGCAGCCGGAATTAACTGCACTCAATGAAAAGTATAAGAACGATAGCAGTGCGGATGCAAAAAAACAACAGCAAGCCGAGATGCTGCAGCTGTACCAGAAGCATCAATTTAATCCCCTGGGCATGGGATGTTTACCGATGCTGCTCCAATGGCCGATCACGCTCGCATTCTATTACGCCATCCGCCGTACCCCGGAGATTGCAGCCCACGATTTTTTGTGGTTCAACCTGGGGACAGCCGATATGATTCTGCCGCTGATTGCCGCTGCTGTGTATTACATTCAGTTCCGGGTTGCTCAATCCGCTTCAGCGCAGCCTCAGCAAAATCAAAATAGCCAAATGGCGTTCCTCGGATTGCTGTCACCGGTCATGATGGGTGTATTTTCTTATCAGATGCCCGCCGCTTTACCATTGTATTGGGCAGTTGGCGGCATATTCATTATCGTGCAGACGATTATACTTAATAAAATGTATACTAAGCCTAATGTAGCGAAACAGAATCTAAGTTAACGGCTTTTCACGCTGAATTCTCAGACTGGCTCCATACAAAAGCGGCTGTCCGGACATCCTTTTCATGTCTCCGGCAGCCGCTGTTTTCTTTTTAAAATGTATTATTCAGTAGTAAACTTTATCTCGTAGCTGCCCTTCGCGCTTTTTCCGGTGATAATAAACTTGTAGGCTCCATCCTTGTCTGCCTCAATCCTTTCACTTCCTGCTTCACCCGTATTGAAGTCCTTAACCAGCTCACCATCGGGATCGTATAGCTCTATCGTCAGCTCTCCCTTTTCCACCTTGGACTTATAATCAACAGCAAGCGTCTCCCCGCTTTTGAGCTTAACCTTCTTATCGTCCGTACCGCTGAACAGCTTATAGGAGGCCTTAACTTTAGAGCCGGATTCAGAACCTACGAACATTAGCTTTTTATCACAGGCGGTCAGCAGCATTGCCAGCACCAGCATCAGCATTACCGGCACAATCCATTTTTTCTTCATCTCTTGACACTCCTTATGGGTGGATTAAGTTGCCGCAGTGAGGGCACTGCACGGGGTTATTGCCCGGATCAGCCGCCGCAGGAGTATGCTGCTGTCTGCGGGCAAATAAATATAGAAGAAGTCCAATAAAGTTGGGAATATAAATGACGGCCAGCATCCACAGCCATGGATTCATTTTTCTCCTGGAAGCATCTTTATAGATGAACACTGCAATAAGCACATTCAAGGCTATATACAGCAGCATAAGCCCTGCAATCACCGTGAGCCAGCCATAGTCATCCTCAAATACCTCTTGTATTGAAGGAGCCATTACAATGAAAACTGCCCCAAATCCCAATACGACAATCGTTGTAAACGCCCAAAAAATAAACCTTTCAAGCCCTGCCCGTTTCTTCATAGTACTCCCTTCTGAAAAAGATATAGTCCGCATAATCTAATTCACCGAAGCCTCCAAAGAGCCACCGGAAACGTTGTAAACCAAGAGGATTGCTGCAATGACCTCAAATAAGGCAAACACCAGCAATATAACTATTTTCCAGAAAACAAAGAGCGGGCTGGCCAGCAGAAACACTCCCAGAATAAGCGCAACAATGATATTCAGTGCAGCTGCGCTGATTAAAATACCGATGGGCTGGCTGTCATTGATTCTCCGGAGTGTGCCGGCAACCAGCTGAGCCGGTGCGGCTACAGGTGCGTTGAAGTATTCTTTTAACAGCTGCTCATTTTCCATTGGCTCATTCATACACTCGCTCCCCCATTGCTGCTTTCAGCAGTTTTTTCCCTTGATTCAGTCTGGACTTCACGGTCCCCAGCGGCACATCAAGCACCTCTCCGATACTTTCATAGCTGAATTCTTCATAATAAAACAAAATTAACGGGGCAAGATAACGCTTGGGTAGCGTACGCAGGCATTGCTCAAGGTACAGAACCTCTTCTTTTTTTACGAGAAAATCTTCTGTTAACGGTGAGGCATCTCTGGGTTCCTTCATTCTGCTGTTGTCGTCCATCCAGGCCAGCGTCAGGCGTTCACGCAGCTTTTTCCATTTCCGGTACCGGTCCTTATGGATATTGACGGCCACCTGAAACAGCCAGGCTTTGAACGGCCGCTCCGGATCGTACTTCTCCAGCTTGCGGAGCACACGTACCCATACCTCCTGAAATAAATCCTCTGCCTCCTGCCGGTCCAGAGAAAGGTGACAGCAAAACCGGAATAAATCATCCCTGTACCGGTCAATTAATTGTGCGAGCGCCGCCTGCTGTCCAGATCTATAGCTATCTACAAGCTGTCTGTCGCTAATCATTCTCCCCCTCCGTCTGCTCTGTCATCTTACATTACGAATCATCAGGAGACTTTGTTCGAAATTTCACAAGAAAAGTTGTGTGCTTAGACAGCACGCTCTCTTATGGTGCATTGTTCATACATTCTACACAATTGCCGGGGCCGTTGCAGGGTAATTTATTATGGAGTCTATTCTGTGTTGTACTCTCTTCTTATGAACGACTTGTGAACTTGAGAATGTGCGCTTGACAAATAATAATTTCTAGATGATAATAATTATCAATAAAGAAATGCTATTCAATAGCAAATCAAAAAAGCCGCATTTATGCAGGCACACCTTAGGAGGAAAATTAATATGTCCCTGATTGGAAAAGAAGTACTGCCGTTCAAAGCATCTGCCTACCACAATGGAAGCTTCATCGATGTGTCCGAAGCTGATTTCAAAGGTAAATGGAGCGTAGTTTGCTTCTACCCTGCAGATTTCACTTTCGTATGTCCAACTGAGCTGGAAGACATGCAGAACGAATACGAAACTTTGAAGAGCCTGGGTGTTGAGGTGTACTCTGTTTCTACCGATACCCACTTTACACATAAAGCATGGCACGATAGCTCCGAAGCCATCGGCAAAATCACATACATCATGATCGGTGATCCGTCCCACACCATCTCCCGCAACTTCGATGTTCTGATTGAAGAAGCCGGTATGGCTGACCGCGGTACCTTCATCATTGACCCTGACGGCGTAATTCAGGCTGTCGAAATCAATGCAGACGGCATCGGCCGTGATGCCAGCATCCTGGTCAACAAGATCAAGGCTGCACAGTACGTTCGTAACAACCCAGGTGAAGTATGCCCGGCCAAATGGCAGGAAGGCAGCACAACCCTGAAACCAAGCCTTGACCTCGTAGGCAAAATCTAAGGAGCGGATGAATAATGGCGCTTGATGCGGATATCAAAGCACAATTAGCGCAGTATCTTCAGCTCATGGAGGGCGAGGTACTGCTGAAGGTCAGCGCCGGAGACGACAGCGTTTCGCAAGAAATGCTGTCTCTGGTGAATGAGCTGGCCGAAATGTCGGCCAATATCAAAGTAGAACATACTGCACTTCCGCGCACGCCAAGCTTCAGCGTGAATCGTCCGGGCGAAGATACCGGCGTTACCTTTGCTGGCGTACCGCTCGGCCATGAATTCACCTCACTGGTGCTGGCCCTGCTGCAGGTAAGCGGCAGAGCTCCAAAGGCGGAGCAGGCGACTATTGATCAGATCAAGGGCCTCAAGGGTGAATACCACTTCGAGACCTATATCAGCCTGACCTGCCACAACTGCCCGGATGTGGTACAGGCGCTCAACCTGATGAGCGTACTTAACAGCGGCGTAACCAGTACTATGATCGATGGTGCTGCTTTCAAGAGCGAAGTTGAGAGCAAGGATGTTATGGCGGTACCGTCCGTCTACCTGAACGGCGAGTTCTTTGGCAGCGGCCGGATGACCGCGGAAGAAATTCTCGCTAAGCTGGGTACCGGACCGGATGCTTCCGAATTATCCGACAAGGCACCATTTGATGTACTGGTGGTTGGCGGCGGTCCTGCCGGCGCGAGTGCGGCTATCTATGCCGCCCGTAAAGGGATCCGCACCGGTATCGTCGCTGAGCGCTTCGGCGGCCAGGTTATGGAGACGATGGGCATTGAGAACTTCATCGGTACGAAGTACACCGAAGGTCCGAAGCTCGCTGCGAGCCTGGAGGAGCACGTGAAGGAATACGAGATCGATGTGATGAAGACTCTGCGGGCCAAGCGCCTGGAGAAGAAGGAACTCATCGAAATCGAGCTGGAGAACGGTGCCGTGCTGAAGAGCAAGACGGTTATCCTCTCTACTGGCGCCCGCTGGCGTAATGTGGGGGTTCCAGGCGAAGCCGAGTTCAAGAACAAAGGCGTAGCGTACTGCCCGCACTGTGACGGCCCGCTCTTCACCGGCAAGCATGTTGCCGTAATCGGCGGCGGCAACTCCGGTATCGAAGCGGCGATTGACCTGGCGGGTATCGTCAGCCATGTAACCGTTCTGGAATTCATGCCTGAGCTGAAGGCAGACTCTGTGCTTCAAAAGCGTCTGTACAGCCTGCCTAACGTAACCGTGCATAAGAACGTTCAGACCAAGGAAATTACAGGCACTGACAAGGTGAACGGCATTACCTTTATCGAACGCGACACCGGTACGGAGCAGCATGTTGAGCTTGAAGGTGTATTCGTCCAAATCGGCCTTGTGCCGAACACCGACTGGCTTGCGGATTCACTGGAGCGTACCCGCTTCGGCGAAATCGTCGTCGACAGCCACGGTGCAACCAGCATTCCGGGTGTGTTCGCCGCAGGCGACTGCACCAACAGCCCGTTCAAGCAGATCATCATCTCCATGGGCTCCGGCGCAACCGCCGCCCTGGGTGCATTCGATTATCTGATCCGCAATTAATCCGGCATTATAAATAACCGGTTCTGCAGTTTACCCCCATGGGCTGCGGAACCGGTTTTAATTTTGTGTAGCTTTTTGTAGTCAGATATCCTTTCTGAGATGTCGGACGGTATGATGCGGTATGAGCGTATCAATGATTACAACAGCATCACCATCCCGATTACATCCGAAAAATTAGCTAAGCAATGTACCGTAATCCCCAGCTTGTAGGAATCTTTTTTGCGTACAATATAAAACAATGGAAGAAAAGCAACGATTCTTGCGATGATCAGCCAAGGCGACCAGACATGATATACTGCAAACAAAATAAGATTCAGCAGTACACCATAGTTCCCCAGCCAATTCATACGTGCGAGTAAAAAGCCCCGAAAATAGAGCTCCTCCGTTACCGGTCCTATAAGCGTAAAAAAGAAAAAACTCACGGCTATGGTCAGAAGAATTTCATTACGGCTGAAGGTGCTCATATCCTGATTGTAGTTAAATCCGTGTGGAATCCAACTAAATACCGTATTCAATAGGTAGCCGGATAATGGGCTCAGTGCAAGCATGAGGACTCCTGTCAGTACCAGGAGCACAGCTGTGTATAGGAAATAGCTCTTACCCTCCAGCTTACTTTTCAGTCCGAGGATTCTAAATATATTGAAGCTGCCCGTTTCCTTTCTGGCCACATACAATAAACAGCCCCACTGAATCGGCACAATAGAAATGACACCAGCCAAACCCAGCGTAATGATTCTGGGATACTCAGATAGAATCTCTGCTTTCAGTAAAAGAATATAAAGTAAGCCCAACAACGCCCCCGGTAATACATGCAGCCAGATAAGCATACCGATGCTTCTGATCTGTTTGATATTATCCATGTCCCGTTCCTCCCATAATTCAGTTCCTCTACAATCTAAACTATGGGACTGTCCCAAGGTCAATACGCAGCTGAGCTCAGCTTACTCAACAGGGATATAAACTTCCAGATAAGTCCTTAATCTTCCTTCACTGTGACCCACTGATAACATGCCTATGATGGCTGTACCTTGCGGTTTATAATGATTGTCCTTCATCCATGATTGACTTTTTAAAAAGTGATGCTCCAGCAGATGGTCATCTTGCGACTTATCTTCAAGGATGGTATACACGCACCTGTCATACTGTACAAGCTTTCGCGCTCCCGCTGCCCTGCCGTCTTCGACTGCTTTAGTAACCAGCATGCTGCCGGACTGTATCCCCTCTTCATCGAACGTGATAAGCCGCTTCAAGCTTTTGAAGATCGGCTCATCCTCAAGTATCTCCCTGTTATTATGTATAGTTTTAAATTCCTCATAAGCCCTGAAATCGGATAATTGTCCCAAGATCTCGACTGGTGCCATAGATCTGAGCGAATAACAGTTTAAGTTCTTTTCAATATCGAGCAAATGCTGTTTTGCTTCCGCAATCCGCTTGGCTATATGGCTCATTCTCGCTATTTCTGTTACCACTGCTTCGTATTTCTCATTTAGAATATTTTTGATGCTAGCCGTATCGCTGTCCATATGGAGCTTCCGGATTGTTTTGAAATCCAGATCCAACGACCTGTAGTACTCAATGGCCAGAGCGTTATCAATATCATCCGAATCATATTGCCTATAATGGTTACAGCCATTTTGTACAGGCTTGATAATCTCTTTCTCCTCATAATATCTCAGCTTATCTTTGGATATCCCCAGGATCTCTGCAATCTGACCGATAGTGTACATGGGCTTCCTCCTTCTGCGCCATTACTGTATCAACTAATCCATCTTATTGCCAAATGAAGAAATAGACAGCAACAAATGATATAAATGCAGACAAGCCCCCTGCCAGCCGGCACGGAGCTCTGCTCTGCTATCATTTAGAGTTTCAAAAACAGCCGCTCACCATTCGCCTTCAAATACCTGTACATCCCCGCACACAATCCCGCCAATATGATCCCGGCACCAAGCATAATCACCCTGCCGTCCACGCCGGTAAGCACAAATGACAAGCCGGCCGGAATGAGCAGGCTGATGAAGCCGACAAGCATCGCCACCAGCACCGCAGCGCTCTGCTTGACGACCTGAACCTCATTGGTCCACGCAAGCTTGGGCAGCTTCAGGTTAATGATGACTCCAATCAACGCCGAGAAGCAGGCATAGATAACCGGAATTACTAATAGAAGCAGACTGTCTACCCATCCTGTGCCCAGCGAGATCAGCAGCAGCACACAGCTCACAACCGTTATAGGTACGGTGATGGTCAGGTTAACCGCTATTTTGCTGAGCAGAATGATATGCTTGGGAACCGGAGAGCTCCGCAGAATCCAGAGATTATTGCCCTCCAGTGAAACCGAGCTGGACGTGGTGCAGCTGAGGGCTACGAATAGAGAAACGAACAGCGGCGCCAGTGTATTGAGATACTGCTGCAGCTGCGGAATGTCGGCCAGCTGTCCAAGCTTCTCCGGACTGGTAAACAACAGGGAGACTGACATTACTAGCAGCAGTACCATGCCGATGCCCGTATTCAGCACATAAATAGATGAGCTGAAATAACGGCGCAGCTCCTTACGGTATAGGGCTTGAAAGGCTGTGGATGCCTTAAGCTGCTGCATCTTATACTTCCCGCCTGCCCGGCTGGTTGTCAGCCCGGTATGAATCGCTTTGTAACGGGTTCCCAGCACCGTGCAGAACACTACGAATGAGAGCACGGACAGCAGTGTGAACATCAGAAAAGCATCGATCCGGTACGCGCTTGCTGCATCCACATACAGCTCCGTAAGCGGGTATAGCTTAAATATCGTATCCGCCAGCCCTGTTCCCAGATCAGCCAGCTCCGGTTCGTTCCCGTCCAGTATGAATGACCCGAGGATGAGGGCAATTACAAACAGCAGGGTCAGCACCAGATTGATCATCCGGCTCGCCCGGAACCTGGAGGAGAACCAGCTGATCAGTGCGCCGATCACGGTCGCAGCAATAATCGGAATTAACGGAATACAGAGCAGCAGCGGCACAAAAAGCAGATAATAATAAGCTTCAGGATGCACCTTTAACGCATAAACCGCTCCAGCCGGCAGCATGACCATCAGGGTAAAAAACAGGCTCAGCACATACAGCTGCAGCACCCGGCTCGCCACCACATGACTCGTCTTCACCGGCAGCGACATCAGCAGATCGTAGTCCTTATAGCTGAACAGCACGCCGCCCGCTTTGTACACCGTAGTGAAGAAGGCGACAATGGAAGTGACCGCCATCATAATCGCCAGAAGCAGATCTAACCGGCCGATTTGTTCAAAAGCTGCTGCCATCGCATAGCTGTAGCCGAACGAAAAGACGGCAATCAGCAGCACACCGAGCAGAAGGGCGATGCTGAGCAGGAGCAGCTTGCGGCGCTCTTTTGCATCCCTGGTATGAAGCGCTTTGTTAAGGCCAAAGGTTGAGATGAGCTGCAGCTTCGTCAGTCTCCAGACATTAATCATGATCGATCAGCTCCATAAATACGTCCTCCAGGCTGTTCTCCCCTTTTACATCCTCAGTCCTGCCCTCGGCAATCAGCCGGCCCTGCTTGATAATCGCAATCTTGTTGCACAGCTTCTCTGCCGTATCCAGCACATGCGTCGAGAAAAAAATCGCACTGCCTTCGCTGCATACCTCCGCCATAATCGTCTTCAGCGTATGAGCCGCTTTAGGGTCCAGTCCGACAAAGGGCTCATCCAGCACCAGCAGCTTCGGCTTATGAATGAGTGCAGAGATAATCGCCAGCTTCTGCTTCATGCCGTGGGAATACCCGGAGACCAGATCACCGAGATGGGGAGTCAGCTGAAAAGCCCCGCCGTACTTGGCAATGAGCAGCTCACGGTCCTTCCGGGATACGTTAAACAGATCGCCGATGAAATTCAGGTACTGAATCCCCGTGAGATGGTCGTACAGGTCGGGGTTATCAGGAATGTACGCGATCCGCGACTTGCAGGCCAAGGGGTCCTTTTTCATCGAAATGCCGTCGATTTCAATCTCGCCCTCTTCAAAATCCATTACGCCCACTACCGCCCGGATCGTCGTCGTTTTGCCTGCTCCGTTATGTCCGATAAAGCCGTAAATATCCCCTTTTTCGACTGTCAGGCTAAGATTATGTACTGCTTTCTTCCCGCCCTTATAGCTTTTGGAAAACTGTCTGATGGTTAGCATGCCGTCACCTCTTCCATACTGTTAAACAACTGACTGTAATACGTACAGCCAAGGGGAATCGTTCATTCCGGCGGATAAAAAAATAATTGTAACCTTTTTGTGCCATCGTCCGTCTATGAAAACAAATGACCACAAACTACACCCTGAGGTGAACTCTAATGAAAAAATCAATTAAGCTTGTTACACTATCCGCCGCCGCTGCCATCGCGTTCAGCTTTGCCGGGGAGCAATTCGCATCCGCTGCCGCTTTTACCGATCTGAACAACGTAGCGGATAAAGAAAAAATCATTGCCCTGCAGGATCAGGGGCTGGTCAAAGGGATCAGCGCAACGAAGTTCGGCCCGAATCTGCCGATCTCTGAAGCGGAAGGTGTGCAGATGATCGTCAACGCTGCCGGCCTCAATCTGGACACGATCCGGTTTGTTAAGGCGCCGAAGGCTACGGATTATTTTGTGAATGCGAATGATTCCGCCTGGTATGCGCAGGCGCTTATTATAGCCGGTGTCCACGGGCTCGACCTGCCGGCTGATCTGCAGCCGGGCAATAAACTGACGCGTGAAGCCTTTACCCATCAGCTGATTAATGCGATCGAGCTGGGCGGCCGGCTGCCGATGATCAAGATCGCCCCGGTGGAATTTGCCGATCAGGATCAGGTTACAGCAGAATATTCCGGCTCCCTCCAGCGCGCCCTGGCTTATGGGGTGCTGAAGCTGGATGACAGCGGCAAGCTGAATCCGAAGCAGCAGATTACCCGGGCTGAAGCTGCAGTAGAGATCAGCAATGCGCTCGCCTATCTGAAGGCACATCCGGCACCAGCGGCTCAGAGTGAGATTCTCACCGCAGAAGAAGCCGTTCAACTCATTAAGGAGGCCGTAGGCCCTGAAGCAGATCTGCAGATCAAGATCGATCCGGCTGCCAGCATGAGCAGAGAAACGTTCACCTACCTGCTGATTAATACGCTGCAGACAAGCGGCCAGCTGCCGATGTATAAGCTCGTTCCGGTTGCGGTTGCTGATGAGGAGCAAATGGAACTTCTGAACTCGGGGGCGATCCAGACGGCGCTTGCCCTCAAGATTGTCAGCCTGGACGAAGACGGCAATTTCAACCCGAAGGACCCGATTACCCGTACAGACGGAACCGCGATGGTCAGCAAGGTACAGGAAATTTTGAAAGATAAAGGCGCACAATAAGAGTGTTGAAGTAACCGTTATGAACACCTGCTAATGTACAAAGAAAAGAACGGCACCAGCTGCCGTTCTTTTCTTTGTTTATATGTGCTGATTATGTGTACAGCAGCTTACAGTGCGCTGAATTTTGCTTTTACCTGTGCCAGCATATTGTTTAGTTCCTTATCACCCGCACCGCTTCCAACGCCGCCGAACAGGAGATGCTCCAGTACTTCAACGCCGCAGAATTCAAAGATTCCGCCGCCGGAGGTCATCTTAAGTGAATTATGCATGCCAATGGCCTCATACACTTCCCCAGGAGTGCCGTGGGTGTTGACGATAACTGCTTTTTTGCCTGTGAACAGCTTGTCTATGCCGCCCTCTGCATTATACTGATAGGCGAAGCCGTAGGAAAACGTACGGTCTACATAGCCTTTGAGAATGGCCGGAAGCCCTGTCCACCAGATCGGATAGACAAAGGTGATAACCTCCGCATTGCGCAGATACTCCTGCTCTGCCGCAATATCAGCCGGTGTATTGCCTTCGCGCATCGCTGCTGTATCTGCAGGGGACAATACCGGATTAAAGCCAAGCTTGTACAGATCACGGACATGAACCTCGTGGCCCTTCTCCTTAAGCGCAGCTACTGCGGTGTCAAGAATGGCGTGGTTAAAGCTTCCTTCATGCGGATGAGCATAGACGATCAAGTGGTTCATTATTTTACAACCTCCGGATAAGTGGTTTTAAATTTCAGGCACAAGCTGTATGAATAAAAAAGAAGCGCCTCTCAAATTGTAACTATATCAGTTACAGGTAGAGAACGCAACTTCTATTTTCTATGTACGGACAATCCCGTAATGGACCAGATCGTGGTATCGGTTTTCTTTTCTGATATGCTCCCTCAGGATGCCCTCTTTACTCATGCCAATTTTCTCCATCACCTTACCCGAGGCCGTATTCGAGCTGAAATAGCGCGCAAAGACCTTATGGTAGTGCCTGTCCTCAAAAGCGAAGTCCACCATTGCCTCTGCCGCCTCAGTAGCGTAGCCTCTCCCCCAATACTCCTCACCAATCCAATAAGCCAGTTCGCCGTTGTTGGATTTTTCATTGCAGGACAGGGCTATTGCACCATATACTTCTCCGCTCAGCTTGTCAGTTACTGCGAATTCATACATCAGCCTTGCATCAAAGTTACCCTCATGGCGGTCAATCCAGCTTAGTGCGTCCTCCAGCGTATAGGGATACGGCAAGTACAGGGTAGTTTTGTAGATATTGTAGTTGTTGCACAGCCTGGCTACAGCCGCTGCATCCGATGAGGTGAATAATCTCAAGAGCAGACGCTCTGTAGTTATTGTTCTATCAACGTTGTTATATGACATATGCAGCCTCCTTAAAAAAGTGGGTGGTGAACAAATTTGCTGATCTGTTGTACAGGAAGTATTGGTTTTGTTCCGGATACAATGTCATTCGCCGCGGTGCACTCTAACTCCTCTATGCCGGGCACACGTTGCAGATTCTCCGCCCTAGAGCGGTTCCTCAGCTTAACTGCACTTCATACACCTATTCTCCCTGTTTTTTGCTCCAACAGCACTTTAAGTGTACTTCGTGCAACTAAAAAAGCCGAAAACGGCCTTTTTAGCCAATTCGGACAGCTTTAGTTGCACGGAGTGCAGTTATTCGGCGCAGAAGCGTATTTTTGCTGCTTTTAGTTGCACGAAGTGCAGCTATACCCGGTCAGCGGACGGCTAGCATGTGACAAGAGTGGCGCTTATGTTCAGCACGCCGAATCGCTCAGCATCCCCCTAAACTACCTGCTCCGGCACGGCGCGCCTGCGGCAAACTTGCCCTCAGACCGGCAAAATAACCGTAAACGCCGCGCCCTTCCCCGGCGTACTCTCCACCGCCACGCTGCCGCCGCTCAGCTCCACAATCCGCCGCACCAGGGGCAGCCCGAGGCCGTTCCCCTCGGCGGAACGCGACTTGTCGCCCTGGTAGAACTTCTCGAAGATCCGCTTCATCACCTCCTCCGTCATTCCGGTGCCGGAATCCGAAATCTGCACTGTAACAGCTACCTCCGTGCCAAACAGACTGACCGCGATCTCTCCGCCGTCATCCGTAAATTTGATCGCATTTCCCAGCAGATTCAGCCACACCTGCATAAGCAGCTCTTCATTGCCGTAATAGACTACCGGCTCAAGCGCCAGATCCAGGTTGAGCGCCTTATCATTCCATTGGGCCTCCAGCAGCAGCAGCGCCTGGCGGAGCTGTTCGTCGAGCGCGAACTCTATTTTGCCGCCCACAATCTCCTGATTCTCCAGCTTGGACAGCTTCAGGATGTTACTGGACAGCGAAGACAGCTGGCGGGTACTCTCGATGATCAGCCTGCTGTAATCCTCACGTTCCTTTGGCGACAGGCCCTGATCCTGCATAAGTGTGGCATAGCCCTCAATGGCAGCGATCGGTGTTTTGAATTCATGCGATACATTGACGATAAAATCATTACGCAGCGTCTCCATGCCGCCCAGCTCCTGAACCATGCCGTTAAAGTTCACCGCCATCTCACCGATCACATCAACTTTGTGTTCTTCATGTGCTACTCTGGCACTGAAATCCCCCTTGGCTACCCGCTTCGCCGCTTCACTCAGATCGTTAATCGGGGCCAGCAGCTTCCGGCCGACAATCGCCGTAATGGCGGTACCGGTAAGCACACTTGCCAGCAGCAGGATGGCGATCGGCCAAAAAACATGAAACCGGGCCACATCAATCAGCCCTGACCTGACAATCAGCATACTGAGGCCGAACATCAGAATTCCGTCACACAGCAGGATCAGAAAGACGCTCAGCACCAGTGCCCCCCACAGGTTACCGTTTTTCCCCGCCCTTTTCACGGCTGCTTCACCGCCTTATAGCCCAGGCCGCGCACGGTCAGGATGTCAAACTCCGGGTAATCCTTGAAGCGTTCACGCAGCCGGTTGATATGCACATCCACTGTCCGGGCATCCGTCTCCGAGTCCATCCCCCAGATTTCGTCCATCAGCTGCTGGCGGGTAAAAATTTTGTTCGGATAGGACAGCAGCTTGTAGAGCAGATAGAACTCCTTCTGGGGCAAAAGCGCGCTCAGGTCCCCGCGGTGTACCGTCAGCGAATCATAATCCAGGACAACCTCCCCGATAACCAGCCTGCGCTCACTAACAATCTTAGCCCGGCGCAGCAGCGCCCCGACCCGCAGAATCATCTCGTTCACATCGATCGGTTTCACCATATAGTCATCTATACCTGCCAGGAAGCCGCGCTGCTTGTCTTCAAAGCTTTCTTTTGCCGTAACCATCAGCACCGGGGTGTTGTAGCCCGCATCTCTCAGCCGCACAATCAGCTCATAGCCGTCCACGTTGGGCATCATAATATCTGAAATAATCAGGTCAATAATCTGCGTATCCAGCAGCTCCAGCGCATGCTGACCGTCCTCGGCCGGCACCGGATTATAGCCGTGCTTCGCCAGCACAGTGCCGATCAGCTGACGCAGCTTGGCGTTATCTTCGACCACCAGAATGTTAATCATATATACACCTGCGTTCTTATTTAGGTTTAACTCTTTACTATTGTACAACAACTTTATGAACCCATTGTGAACCAAGGCACGTATCAGTTACTATACTTTGGACGCTCCAAGCCGACCGGCTGTGCGGAGTTGATGTTCAGTTCATAATCGTATGTTACGCTGTGCACAAAGACAGAGATTCAAGGATGAAGAGAGGATGAGATTAACGGTATGCTGCAGCTTAAAAACATCTCCAAAAGCTATACCACCGGCAGTTTCACGCAAACGGCACTCAATGATGTAAGTCTCGATTTCAGGAAAAGCGAGTTCGTGGCCATTCTCGGCCCC
The DNA here is from genome assembly GCF_000758625.1 of Paenibacillus sp. FSL R7-0273. Lineage (NCBI taxonomy): Bacteria > Bacillati > Bacillota > Bacilli > Caryophanales > Paenibacillaceae > Paenibacillus > Paenibacillus sp. FSL R7-0273. Next base: position 5,135,773 of record NZ_CP009283.1, read on the forward strand.
AGCGGCTCCGGTAAAACAACCTGCCTGAACATTATCGGCGGACTTGACCAGTATGACAACGGGGATCTGATCATTAACGGGGCCTCGACCAAGAATTTTAAGGATAGCGACTGGGATGCTTACCGCAATAACAGTGTCGGCTTTATTTTTCAGAGCTATAATCTGATCTCCCACCTGAGCATCACCGATAACGTAGAAATGGGCATGACCCTGAGCGGGGTAAACGCCGAAACCAAGCACCGCAAGGCAGTGGAAGCGCTGGAAAAGGTCGGACTGAAGGAGCATATCCACAAAAAGCCGGGCCAGCTGTCCGGAGGCCAGATGCAGCGTGTCGCCATCGCCAGAGCACTCGCCAACGATCCCGACATCATCCTCGCGGACGAGCCAACCGGTGCGCTTGATACAGTAACCAGTGAGCAGATCATGGAGCTGATCAAGGAGATCGCAAAGGACAAGCTGGTTGTCATGGTTACCCATAACCCGGAGCTGGCTGAAACCTACGCCGACCGGATCGTGCAGTTCCGGGATGGTAAGGTGATCTCCGATACCAATCCTCCGGCGGAGCTTAAGACCAACGCGAATTATCAGTTGAAAAAGACAGCAATGAGCTATTTTACCGCCCTCAAGCTGTCCGGTAAAAACATCTCGACCAAAAAATGGAGAACGGCGCTCACCGCCTTCGCCTCCAGCATCGGGATCATCGGGATTGCCCTGATCCTGTCCTTATCAAACGGATTCGATAAGCAGATCAGCAGCTACGAATCCGGAGCGTTATCCAACTTCCCGGTGACGATCAGCGAAACAGCAGCGCAGATTGATATGTCTAATCCTCCGGGAGCACAGCTGGAGGAGTCCGGCAACAAGTGGACCGAATTCACTGATGCAGCTGAAGTGTATCCGTATGATCCAACCGCCAACACGGTTCTGCACACGAATGAGCTTAGCCAGGAATATTTGGACTATCTGGATAACATCGACCCTACTGTGCTGGACGGTGTATCCTATAGCCGCAAGGTGAATATGAACATCCTTCGTTCAGACGGCGAGGCAGCAGTTCCCGTGGATACAGCCAGCCTGAATTTCACTACTTATCCGGATAAGCCGGAAGGTACGGAAGGCAGCTATCTGGCAGATTATTACGATCTGCTCGCGGGCAGCCTCCCGGAGCAGCCTACGGATCTTGTAATGGTTGTCGATGAGTACAACCGGATGAACCAGAGCATCCTCGAAGCGCTTGGCCTTGATTTCAATGCAGCTAACGTCAGCTTCGATGATATTGTCGGGCAGGAGTTCAAGCTAATCTATAACGATGATTATTATACTGAAGCAGACGGAATGTTCAGCCTGAACGGCAACGCCGCTGATCTTAGTGAAATGTACAACAGCGGCAACGCGGTTACTCTCAAAATCTCCGGGATTATCCGCAAGCAGCAGGATTCCCCGATGTCCACTATGTCAGCGGGTATCGCCTACTCCGACAGCCTGGCGGAGCAGTTCATTGAGAATGCACAGGGCTCAGCCATTGTGCAGGCCCAGGAGCAGCAGGATCAGGTCAACGTGCTGACCGGCAAGGTGTTCTCACAGATTGGCGGAATTGACATGAGCGGCATGGGCATGGGTATGGGCATGGGGATGGGCGGTTCCGGTGCAAGCACAGATCCGGGCAGTGCCAACTCCCAGGAGGCTGCCCTTGCAGCACTAGGAGCTGTAGCCACACCGTCCTCAATCTCGCTGTATCCTAAGGATTTTGGAGCGAAAGAAAGCATTGTCGCCTATCTGGATAAATGGAATGACGATCATAGTGATGAAGAAATGATCGTGTACACCGACTTGGCTGCAATGGTAACGAGCCTCTCCAGCGGGATTATGGATGGCATCACGATGGTCCTGGTTGCTTTTGCATCCATTTCACTGGTCGTATCCCTGATTATGATCGGGATCATCACCTATATCTCCGTGCTTGAACGGACGAAGGAAATCGGTGTGCTGCGTGCCCTCGGTGCGCGCAAGAAGGATATCACCCGTGTCTTCAATGCAGAGACCTGCATTATCGGCTCACTCTCCGGTCTGCTCGGTATCGGAATTGCCTATCTGCTGACCATTCCGGTCAACCTTGTGCTGAAGTCACTGACCGACCTGTCGAATGTAGCACAGCTTAACCCGCTGCATGCCTTTGGACTCGTCGTGCTCAGCGTCGGCCTGACGATGCTGGGCGGCTTCATCCCTGCCAAATTCGCAGCCAAAAAGGATCCGGTTGTGGCTCTGCGCAGCGAATAAGCAGCTTCGGACCAAATATAGAAATATAGTTTACAGGGAGCTGGTCTTGGACCGGCTCCCTGTTTTCTTTATAATGAAATAAAATGAGATATTGGAGCCCAAACAATGAGGAAGTTCACAAATGAAACAGCCAAAAAAATAATGGCAAATGAGACCCCTGTGGAAGCAATGCTGAAGCAATACCCGGAGTATAAGGATGAGGTGCTGCGGGAGCTGGGCGAGATCAAAAAAAACACCGGGTCAAATGTAGTGCAGGCCATCATCGACCGTTACACGGCCAGCGCCAAAATAGCCAATACCAAAATCAGCAAAAGCGGGATGAACGAAGCCACCGTGAATGCTTTTCTGCCGAATATCATCAAAGCCCGGTTCGCCATTTATCTGCTGGAGCAGCTGAATATTGCCGTTTCCGCCAAAACCCCTGACAGCAATGTCCGCTTTAACCGCTGGGACGGGATGCTCCTGCAAAAGCTGCTGTTCCGTAAAGGATTTGAGCGCAAGCCGGTGTCACTGCCTTTGTTCCGCTTTTTCTGGAGATTTATTAAGGATAAAAAAATCCTGATGCCGCTCGTGGGTAAAAAGGGAATCTACTGCTTCTACTCCAAAGCACTGATCAAGGAGCTCTCAGCTCTGGCTCAAGACCGGAAATGCCTGGAGATTGCAGCCGGGGACGGGACGCTGACACGTTTTTTGAATGAAGCGGGCACGACCTGCACCGCTACTGATGATTACAGCTGGAAGCATTATATCGACTACCCGGCGTTTGTGGAGAAGGCTGATGCCAAGACGGCGCTGGTTAAATATAGCCCTGAAGTGGTCCTGTGCTCCTGGCCCGTTCCCAAAAATCCATACGAGAAGCATGTGTTCCGGACGGATTCCGTCCAGCTCTATATCGTAATCGGGACCAGGAATCCGCTGAAGACCGGGGATTTTGACGCTTACCATGACGCAGGGCAGTTTACGATGGAGCTAAGCGAGCGCCTGTCAGCACTGCTTGTACCGCCGTCCGAGGACAAGGCTGTGTATCTGTTCCGGCGTAAGACAGCTGCTCAACAGTAGGACATAACAAAGAAAAAACGGCATGCCGGCTAATGCCGACATACCGCCCGTTCCCGCTTATTCTGTTATCCGACGACATCGCCTGCGCTTTGACGCTGCTTTCTCTTCCGGCTGACAGAGGCGGGAATTGTGTTGTGATGCTTCCTGCATGACCGGTGTTTTAGTGTCTTTGTCAGCAGCTACTGATGCAGGATAGCGCTTCACAATTCCAATTTACCCGTTGGAAAATTTTTAAAACGTTATTTTTGCTTCAGGATATTTTAATGGAATATTTCTGCGCTTCTGCCAGATCAAAGGGGATGGAAAAGGCAAAGGTGCAGCCCTTATCACTCGTTTCCTTCAGCCAGACTTTACCGCCCATAAGCTCTGCCAGCTGCCTGCAGATGGACAGCCCAAGCCCCGCTCCGCCGTATTTACCCGGTGAACGGTGCTCATGTATCTGCGAGAACGAACGGAACAGACACTCTTTTTGCTCCGGCGGCAGCCCGATCCCCGTATCCCGCACTTCGACGGACACAGTGACACGGTCCTCCTGTACGCCTGAATGCCGCACTATCAGCCCCACCTCGCCATGTTCGGTGAACTTCAACGCATTACTCACCAGGTTGGTAAGGATTTGTGAAACCTTCGGACTGTCGCCCAGCAGCAGCGGGCTGTCCGGACTATCATACACGGCATGCAGCCGGAGCCCTTTTTTCTCGGCATCCGCTGCGAACAACTGCAGAATATGATCAACGGCATCACGGATATGGAACGGGCTCTGCTCCAGCTTCATTGTACCGGCCTCCATTTTGGAATAATCGAGGATCTGGTTCATCATCTCCAGCAGATTGTTACTGCTCTTCTCAATAACATCGACGTACAGCAGCTGCTCCTCCGTTAGCTCCGTGGTCTGCAGCAGGCTGGTCATGCCGATCACACCGTTCATGGGCGTGCGGATTTCGTGGCTAAGCACAGCCAGGAGGTTCTTTTTATCCTCCAGCACCAGCTCCGCCTTCTCCTCAGCCGTCCGTAAATGGGTAAGCGCCGATTCCATTTCCAGCAGATCCGTGAAGAAAGCCGACAAGGATACCAGAAGCTCCACATCACGCTCCTCGTACTGGTAAAAGCCGGGATCAAACGAACACAGCGAGCCGTAAAACTCCCCTTTTTCGTTGCGGATCGGCACACCAATGAAGGAACAGCCGCCGACAAACTCCGTTGCATCCATATCCTTGGTCAGCGGATGAGTCAGATTATTATCTATTACAAGCGGGCCCTGTGCATGTTCGGTGACAAGCGCGCAATAGGATTCCTCATTGTCCACCACCAGCCCCTCGACCAGCATTACCTTTTCCCGGTTAAAGGACTTAAGCACCTTGGTTGACAGACTATCCAGATTGGCGATACAAAAGGTATTGGCCGGAATCAGCCTGCTTGCAGTATCCATCACATTTGCTGCAGAAGCATACAATTTACCCGAAATCACCGACAATACATCAATGTATTCTGTTTTCAGCATATCCCGCCCGTCCTTTCTCTTCTGTATATTGCGTTCCTATGTCTGGTTAATCCCAGTTTCTGCGGTCATTAATCTCCCGTTTCTCCCGGAAGGCCTGCTCCAGATCAATATTCAGCTTGTTGGCCAGATCGAAAATATTCCATACTACATCATACATTTCATAGCCAAGATTAGCTTTGCGCTCCGCATCCGGATCAAAGGAAACGGACAGCACCTCCTTGGACAATTCGCCAACCTCAGTCATTAAGTATAACATCCGCTGTTCAATAGTGCTCGTATCAAACCCCTTCACTTCACTAAACGCTCTCACATACCGTTGAAACTCTCCTGCGTCCATGTCTCATCCGCTCCCTGTGCCTATTCTCTATGTACGAAACTCATTATACATGAAAAAAACGCAGAACCCGAAATAGCGGGCTCTGCGTGAGATGATCTTTATGGAGTGAACCGGCAATATATTAGCATCTTTCAGCTAAGCCAAAATAGCGCTCAGCATTGTTGTAACAGATGTCCTGCACGATGCTGCCCAGGAAGGGCAGGTCGCCTGGCGCTTCGCCGCTGACTACCCAGCCGCCGATCAGATTGCAGAGAATCCGGCGGAAATATTCGTGGCGGGTATAGGACAGGAAGGAGCGGGAATCGGTCAGCATGCCGACAAAGCAGCTGAGGAGGCCCAGATTGGACAGCGAGGTCAGCTGCTTGATCATGCCGTCCTTCTGGTCGTTGTACCACCAGCCTGAGCCAAACTGTACCTTACCCTTGATCCCTTCGCCCTGAAAAGCGCCGATCATTGCCGCCAGCACATCGTTCTGCGCGCCGTTCAAATTATACACAATCGTCTTCGGCAGCTCGCCTGTGCGGTCAAGACCGTCCAGCAGCTTGTAAAGACGCTCGGCATAGCTGTGGTCACCGATGATATCGAAGCCCGTGTCCGGCCCGAGCTTCCGGAACATCCGGGTATTCGGGTTGCGGAGCGCTCCGATATGCAGCTGCATTGTCCAGCCGTGCGCTGCATACCCCCGGCCCATTGCCAGGAACAAGGCCGTTGCATACTGGTCACATTCCAGCTTGCTGAGGCTTTGTCCGCTGAGCCGTTTGCTGAAAATCGCTTCAAGCTCGGAGGCGGATGCCTCCTCAAACGGCAAATCAGTGAAGCCGTGATCCGAGATCATGCAGCCGTGCTTATCAAAGTATCCGATCCGCTCCAGCAGAGCGCGTTCCATGAGGTCATAGCTGGTAATCGCGTAGCCTGCCGCCTGCTCCAGGCTGGCCAGGTAAGCCGGAAACGTCTCAGCCCCGATTAACATGGCCTTATCCGGACGGAAGGTTGGCGTGACACCGGTTTTGAACTCTTTTTGCGCCGCTAATTCAGCATGGTAGTTGAGGGCATCCGCCGGATCATCGGTCGTACAGATCCATTTGACGTTAGAGCTTGTGATCAGCCCGCGGGCCGTGAAGCCGTCTGTCGCTATGAGCTTGTTGCAGTGGTCATAGATCTCCCGCCAGTTCTGCGGATTCAGCTGCTCCTCCACGCCGAAATAGCGCTTTAGCTCCAGCGCGGACCAGTGGTATAAAGGGTTGCCGATTGTATAAGGCAGCACCTCACTCCACTTGGCGAACTTCTCTTCATCTGAAGCCGGGCCGGTGATATATTTCTCCTCCACGCCGAATGTTCTCAGCGCGCGCCATTTATAGTGATCTCCGCCCAGCCAGACATCGGTGATGCTGTTGAAGCGTTTATTCTCTGCTATGGCCTGCGGATCAAGATGGCAGTGATAGTCAATAATCGGCAGCGCCTTCGCATACTCATGGTACAGTATCCGCGCTTCCTCCGACTGCAGCAGAAAATCCTCCTGGATTAATCCCTTCATTACGTGTGCTCCCCGCCTTTACTTCACGTATTTCTCAAGTGTGCTTCTTACCGCTCCCGGTCCGGCCAGCAGCTCGTAGAACATGCCCTCAATCTTGCCGCCAAGGCCGATGTCATACAGCTTCACGCCGAACAGCTGCTCATCTTCAAGAATAGCGCGCACATTAGAGCTGGTGTCGCCCAGCTTCACACCCTGCAGATGGCCCTGCAGTGTTTCGAGCAGCGGGTCAGGACTGAGCGTAAAGGCCTCGCCCTTATCGTCCACACCCAGCAGATAACGGCACCATACAGCGATAGCCAGCGGAATAGCCGTCAGGTCAGCCGGGTCCAGATCCTCCCTGCGGACATAAGACTTGATCGTTTCTCCGAAGCGGATGCCCACCTTCTGTGAGGTGTCTGTCGCGATCCGCTGCGGCGCATCGGGAATGAACGGATTGGCGAAGCGCTCCTTCAGCACTTCATCCAGGAACTGCTTCGGACTGATAATACCCGGATCAACAACGACCGGCAGCCCTTCCTTGTAGCCGATAATCTCAACCAGCTTGCGCAGTGTATCGTCCTTCATCTCATCAGCGATCAGGGTGTAGCCGAGCAGGCAGCCGGATACGGCAAGCGCTGTATGCAGCGGATTAAGGCAGGTGGTTACCTTCATCGTTTCAATATTATTGACTGTATCCCGGTCGGTGAAAATAATCCCCGCCTGCTCCAGCGCCGGACGGCCGTTCGTGAATTTGTCTTCAATGACTAGATATTCGCTGATCTCGGCGTTCACAAACGGTGCGGTATAGGTGTTCTTGGAGGTAACAATGACGTCCATCTCACCGATGCCCTGCTCCAGCAGCGCAGCCTGAACGGTTTCGGACGGGCGCGGCGTGATTTTGTCGATCATCGACAGCGGGAAGGTAATCAGCTGCTCATTCAGCAGATAGTCCACGAAGCCTGCTTCCACTGAGCCTTTTGCCGCCCATTCCTTGGCGATTGTAACGATCCCGTTCTTGAGCTTATCCCCGTTATGCGAGCAGTTATCCATGCTGACAAAAGTCATCGGGTATGCGCCCTTCAGATACCGCTTGTATGCAAGGGCCGCTACAATGCTCATCGCATGAATCGGCTGCTCCGGCCCGCCGGCGATATCCTTCTCGACAATGCCGAGATACTGGCCGTTCGGTCCGGTCAGGGAATAGCCCTTCTCGGTAATGGTGAAGCTGGCTATCTGCAGACTCGGGTTCTCGAAGATTTCAGTCAGCCTCTGGTCATCCGCTTCGCGGGTTTTGTCGGCAGTGATGCCTTCCACGATGCTGCTGACCACTTTTTTCTGAAAGTCGCCGCGCGCATTCATCAGCACCAGCAGAGTCAGATTGTCATACGGCTTGTAGACCTTGTCGATCATCTCAAAATCAAACGTCTCCGCTGCAATGATCCCCGTGTCCGCCGCCCCGCTGTCGAGCAGCTTCTGATGGGCATTGGCCACAAATCCGCGGAAGATGTTGCCTGCGCCGAAATGCACCCATTCCGGCTTCTCCAGCGTATTCTTCGCTACTGTGTCATAGTCGAACTTGGGAAGCTCGACACCGGCGGCCTCCCAGGAGGCCGCTTCATTCCGGATACTGGATCGGGTCAGGCGCAGCATGTTACTTCGCCCCCTTTACATTCTCCAGGCTATCCCATACGCCAAGCAGGTACATAATACCCATCGCTCTATCGTAGAGGCCATAGCCCGGACGGCAGTTCTTCTCTTCTCCCCACAAGTGGCGGCCGTGGTCCGGACGCACATAGCCGGTAAATCCGCTCTCATGGTAGGCCTTCACCACTTCAGCTACATCGACACTGCCGTCGCGGCCGCGGTGTGACACTTCGATAAAGTCGCCATTGTCGAACACCTTTACGTTACGGATATGGGCAAAATAAATCCGGTCATGGAACTCACGGATCATTGCCGGCAGATCATTTTCGGGATTCGTGCCGAGCGAGCCTGTGCAGAACGTCAGTCCATTGTACGGGCTGTCTACAGCATCCAGCATCCGGCGGATTGAATCACGGCTGCGGATGATGCGCGGCAGTCCAAAGATCGGCCAGGCCGGATCGTCGGGGTGGATAGCCATTTTGATATCGACTTCTTCACATACCGGCATGATGCGCTCCAGGAAGTACACCAGATTCTCAAACAATTTATCTTCTGTCACATCAGCATAAGCGGCGAACAGATCATCGAGCTTGGCCAGACGCTCCGGCTCCCAGCCCGGCATCGTGAATTCGCCTGCGCCTTTGAGGATGCGCTCAACCATATCGCGCGGGTTATCGGTAATGGCAGCCTTTTCATAAAAGAGAGCGTTTGATCCGTCCGGCAGCTCCTTGTACAGCTCCGTACGCGTCCAGTCAAACACCGGCATAAAGTTGTAGCAGATGACCTTTACGCCGACTTTTGCCAGCTTGCGGATCGTATCAATGTAGATGTCGATGTATTTGTCGCGGGACGGCAGACCGATCTTGATATCATCATGAACGTTAACACTCTCAACTACTGCAGTGCTGAAGCCCTTGGCTGTAATCTGATCCGCAACCTTCTGGATTTCCTCCATCTCCCACACTTCACCGGCCACCTTATGATGCAGCGACCACACAATGCCCATTACCCCCGGAATTTGCCGGATATGATCGAGAGTAACATTGTCGTTCCCTTCGCCGTACCATCTCCATGTCATGTTCATAAATAAACCCTCCTTATGATGTATAAAGCAAAATGAAGAAGCATTGTGTCAATCAGACTCATAGCGAGTTGTCAAAGGTAAGACTGACACACAATTAATCTTGTATACAAGTTTGACTTGATCATAATTTAAACCTTCTAAAGTTGTCAATACCCAATTAAAATCGTATATGTATGCCCTTACAACGGCACAATTTGCGGCTTTTTTCACAAGAGAAATGAATGTATTCTTTTATTAACCTTCGGCATGATGTATACTAGTTCTTAAAATACAAGCGATGGAGCAAAAGTAGCCATGTCAATCAAAGAAGAAATCATGAAGACACTGAAGCAGGAAATCCTCACCCTGACCCTGAAGCCGGGCGCTATACTTAGTGAGACTGTCCTGTCCGAACGGTTCCAGATTTCACGGACCCCGCTGCGTGATGTGCTGAAGCAGCTCAGTCTGGAATCGTATATTGATATTTATCCCAAGAAGGGGAATCTGGTCTCTTTTATTGATCTGGAGTCGGTGGAGCAGATTATTTTTCTGCGGAGTGTACTGGAGAAGGAGATCATTAAGCATCTCTCGGAGCATCTTGCGCTGAAGGGTGTGCATGAGCTGAAGGATATACTGGACCGGCAGAAGGCCGTTATCCGTGAAGACAATGCCACCGAGCCGTTCCTCAACCTGGACGATGCATTTCACGCCGCTTTATTCCGGCTGGCCGGACGGGAGTATCTGTGGAACCTGATTCAGCAGTCCAATGTGCATTATGTCCGCTACCGCAGGCTGCACATGCTGAGAAAAGAAAAGCTGGAGGAAATCTGGAACGAGCACCAGCACATTCTGGAATACATGACCCGGCGGGAAACCGACAAGCTGGAGGCGCTGATCCACCACCATCTGCGGGAGGATATTAACTCCCTGTATCTGCAGGAGAATTTTGCGGATTATATCCGGGGTTAGACAGGCTCTCTTTAGAAGCGAACTAAACTTAACAGCTTCTAAAGAGAGGTTTATTTTCCGCTATCAATGGGATCGTAGCTGGTTTAAGACTTTCTCCGGAATCTCTTCCTCTTCGACTATAATCCATTCTTTCGTATAGGCTCCCTTAGCAAGCACCCTGACATAGCTTTCCGGTTGCTGTTCTTTGTCTGAAGAGAACGTGATCTTTTCCTTCTCTCCTTCACCTGTGTAACCTGTCAGATTGTATCTGTAGCGAATCCATTCATTTTTACCTTCCTTCTTGGCTGGCTTTTTAATCACAGCGTATACATATTGTTCCTTATACAATGGGTTGAACTGGTCAAAATCCCGTTTGAAAGTTAAATACAGGACTGAGCACACAACCAGCCCGATCAGAATAAAAATCACAGGTTTTTTCATGTTTAATTACCTCCACAAATAGTTGTTATAACATGGCGTTTTTAACGATTTTTTTGTAATACCCAAGAGTGAAGAAAGCGAACATAAAGTAAATTGCGGCATACGCTCCCATCGCAATCATTGCAGGGATCGTATCGTCCGAAAGAGTTATGAAATAACTCGCCTTGACTGCATAGATTGAATGTAATATTCCAATGAACAGCGGGAGCAGGAACACCAGCATCTGCTTTCTCAATACGCCTTTCATGATCATCTTTTCATCAAAACCAAGCTGACGCAATGTTCTAAAGCTCTGTTTCTCCTGCTCGGCTTCACTCATCTGTTTGAAGTACAGAATGCTGCCGGTAGAAGCAAGAAAAGCAAGTCCCAGAAAGGCAGCAATAAAGATTAATAATCCCGATTGTTCAAGGAGACTTCTGTAGCGGGAATAGTAGTCTGCCGAATAAAAATCATCTGTCTTGTATTTCTGGTAGAGGGGAGAAGCCAGCGCCAGCTCTTTAAGGTCTGGAACCTGAAAAGTATCTATCTGCACCCGTTCAAAACCATCCGTGCCGGACATCCTCCGCTCGACTTCTTCCAGGGTTGCCTCAGACACTACTATTTGTCTGCCTGATGTTCCGGGATTCACGATATTTTCCAGAAATATTTCATTCAGGGGATAACTCTTGGTCTGTTTATTTGAGCGCAGTTCAATCATGGTCGGATAACGTTTCGAGAGATCAATGTCATCATATAAACTTAGCGCAGAAGCGTTATATTCTACTGCCTCGCCATAGTCAGGTACAGGGATATCTCTGCCGGATTGCTGCAGCTGTTCTGCCGGAAGCCATAATATGATCCCTTCTCTATATCCGGATGCAGTCAACGGGTCCAGGACCACACCATTAGCCCGGAACGTATCAATGATGTGGTGATTATAATGAATGCCTTTGCTCTCCAATTCGGCTCTAAACGCAGCTGTATCCAGCTCGTTATTCTCCATTGCAAAATCATAAGGATATTCATCGCGGGTGACTTGCTCTACAGAGTAATAGAGAGAATAGGCCATGGTAACTAGTGTTAGGGTTAAAGCTGAGAGTACAGTAATTAAAGTGAGCGAGTTGGCATTGCCCTTCATCCGGTGCATCAGCGGGGCAAGCGAAAGGCTGTTGTACAGGCCTATGTGTCCGTTTTTGCGTTTGCGGAACCAGTAAAGACACCATCTGATCGTCACCCGGAATAAAATATAGGTTCCTGTTATTGTAGATGCCATTACCAACAGCGCATTAACAGCCAGCTGCTCATCTATCATACGTCCCGACAGCTCATAGCCATAACCGATCATTATAATACCAAGCACAGCAATTATAGCCGTAAAAATAGAAGGCCGCTTGCTGACAAGATCAGGCTGCTTATCTGCCTGGAATAAGCCCAGCAGAGTTCTACGGTTGATCATAACTATCATCTGAATAGAAGTAATAAAGATAATAAGCATAAACACTGCTGCCGTTTCTAAGGCTGCCGGTGCTGAAAAATGGATTGAAGGCAGGCCGTCCAGGTTGAGCAGTTTCATCAAAATCAGGACAAACAGACGGGACACCAGCGCTCCGGATAGGATCCCTGCGATTAAAGCACTTAAACCCAGCAAGATATTCTCAATGAGTAAATAACGGATAATCCAAGCTTTGGAAAGACCTATCAGCTGGTATAACCCGATTTCCCGGCTGCGTCTGCGTAAGAAAATGGTGTTGGAGGAAACTGCGAAAATGCCTATGATGACTACAAGCAGGACTGCTGCGGACTGAAAGGCTGTCGTGATATTCACACTAGAATCCAGCATATTCTGTACCTGCTGATCATATTTGAGTGATGAAAAAACGAAGAACAGGCTCATACTGAAAATCAGAGCAAAAAAATACAGATAGTAATGCTTCACATTTTGCCGCATACTGCGGAGTGCCAGATCAAATACTGTCAATATTATCGCCCCCTAATACAGCCTGCACATCAATGATTTCCTTGAAGAACGACTGTCTGGATTTCTCCCCCCGGTACAATTCGGAATAAATTTTTCCGTCTTTCAGAAAGACCACGCGGTTACAATAGCTGGATGCGACCGGATCGTGCGTGACCATGATAATCGTGACCTCTCTGGTCCGGTTCACCTCGTCCATTACGGACAACAGCGATGACGCAGATTTGGAATCAAGCGCTCCCGTCGGTTCGTCTGCAAAGATGATGGAAGGCTGATGGATCAAAGCCCGTCCGGCTGCAGTGCGCTGTTTTTGTCCTCCTGATATTTCGAAGGGATATTTCTCCGACAATTCCTTAATGCCCAGTACATTTGCAACCGCTGTAAACTCTCTCTCTGCCTGCTTTTTACTCAGCTTGCTGAGAGATACCGGCAGAAGGATATTTTCTTTTACCGTCAACGTATCCAGAAGATTGTAATCCTGGAAGATGAAGCCGAGCTTGTTACGTCGGAATGCGGAAAGGGCAGCGTTGTTCATGGCAGATATATCTTCATTGTCGATTAATATTGTACCGTCAGTGGTCCGGTCAATTGTGGCAAGTACGTTTAGCAGGGTGGTCTTGCCGGAACCGGAGGGACCCATAATGCCGACGAATTCTTTACGAAGAACACGTAAATCAATGCCCTTCAGAACATGTTGGGAACTGCCCCTTGAGCCATATGCCTTGTGAACATTCCGGGCGTGTAATACTGTATTTTTTTCTTTCATTTCATTCATAGTGAACCTCCCAAATTTGATTATAGGTTAAGTTTACGTGTATATAATCCGGGTGTCGCACGTTTCTGGTGACGAGTTGAGGCGGTAGGTGACGAAATCGTCAGGATTACAAAAAAACAGCCAAGACGATCTTGGCTGTTCATAACCGGATATTATCTGCTTGTCCTCTTCTGACGGTTTCGAACGCATTAGAATCTGTAAAAGTCATCCGCATTGTTGTACCTTGGGGCTGGCTGGAATGGACTTGGAGGGTAATTCCAATTTTGGCTGCAACGGTTTGGGCAAGATAGAGGCCGAGGCCGGTAGATGCATTATGAATCCTTCCATTCCCGCCGGTAAATCCCTTGTCAAATATACGGGGAAGGTCATGAGACTGAATGCCCGGGCCCTCGTCAGTTAAATCCAGAAAGACATTTTCTTGTTCCGTAACATTCGTATTGAATGTGAGTGACTTGCCAGCAGGACTATATTTAATGGCATTGGTCAATAACTGCCTAATGATAAAACGGCACCATTTACGATCTGTAACGACAGTAGCATCATCGCCTTCAATAAGCACTGCCAGGTTTTTCTCCATACACCAGGGAGCCAGTTCCTGCACTTCTTCTGTCGCAAGACGTTGTAATGACACCTGTTCAAGAACATAGTCCGATTCCAGGGCAGGAAGGCGTGTCAAATAAAGCTGACGGTCTACAAGCAGATGAATCCTCAGCCATTCTGTTTCAATTCTGCGGATATCCGGATCACTTTGGCGTGCGGCCATAATCAGTTTCATAGCGGTCAGAGGAGTTTTGATTTCATGGATCCATGACGCAATATAATCATTCTCAATCAGCTGCGCGTCCTTCACCCCGGAAAGCTTCCGTTTGAAATGGGATGAGGCTTCTCTTAATAAATGGCCTGTAATCTTATCTAATTCATTGTCAGGTTCAGGAAGACACTCAATCCAGTCAGCGGCCATGACTTCCTGCAGTTTGGCAACCGCTGCCAGATACCTGGTTTCTTTCCTATACCGCCAAATAAAAAATACAATAAACAAAATAATATACAACGAATTTAAATATATGAAAGAAGTCGGTCCAACACTTACTCCCTGATCGAGAAGTATTAGGAGGTCAGTTACACCCAGCAAACTGATAAAAAACAGAATCCAGCTTTTTCTTGAAATCATATAACGGACTAACATATCATCTTTGCCTCCTATAAAGTTACTGCCATATAACCCATCCCTTTCTTTGTCACAATCGCGTCTGAAAGCCCAAGCGGTTCTAACTTCTGCCGCAAACGGGTGATATTTGCTGTAAGCGTATTATCATTTACGAACTGCTCATCCTCCCATAGCTTACGAATCAGGTCATGACGTGAAACGACAGAATTGTTGAACTTCACCAGCGAAAGCAGTAAGAAAAATTCGTTTTTGGTCAAGTCTGCTTCCTCGGCTGATTTTCGGATCACACCCCGCTTTAAATCAATTAAGGCACCGTTCCATTCGAGTGTATCTGCCTGGGTTTCCCCATAAGCGTACGTCCGGCGGAGAATTGCCTGAATTTTGGCATACAGCACATTCGTATGAAAAGGTTTCTGGACAAAATCATCTGCACCCATATTAAGCGCCATAACCATATCTAACGGATGATCGCGGGAAGATAAGAAGATGATGGGTACTTCGGATACAGAGCGGATTTCTCTACACCAATGAAAACCGTCGAATTTAGGCAGCGTGATATCCATGATTACAAGATGAGCCTGCTGATCAAGAAACGAACGCATAACCTGATCAAAATCATCCGGTTTCGTAACCCGGAACCCCCAAGCGTCCAGTCCGGATTGTAGTGCCTCGAATAACGCCTGATCATCTTCGACTATAAATATATTAAATTCCATAGAATGAACTTTCTCCCTTTTGTAATATATTTAATTGTTAGTACTATATTATAGATTAAGGCTTGGAGTCCAATCCATTCATTTTATGATAAAATTGTCACCTTCCTTTTGAAAATGTCACCTAAACCGCGCGACAAGAAAGGAAATTTAAATATACAATTATGTTACATACTCTAATGGAGGATGCTGCCTGTTGGATTATGAAGCTGCAAGAATATTCAATGATGTGGAAGGCAAATCATTATATTGACTGAATAGGAGAAACTGAATGATGAAGAAAATGATTTTCGCATGTGTCATCTGTGCTATCTTCCTTGTGGGGTGCAGCAGCAATAATGAGGCAAACTCCGATAAGATGAGTCCCGATCAGAATGTGCAACTTACGTTGGAGCAATACATGCAAGCCATCGCCAATAAAGATAGTGTAAAATTGACAGAGTTATACGGCGGCAGCTACCAGGGGTTCATGAATTTATCTCCTGAAACAGACCCTGACGACGAGCAAAAATTATTCAACCAGTATCTTGAGCTAATTCCCAATATCTCTCTGAAAGAAATTCTTGAACAGACTGAGGTAAGCAAGGATGAATATAAATTCGTGATTACCTTTCAGCATGAAGACGGAACCTTGTTCCAGACACAGGAGTCTGACATTATCACTGATAAGTTCACCTACACAGTTAAAAGAGTTGACGGTAGACTAAAGGTAATGGAAGTCCCTCCATATCAACCCTAGGGTAGAGTCTTCATCGTGAACTACAGCTTGGTTTGAATTCTATAAGGGTTCACTTTGGCCGTTGGCTTTGAGTCTATAGTTTTTCTCCACAGGAAGCTGGAAGCTCCAGTCTCCGGTGAGTGTATGCTGCTGAGCCTGCTCATCGGACAGGATTAACTCGTTGACGTTAATTTTCAACAGGAACTTGTCTGGAGGCGGGGTTCCGTTGAAGGTGAAATTGATGGTGCCGTTTTTGTCCAACATTACACCTGCGTCCGTTGTGATGCCGGGAACTGCCTGTACAGTTGAAGGGTCCAATTCAAACGTCGGCTTGACTGATTGTTTCATCCATTGTGACTGCGATATCTCGTTAGAATGTTTCATTGAGTATTGGATAATCAGGTTCTGGCCGTTGAACATATATTGATGAATGAGGAGTGTATAGCCTTTGTATGTTTTACCGCCTATAGAAGTCATCATGTCATTTTCGCTTGCTGGCATCAGTGCTGGATCGCTATTAGCATCCAGCTTTACCATGAGCGGGGAGGTAAATGAATTCTTAACGCTGAATAGTACGACTGCACAAATGAGCAGTACGATCATCGATACTGCAGGTACCCTGGATTGGAATATGCCCTGTTTCCGGGGGAATATTCTTTGTTGCGGTGTCAGGCCCCGCTTGGGAATCACGGTCGGTACCCGTTCAATTTCATTATGAACTTCATCCGGAGCAGCCTCATGCGCCTGATGGATGCCGGAAGTCGGGAACCGTGTCTCGAACCAGGTTGCCTTCTTGCTGCTGTGTGCAGTAATACTCCCTCCATGTACATCAATAATGCTTTTTGCGATGGCCAGTCCGAGACCTGTCCCCCCGGTCTGCTTCGACCTGGAGCTCTCTACCCGGTAAAAGCGTTCGAATATAAAGGGCAGATCCCGTTCCGGAATGGGTTCTCCATAATTTTGGATCCGAACGACCAGCACATCTTCTTCCCTGGCAATATCGATATCAATATATCTGCCCGCCTTTCCGTACTGTATGGCATTGGCGATTATATTCTCGTACGCCCGTACCAGCAATCCCCCGTCTGCTTGAATTTTGAATTCTTCTTCCTGCATGTTCAGCCTGATCTCCATGCCTGCCCTCTCCGTAATCGGCACGAATTCCTCTTCCAGCTGACAGATCAATCCGGCGATGTCGAGCTCGGTCAGCTCCAGCGGCATGCCGTTGTTGATTCGTGTATATTCGAACAGCTCATCGATCAATCGCCGGAGCGACAAGGATTTCTCATACGCGATGTGGACGTAATAACGCATCTCCACTTCATCCAGATACCGGTCCTCCTCGACCACTTCGAGAAAGCCGAGAATCGAGGTCAGAGGTGTGCGAAGATCATGCGATACACCGGTAATTAAGTCATTTTTGGTCTTTTCCGCTTTGCGTTCCTCCGCTATCGAATGCTTCAGCTGCATACTCATCCGGTTAATACTGAGCGCGACCTCGCCCAATTTATTACCGGCAATTTCCGGGATTTGATGGTCGAACCGTCCGCCCGCAATCTCCTGCAACCCCCGGCTAATTTCCTCCAGATTATGATCCCATTCGCTGCTGAGCTGATTCACACTCTCTGCCACAACGCTTAACTCATCCTTGCCCTTGACCGTTATTACACGCCCGAACCGACCTACCGACAACTCCTGCAGCCCTGCGTTGATTTCGCGCAAATCCTGAACCAAACGGAGACTGGCCAGGAAGAAAGTAATGGGAAAGAGAATGATACCAGTGATGATCATCACGCGAACGGATCCGGCATGCTCAATGCTCCAATTAATCGGGACAGCCACGTATTCGATTTTTTGCAGTTCCCCGGCCATGAAATAACCAAAAAAAATAGCTGCGCCTGTTAGGGCCAGGCTTCCAACCATAATCAGCATTAATCTCCAACGAATTGTATACAGCCACTGTAGTTTTATCCTACTCACCCCTTGCTTTTAGAACGCCTTCGATTTTGTATCCAATCCCCCACACGGTTTTGATTATCCGCGGCTCACGCGGATTAGCTTCTATCTTTTCACGAAGCTTTCGGATATGAACCATAACGCTATTCTTTGACTCCATAAAGGGCTCGTTCCAGACTTCCTCGTAGATCCGGTCCATGCTCAGCACCATTCCTCTATTGACTGCCAGCATGTGAAGGAGCGCGAACTCGCGGGGTGTCAGCTTGATCTCCTGCTGATCGACCGTTACCGCATGGGACGCAATATTAATAACGACATTTTCGATATGTATTTCGTTCGCGTTAGACGCAGTGGAGTTGAAATGATTCATCCTCCGAAGCTGTGACTTTATACGTGCAATCAGTTCAAGCGGGTTGAACGGTTTGGTTACGTAGTCATCGGCACCGATACTAAGGCCTGATATTTTATCTATATCCTGACCTTTAGCCGAGAGCATG
This sequence comes from Paenibacillus sp. FSL R7-0273, assembly GCF_000758625.1. Taxonomy (NCBI): domain Bacteria; kingdom Bacillati; phylum Bacillota; class Bacilli; order Caryophanales; family Paenibacillaceae; genus Paenibacillus; species Paenibacillus sp. FSL R7-0273. Next base: position 5,154,337 of record NZ_CP009283.1, read on the forward strand.
ATGATGGGAATAGGATTCGTTTCCCGTATTTTCATACAAGCCTGCAGCCCGTCCATCTTGGGCATCATCAGATCAAGGACAATTAAATCAACCTGATGGGACTGCAGAATCTCCAGTGCCTCCAGCCCATTTGACGCTTGCAGGAGCTTGTAGCCTTCGTTATTGAAATAGATATTCATCAATTGGATAATTTCCGCTTCGTCATCCACCATCAAAATCGTACTTTCCGCCATAGATCCTCCCATGATTCCTGTATCTTTCAAAACTTAACGAGTAGAACAATAATTATAAGCGATATTTCCAGTGCAATGAATAACGTCAGCAATATTTAAGGAAATGATAAGAATTTCGGTAGCTGGCTGATAAGCTTTCTCTTCTATGCTTAGTTCAGCACAAGAGAATTACCATTTACAACAATAAATGAGTGGAGGTTTTATTTTTGAAAAGAAATATTTTAAAGAAATCAGTAATCGTTGGTTTGAGCTTTATGCTAGTGGCTATTTCAGCAGGCTTTAGCCAGGTTCAAAAAGCTTCTGCTAATTCAAACCCCCAGGTAAACACGAAACAAACGCTAAAGGTGCTGTACGAAGACAAATATTATTTCGATGAAAACCTGTTTAAATCGCAATTTCCTGACACTCAGATTCAGGAAGTGAAATGGGATGGAAAATCAGATTTAAAAGCTTTTATCGCCAAGCAAACCCCTGATGTTGTCATGTTGAACACCCTTGAATATAAACAGATGTCCAAGGATAATCAGTTAGCAGAACTGGGACAGTTAATTAAGCGCGACAATTATAACACTGCAACCCTATATCCCGGATTATTGGACGCATTGAAGGTGAATGGTAAGCTCTACGGGCTAAGTCCGCGCTTCAACACAGAATCTCTTTTTTACAATGTAGATTTATTCAAAAAATATAATGTCCCATTACCGAAGGACGGTATGACCTGGGAAGAAATACTCAAGTTATCCGCAAAATTCCCGACTACAGGAAACAAAGACACCCGTGTCTGGGGACTTCACTATCCACTTGATAATTACACCTATTTAATAAATGGCATATCAACTTCTGAAGGGTTAACCCGATTTAATCCTGATACACTTAAAGTAACGATTAATACAGCAGCTTGGAAAAGGGTCTACAGTATGGCTATCACTGCAATAAAATCTAATTCGATAGAAGGCTCAAATAAAAGCGGATATGATGTTGATCCTTTCCTTATGGGAAGAGCGGCTATGACAGTTAGTACGACTAGTATGAATACTTTAAAGGATGTAACTGCAAATAAATCTGCTATTGCAAAGTACAAGCCGTTTACCGTTAAAATTGCCGCAGGTCCTGCCGATCCTAAGAACCGGAACATGACACGTAACATTCATCTTGACTCAATCTTTGCGATTCCGGCCAGTTCATCTAATAAAGAGCTTGCTTGGGATTTCGTCAAATTTTATAACGGAGCAGATTTTGCTAAATCTAAATCCGAGGTGCTTTCCGATTATTCCCTGTCAAGAATGCATTATAGTAAAGAATTCAAAGGATTTAGCATGGAAGCCTTCTATAAATTAAAACCAAACCTGGAAACACCGCCATATACCAATCCAATAGGAGTTCCTTTTAACAATGCACAGTATTCAGTTATTTTGAATAGTGAAATTAAGCAGGTAATCAGTAACAAAAAGACACTAGACAAAGCGCTGGCTTCCATTCAAACCCAGGTTCAAAAGAGCCTTGATGATGCTGTGAAAAAGCAAAAAGCGAAGAAATAACTTTGAAATAACCAATGAGCGGAGGTTTTATTTTTGAATAAAATGATGTTACAGAAGGTCATGCTTACTAGTCTCAGTGTTATGTTTATCGGTACTTCAGCTGGTGTTGGCATAGGTAAACCCGTTTCTGCAGATTCGGATATCCAGGCGAGTACGAAAGACACTTTAAAAGTTTTGTACTGGAATGCTGACGATTTCAACAGGACGTACGGGAAGCAGTTTAATAAGGACTACCCTGATACAGACATCGAAGTCTTTGCACCTACAGGTACAGGTTCGATTACGGATTATAATTCCGCTATCCAAAAGTATTCACCGGATCTTGTGATGCTGCCCCCCTATGATTACCAGCAACTGTCTAAAGATAAAAAGCTGGTAGATTTAGAACCGTTAATTAAACGGGATCAGTATGACATGACAACGGTATACCCTGGCTTGCTCGAAGAATTAAAGGAACTGGGCGGCGGCAAACTTAACGGGCTTAGCCCAAAGGCGGAGTCGTATGCTCTTCTGTATAATGCTGATTTATTTAAAAAGTATAAGGTCGAAGCACCAGGTGATGGAATGACGTGGGAAGAAATATTGAGACTCGCTGGTGAATTCCCTGCTACAGGAGATAAGAACACCAGAATCTGGGGCTTAAGCTCCTTTGGATCCGGCAATCTGGTAATGGATATCGCAAGAACAGAAGGGTTAGCGTACGTAGACACAAATACTCTAAAGGCTACAGCGAACACAACGGCATGGAAAAATGCTTATCGTCTGTCTGTCGAGGCCACGAAGTCTGGGGTACTTGACGAAAAAATCAGTCTTTCCGGCAAAAGTTATCTGGAAAGCAGTCCGTTCATTATGGGACGCTCAGCTATGATAGTAGCTTCTGTCAGTCAGCTCCAGTCCTTGCAGGCAGCAAAAAGTAAAGTAAACAATTATAAACCGTTTACGCTTGGTATTGCTGCGGGTCCTGCGGATTCTAAGGACCGGAAGTCAACAGGATATGTATTTGGTTCGGAGATTCTGGCTATTCCGGCAGGTGCATCGAATGTGGATGCCGCTTGGGAATTCATTAAATACTTCAATGGGGAAGACTACGCCAAAGAATACTATAAACCTAATACCTCTAATAATAGCATTGGTGCTCCCCTGTCCCGAATGATTGCGGAGTTCTCTGGATACAAGCTGGATGCATTCTATAAACTAAAACCTAATTACGGTTCATCTATTACAAGTTATACTCTCATGAACAAATCTCCAGAATTGGAATTGAATTTTCGGTCACTTCTCTCTGAAGAACTGACTCAGGTAGTACAAGGGAAGAAAACATTAGACGAAGCAGCTGCCGCCATTCAAACACAAACACAAGCTGCTGCTGATAATGTGGCAAAGGCTCAGAAGG